>CP007628.2:1360761-1700951 GCA_000688775.2 Streptococcus sp. VT 162
GTCTGATGAAGTCACAGCAGAATACATTAGCTCCTGAAACGCTTTTGTTACAGGGTGCAAGTTCACTTCTAGATAGTCATTCTCTGCTACTTTTAACTCTTTGAAAGCCTTTTGGAAATAACCATCCTCATCTGCTTCAAGAAAGCCTAATTGCTTGGCAAAACGAAGTTTGGATTCAAGCTGGTCTGCGTGAGCTACACAGGCACCCAGCATGGATAAGAAGGCATCAAAGAAATGATAATCTTGAATCAGGTAGTCTTTTAAGACCTTATTCTCAATTGTCCCCGCAAAAAGTTCCTTAACAAAACGATGATTGATTGCAGCCTGCCAATCCTTCTGACTGCTTTTTAATAATTCTCCAACGGTCAAACCTGGCTGAAATGCATAGTCTTGTGTTTCCATATTTATTTTTCCTCTCTTTACTCGTTCGTAATCAATAAAACACCAAGAGATACCAAGCAAAATCGTAATTACACTTGATACTTTTAAAGAACATCTAGGGCATTTGCAGAGAGCTACCTAAACAAGCCTATCCTCTTTTGATAAACAAAAAACTCCAATTACAAACGAGAATTAGAGTTTCCCTTACAAGATTAGACAGTTCTTTTCGACATACGAAAAAAATACTGGACCAGTATAACAGAATTTGAAAGCCCTAGCAAGATATTTGACTGAAAAATATATTTATATAGTCTCCTTTCCTCTTTGCTATGATTTGTTAACCTTTCTCAACACGAGAAAAACCTCCACATAAAGTGAAGGCCGTCTTCTTTATCAATACAATTTCAAGTCACGAGGGTCAACTGGGAAGGTTGGATTGTATGGGTTGTGACGGAGTTTGAAGTGTTTGACATCTTCAATAGTCTGAGTTCCAGATAATTGCATGACTGTCTTCAATTCTGCATTCAAGTGCTCAAAGACTTGACGCACACCAACACTACCGCCGAGAGCCAAGCCATAAATAACAGGGCGCCCAATAGCTACCAAGTCTGCTCCTGAAGCCAAGGCTTTAAAGACGTGCTGACCACGACGAACACCAGAGTCAAAGACAATTGGCACACGTTTATCAACTGCTTCAGCCACTTCTTGAAGTGAGTCAAAGGCAGCTGGTCCACCGTCGATTTGGCGGCCACCGTGGTTGGTTACCCAGATACCAGAAGCACCTGCGGCAAGCGAACGTTCAACGTCCTCACGGCATTGAGGCCCTTTCACATAGACAGGAAGACCTGAGTAAGCAGCGATAAATTCTACATCGCGTGGAGACAAGCGTTGTTTAGCTGATTTGTAAACAAAGTCCATTGATTTTCCAGCACCTTCTGGCAGGTATTCCTCAACAATCGGCATGCCAACTGGGAAGACAAAACCATTGCGCTTATCAACCTCACGATTGCCTCCTACAGTTGCATCCGCCGTCAAGACAATCGCTTTGTAGCCTTCAGCCTTCACACGGTCCATGATATGGCGGTTAATTCCATCATCCTTACTAAAGTAAAATTGGAACCAATGAGGTGTTCCTTGAAGAGCTTCCGTAATTTCTGGAAGGTCAACGGTAGAGTAGGAACTAGTTGTATAGAGAGAACCAAATTCATGCACACCACGCGCAGTAGCTACTTCCCCCTGCTCATTTGCTAATTTATGAGCCGCAACAGGCGCCATAATAATTGGTGAAGATAATTTTTCACCTGCAAATTCAATCTCTGTACTTGGATTTTCAACATCACAAAGCGTATGAGGAACAATCAGTTTGTGGTTAAAGGCACGGATGTTCTCGCGTAGAGTGAAAGTATCCTCTGCTCCACTAGCGATATAACCAAAGGCAGCTTTAGGAATGACTTGTTGCGCCATTGGCTCCAAATCATAGGTGTTAATAAAATCTACAGGTCCTTCTGCATTGCTTGTTTTATATGACATAAAGTGTCCTCCTTGTTAAGTAAGCGTTTACTTTTTCTTACATAAACTATCTTACCTCTTTTTCAGAATCCTTTCAAAAATTTTGTCTGGAAATTTCAAATCACAGACATGATAAATATTTTCTATCATTGTGATAAAAAATTCATATTATCCAAACATGTCCTTTAGTGCTACAATAGCTATATTATTCCTAGATGGGAGGTTCTATTTTGGATTGGTCCATTGTTGAACAATATTTACCGCTCTATCAAAAGGCATTCTTTCTGACCTTACATATCGCAGTTTGGGGAATTTTGGGTTCTTTTCTTGTAGGTCTAATTGTTAGTGTCATTCGTCATTATCGCGTTCCTATCTTTTCACAGTTAGCAACAGCCTACATCGAATTGTCACGAAACACGCCCCTTTTGATTCAGCTCTTCTTCCTCTATTTCGGGCTTCCCCGAATAGGAATTGTTCTTTCTTCAGAAGTCTGTGCAACAGTCGGACTCATCTTTTTAGGTGGCTCCTACATGGCTGAATCTTTCAGAAGCGGACTGGAAGCAGTTAGTCAAACCCAGCACGAGATTGGTCTAGCCATCGGTCTAACGCCTTTACAGGTCTTTCGCTATGTGGTTCTTCCGCAAGCGACTGCGGTAGCCCTACCGTCCTTTAGTGCCAATGTCATTTTCCTCATCAAAGAAACCTCCGTTTTCTCTGCGGTAGCCTTAGCCGATCTCATGTACGTAGCCAAGGACTTGATTGGACTCTATTATGAGACAGACATTGCACTGGCCATGTTGGTAGTTGCTTACCTGATCATGCTTCTACCCATCTCTCTAGTCTTTAGCTGGATAGAAAGGAGGCTCCGCCATGCAGGATTCGGGAATGCAAGTACTCTTTCAGGGAAATAATCTCCTGCGAATCTTACAAGGATTGGGTATCACGATTGGAATTTCCATTCTCTCTGTCCTTCTATCAATAATTTTCGGAACAGTCATGGGAATCATCATGACCTCCCATTCTAGAGTTATTCGTTTTTTAACACGCTTTTATCTGGAATTTATCCGTATCATGCCCCAGCTGGTACTACTTTTCATCGTTTATTTCGGCTTGGCTCGAAACTTTAATATCAACATCTCAGGCGAGACTTCTGCTATTATCGTTTTTACACTCTGGGGAACAGCTGAAATGGGGGACTTGGTACGTGGGGCCATTACTTCCCTCCCTATACATCAGTTTGAAAGCGGACAGGCTCTTGGCTTGACCAACTTCCAACTTTACTATCACATTATCATTCCACAGGTCTTGAGAAGACTACTACCACAAGCCATCAATCTTGTCACTCGTATGATCAAAACGACTTCCTTAGTTGTCTTGATTGGGGTTGTGGAAGTTACCAAGGTTGGACAACAAATCATTGACAGCAATCGCTTGACAATCCCAACCGCTTCCTTTTGGATTTATGGAACCATTCTGGTCCTGTATTTCGCAGTCTGTTTTCCTATTTCCAAACTATCCACTCACTTAGAAAAACATTGGAGGAACTAAATGTCTGAAACTATTTTAGAAATCAAGGACCTAAAAAAATCCTTTGGAGACAATCCCATCCTCCAAGGCCTTTCTCTGGATATCAAAAAGGGGGAAGTCGTTGTCATTCTAGGACCATCTGGTTGCGGAAAAAGCACTCTCCTTCGTTGCCTCAATGGCTTAGAAACCATACAAGGTGGAGATATTCTTCTGGATGGCCAGTCTATTGTTGGCAATCAGAAAAACTTTCACCTGGTTCGTCAAAAGATTGGCATGGTCTTTCAAAGTTATGAACTCTTTCCTCACCTAGATGTCCTTCAAAACCTTATCCTAGGCCCTATCAAAGCTCAGGGACGAGATAAGAAAGAAGTAACGGAGGAAGCTTTACAACTACTGGAACGTGTGGGTTTGCTCGATAAAAAAGACAGTTTTGCTCGTCAATTATCTGGTGGACAGAAACAACGTGTGGCGATTGTCCGTGCCCTTCTCATGCATCCAGAAATTATCCTCTTTGACGAAGTGACGGCTTCACTGGATCCCGAAATGGTGCGTGAGGTTCTGGAACTCATCAATGACTTGGCTCAAGAAGGGCGCACCATGATTCTGGTAACCCACGAAATGCAGTTTGCCCAAGCTATTGCAGACCGCATTATCTTTCTCGACCAAGGGAAAATCGCTGAAGAAGGAACGGCTCAGGAATTCTTCACCAATCCACAAACCAAACGAGCACAGGAATTTTTAAACGTATTTGACTTTAGCCAGTTTGGCTCATATCTATAAAGGAGATTTTTATGAAACTACTCAAACCAATTCTAACTGTTTTTGCTCTAGCATTTGCTCTTATATTTGTCACAGCTTGTAGCTCAGGTGGAAGCTCTGATGCTTCATCAGGAAAAACAACCGCCAAGGCCCGCACTATCGACGAAATCAAAAAAAGCGGTGAGTTACGAATCGCCGTATTTGGAGACAAAAAACCGTTTGGTTATGTTGACAACGACGGTTCTTACCAAGGATACGATATTGAACTCGGGAACCAACTGGCACAAGACCTTGGTGTAAAGGTTAAATACGTCTCTGTTGATGCTGCCAACCGTGCGGAATACTTGATTTCAAACAAGGTGGATATCACCCTTGCCAACTTCACAGTTACTGACGAACGTAAGAAACAAGTTGACTTTGCCCTTCCTTACATGAAAGTTTCCCTCGGTGTTGTGTCACCAAAAGATAAAGTCATCAAAGACGTCAAAGAATTAGAAGGCAAAACCTTGATTGTTACGAAAGGAACGACTGCTGAAACTTATTTTGAGAAAAATCACCCAGAAGTAAAACTCCAAAAATACGACCAATATAGCGACGCCTACCAAGCCCTTCTTGACGGACGTGGTGATGCCTTCTCTACTGACAATACGGAAGTCCTAGCGTGGGCTCTCGAAAATAAAGGATTTGAAGTAGGAATTACTTCCCTCGGTGACCCAGATACCATCGCACCAGCAGTTCAAAAGGGGAATCAAGAACTTCTTGACTACATCAACCAAGAAATTGAAAAACTTGGTAAAGAAAACTTCTTCCACAAGGCTTATGAAAAAACACTTCACCCAACCTACGGTGATGCTGCTAATGCAGATGATCTAGTTGTTGAAGGTGGAAAAGTCGACTAATACTTTCCAAAAATCATGACCACCCGTCTAACGGGTGGTTTGTCCCAGGGCCTAGTTTCCTAGTTTGCTCTTTGATTTTCATTGAGTATTAGGCATTTTGCCAATTTTCTTGGTCTTCTTTAAAGCGTTTTAGGAGGTCGAGTCCTTCTGGCGTGATGTAACCTTCTTCTTGGGCTAGGTGGATTAGTTCACTGTAGTTAGAAAGCGTCACCAATTTCACACCAGCATCTGCAAAGTTCTTATCTGCTTTCGGCAATTGATAGCTGAAAATCGCTACGACACCAAGGACATCGGCTCCTTCCCGTTTAGCAGCTGCTACGGCTTCAAGAACAGACCCACCCGTTGAAATGAGGTCTTCAACCACTACCATCTTTTGCCCCTGAGCTACGCGGCCTTCGATTTGGTTACCAGCTCCGTGGTCTTTTGGTTTGCTGCGGATGTAGGCAAAAGGCAAGTTCATCTTGTCAGCGATGATAGCTCCGTGTGGAATTCCTGCTGTCGCAGTTCCTGCAATCACTTCTACTTCTGGAAATTCTGCTTTAATAGCTTCCACAAAACCATTTTCAATCAAGGTACGAGTTTCTGGATAGGCAAGCGTCACACGGTTGTCCGTATAAATCGGCGATTTGATGCCAGATGCCCAAGTAAAAGGCTCCTCTGGTTTGAGGTAAACGGCTTGGATTTTCAAGAGGTGGCTAGCGATATCTTTAGCAAGTGTCATAGTATTCTCCTTTTGTTTTTATAATCTATTTCTTTCATTTCAGTCTTGGTTCCGGTTCCATTCATCCTTGATGGCATGATAAGCTGCAACAGGATCCTCAGCTTGGGTAATGGGACGTCCCACTACGATATAGTCACTACCGATTTGATAAGCATCCGCTGGCGTCATGACGCGTTTTTGGTCTCCAACCGCAGCTCCCACCGGACGAATTCCCGGTGTCAGACAGATGAAATCTGGATTGGTGGCCTGCTTGATGAGTTGCACTTCCTGAGCCGAGCAAACGACACCATTCAAGCCCGCTTCAGCTGTCTTCTTGGCATAGTGAATCACAGACTCTTGCAGGCTGGTTTGGATATTTTGAAAGTCTCTCATTTGTTCTTCAGAAGTTGAAGTCAATTGAGTGACAGCAATCAATTTTGCTTCTTTTCCAAGACCTTCACGCGCAGCCTTCATCATCTCCACACCACCTGCAGCATGAACATTGGTCATGTCCACACCAAGCTGAGACAAGACCTTCATGGCAGATTTGACTGTATTGGGAATGTCATGTAGCTTGAGGTCCAGAAAGATACTATGCCCCAGTGATTTCAAATAACGGACAACTTCCGGACCTTCCGCATAATAAAGCTCCATCCCTACTTTTAGATAAAGACTTTCTTCTGCTGGGAAAAGAGATAAAAATTTCTTGACCGCCTCAAAACTAGGAAAATCAAGAGCAATAACTGGACGATGTTCACGCATACTTTTCTCCTTTTACCTTTACGAACAAGAGAGTATGGTCAAAAATAAACCACGAAAAAAGGAACCTGCCAACAGCAAGGTTCCACGAAAAATGGGTAGACTCCACCCTTTCACCGTCTAACCTTAGCTGCCTCTCTGGACTGCTTTAAAGGTTTTTTTCTATTCTATTATTTATAGTAGGACTTGTCAAGCAAAAACTCGAAACTGGATTTCTATACCATTCAAAACCAAGAGGAAAAGTTAGTCTAACGACTCTGTGATTGCTGGCTCGTTTGGCTTTGATTTCCCTGTTCTTCTTGTTTTTTCTTTTCTTCTTCCTGTTTTTTCTTCTCAGCTTCCTTGGCCTCTTGTTTGGCTTTTTCCTCAGCCTCTTCTATCAGTTTATCCGCTATAGTATAGCTGTATACTCCAGCTTCCATATCGACTACACTTGGTTCTGACAATTGTGGCTTGATTTTGCTGTAATAAGGCAATTTCTTGCTCAATTCTGATAGGGGAACCAAAATCTCATCTGTATCCAGCATGGTAATTTTTAAAAGATCTGCTGTTGCCTTGCTCGGCGCTAATTCGATTTTCTGGATTTGACTCTTGATATCCTCACTGATGGTAGACAATCCTGTTATCAGCTCTTTCACCTGCTGCTCATCGTTAAAGGTAACTGTCAGATAAGTCTCAGGTAAGTTTAAGCGATCAACAGGAGTTGACTCTACTGTACCACTAGACAGAATAGGATAATGTTCTTCACCAGACACATAATAACCAACAATATCGAATTCCTTGACCTCAATCGTAAAGTTAGTCGGAAATTGATAGTTAATCTTCGCTGATTCTATCCAATGATTGGACTTGATTCGCTCAGCGTATGTTTCCTTATCCAACAATAGAGCTAAAGTATAGTCGCTATCTTGAATCCCAGAAGCCTGTTTGATGTCATCCGCCTGGGTGTTACTATTTCCCTTAACCTCGATATTTTTGATGGTCGAAAGTGGAGTCAACAAATAGACTGAAAGAAGGAGGATCAGGAAACTGGGTACCAAGATACTCACAGCTCGCCAAATATGAACAGGCGCAATTTTAGGTTTGGCTGGTTTCTCTGGTTTTTTGGGTTTTTCTTTTTTCTTCTTTTCTTTTTCTTCTTTGACTTTAGGGGCATCCTTTTGAGATTTTTCTTCTTTTTCGGATGGTTCCTTGCTTATACTTGAGACTTCCTCGTCTGACTCACTCGATGATTTCTTGGATTCCTCCAGTAGTTTCGAGTTGGCTTCCTTTCGAGCTTGTTTTTTCTTTTCCTTCTCTTCAGCTAGGGCAGCTTCTTCCTCAGCCTTCTTCTTCAGGTATTCCTGGTTTCGTTTCTGCCATTCAGACAATTCTTGCTTCTGGTTTGATTCTTTTTTCTTATCCTTTGACATTGATATTCCTTATGCTAGGTCTTTTCTTAGTAGATCGTAAAAATCTGCAAGAGATTTCAATTCAGTCGAAGCTTTCATGCTAGCTTGGTACTGATCCTTGTGACTAAGCAAGTGACTGAGTTTTTCCTCCAAACTTTCCAAGGTCAAGTCACTTTCTTGAAGTTCTTCTGCATAGCCTTTCTTAACAAAGTAAGCCGCATTTTCAATCTGGTCTCCTCGACTTGCTTCACGACCCAATGGTACAATGAGATGGAGTTTCGCCATGGCCAAGAGCTCGAAAATCGTATTGGCACCACCACGCGTTACCACCACATCTGCCATCTCCATCAAGGGTTGATAGAGATCTGTCACATAATCAACACGAAAGAGACTTTGACTCAACTCATTGAGGTTTGAATCTCCAGTGAGATTGATAATATTGTAGCGCTCTGTCAGCTCTTGCTTATGATCTGTCACTAATTGATTAAATACACGAGCTCCTGCAGATCCACCGACAAATAATACGGTTGGCAATTTAGGATTAAAGTGAGTTTGGATATCCACCAACTCGTCTGGTTCTGGTGTCTCTTGGCCTGTTACCTTGGTCACTGCCCCCACATGCTCGACTTTAGACAAACTTGAAGCCTGCTCAAAGGTTGAATACATCTTGGTCGCAAATTTATAGGCGATTCTATTGGCCAAGCCCATAGAAAGGTCCGATTCATGAATAAAGACAGGCACTCCTGACACTCGCGCTGCGATAACCGGCGGTACAGAGACAAATCCTCCCTTAGAAAAAAGAGCCTGTGGACGCAGTCGTAACATGATAAAGAGGGATTGGACAATTCCCCAACCAACTTTAAACACGTCCAGCATATTTTGCCAAGAGAAATAGCGACGCAACTTCCCAGTCGCAATGGAATGGAAGGTCACATCCAAGCCTGACTTGAGGATTTCTTGGTGTTCGATTCCGTGTTTATCACCAATATAGTGAACTTCCCAGCCGTCTTCGATGAACTTGGGCATTAACAAAAGGTTGAGGGTGACATGTCCAACCGTCCCCCCACCTGTAAAGACAATTTTTTTCATATTATTCCTTTAAATCCGCTACTGTGTCGATGAAAAGATCTCCACGTACTTCAAAGTTAGCATACATATCCCAGCTAGCATTGGCAGGACTGAGGAGAACCACATCTCCTTGAGTCGCAAGCTCATAAGCCTTGCGGGTCGCATCAGCAATATCTGTCGCATCTACATAAGTCACACCAGCCTTCTCTGCTGCCCGTTTGACACGTTCTGCAGATTGACCGAGGATAACCATCTTCTTGAGCCCAGTAATATCTGGCACCAATTCGTCAAACTCATTGCCGCGGTCCAAACCACCTGCGATTAAGATAACCTTACTATTGTCAAATCCTGACAAGGCTTTTTGAGTAGCCAAGATATTGGTTGACTTGCTATCGTTATAGAATTTGACCCCCTTGATTTCATCCACAAACTGAAGACGGTGCTTGACACCTCCAAAGGCTGAAAGAGTTTCCCTGATGGTTTGGTTGTCTACACCACGAAGCTTGGCTACAGCAATGGTCGCAAGGGCATTTTCTACATTGTGGCTACCTGGAACACCGATTTCATTAGCTGCCATGACCACTTCCCCACGGAAGTAGAGTTGACCATCTTCCAGATAAGCTCCATCAACCTTTTCCAATGTTGAAAATGGAACAACAGTGGCTTGTGTTTTGGTAGCCAATTCTTTTGCCAAGTCTTGGTTAAAGTTCAATACAAGGAAATCAGCTTCTGTCATCTTGTTCTGGATATTCCACTTAGCTGCCACATACTCTTCAAAAGAACCATGATAGTCGATATGAGTCGGCATAAGGTTGGTAATAACCGCAATCTCAGGATGGAATTCTTGAACACCCATCAGTTGGAAAGAAGAAAGTTCCATGACAAGTGTGTCCTTGGCTGTCGCAGTTTGAGCCACTTGACTAGCAGGATAGCCGATATTTCCTGACAAAAGACCATGTTGGCCGGCAGCAGTTAAAACTTCCCCAATCATCGTCGTTGTGGTTGTTTTCCCATTTGAACCTGTGATACCGATAATTGGCGCTTCCGAAATCAAATAAGCCAATTCCACCTCAGTCAAGACTGGAATCCCCTTTGCCAATGCCTTTTCAATCATGGGATTGCTATACGGGATACCTGGATTTTTCACCATCAGAGCGAAATCTTCATCCAAGAGTTCCAAAGGATGCCCACCAGTGACAACCTTGATTCCCTCTTCCAGCAAGCTTTGAGCAGCAGGATTTTCCTCAAAAGGCTTGCCGTCATTTACTGTCACAATGGCACCCAGCTTGTCCAACAAACGGGCCGCAGACTCACCAGACTTAGCCAATCCTAAAACAAGGACTTTCTTATTTTTAAATTTATCGATTACTTTCATGTCTCAAACTCCATTTCTACTCCTACTATTTTACCATTTTTATGGAAATAAAAAAGCCACAAAGTGTATTTGTGACTCTTTCTTCTAACTTAATATTCTTTTATCATCTATGTGATAAATCGGTAACTCGAATAACTTGGTCCACTTGTTCCCAAATCAGAGGATTGTGGGTCGCAATAATAATAGTTCGTTTCGGATTTTTTAAAGATTCTAGGATAGAAAGTAATTCCTCAGAGTTTTTGGGGTCTAGTGAAGCGGTTGGTTCATCTGCGAGAATCAAAGGTGGATCCTTTAAAATTATCTTCGCTAGTGCAACACGTTGTGCTTCTCCTCCTGATAATTCAAAGATAGGTTGCTTTAAATCTAAATAAGAGAGGTTAACACGGTTTAGAGCTTGTTTCATCAAAGAGATTTTCTCTTTTTCTTTCAACTTATTACCAACTAAACCCAGATTGAGATTCTCTTTGACGGTTTGACTTTCAATTAAGCCAAAATCTTGAAATAAGTATCCTAAGTAATCTCTAAAGAAAACAGAAGGCTTGATGTCCTTAAGAGAAGTGCCATCATAGATAATTTCTCCATTGTCATACGGCTCTAATCGTCCAATCATATTCAAGAGGGTTGTCTTACCACAGCCACTTGTACCGATTAAGGCATAAATTTTCCCACCTTCAAATTGAAGATTAGTATCTGAAAATAGCTGACGGCTTCCAAATTTTTTAGATATATTCTTTAGTTCAATCATCCTATTTTCCTTTCATAATGGTCATAGAAACACGAGATTCTTTCTGTGCTTGACGGTATAGAGTCAGTATAGCACTAACGAGGAAGATCGATAAAGTTACCAATCCAATCACCACATCTCGACTACGCCAAATAAAGAGACTCGCACCGAATACAAAACTAGCAAATTGACTAATCATATACTGAGCGTGCGTTTCAAAAAATCGCAAACCAGAAATTCGTTTAATCAAAATCTCACGACGGAATTGTTCAAAATAAAGAAGATTCACAGAATAAAAGAGAAGCAAAGAACTCGCGATTCCAATAATAGCTCCTAAAATAAGGGTTAGAGTTTGTGTTTGAACCTCATAGTAACGTGCGAGGTAAACACTTCGTCCCTCCTTGAGGTAGGATACTTGATCATAAATTTCTGCATTTTTCAAGAGTTTAATCCCATCTTCATATCCTTTGACAAAGATATTCTTACCAGCATTGATAGACCAACTAGATAAGGATGTAAAACTATCACCTGTAGAAGTCGGCGTGAATACCACTAAAATCGGATCCGTCAAATACTGAGTGGATACGGGGTTCTCACCGTTATTATAAACAAATCGCTTTTCTCCCATTGAAAGATAACTAACGTGCGCTTTCATCTCATAATCCAAAGGAGCACTTGCCTCCTCACCAGATTTTCCATAATAACTCATGCTTTCTTCAAAGATTTTTTTTAGTTCTGCTTCTTGAGAGCGCAAATGTTCTGGGAGCAAGAGGACAAACTCACCTTTTTGGAGATGGGCTAACTTCTGTTTGGTCTCAGCATCTACCACGACCTTTTCCTTCTCCAAATAACTAGGACTAACATAGAGCGTATTAGCATCTGGACTATAGGTATCCAGTGTCTCTCCCTGTTCATTTTTTCCTTTTGGATTGGCAAAATGGAGCAGATTATCCTTTACATAAAGAGCTTGTTCTTCTTCGATTGCTTCCTTGGCAAAGGCATACCACTTGCTCTGATTTTCTGTATCTTCTACTCTATCACCTAAGCCAAAAGAAATTTGATAATAATCTGCTCGGTCTTCCCAAGCTTGCTTGGATAGTTGGAGTTCCTGTAAACGCTGGTAAGAAGTCAAGCCAGTCTTGACTGCATAACCTACTGTAAAGACAGCAACCAACTGACATAACAAGGTCAAGGTCATCAAGCGTTTGAGGGGCAAACGTCCTTTTAACACAGGAACTAAAGCCTTGTAGCTCAAGCTCATCAAGTAGAGCAGGCTCAGTACTAGCGAAATTCCCAATAAAAAGAGAAGATAAAGCCCCACTCCGATACTAAAGGCTGCTAAAAGAACGGGATAAAAGAGCCCTTGTCCGAGGAGGACAGCACCTCCCACTATAAGGGATCCCGCCCCAGCTAAGCAAAGCCACTTGACATCATCGTATAAGGCACTTCCTATGATGGACAAGAGGGTCTGTCCTGAAAAGAGCTGGATCCCTGCAGCCCGCATCTCCTTAATCCGAGTGATAATCACCATGGCAAAGAAAGCTAATCCAAATATAGCTAAACTAATCAACAACAACGGATTTAAAGCAATCCAAAAAGCTAGACGATACGGAGGAGTTTTGCGGTCTGCAATCGCTTTATAACCTAAATCATCTAATTTTGCAGCTAATTTTTCCTTGGTCAATGAACCAGATAAGAGAAGGTAACTATTGAGAGGATCGCTCCGTTCTCGGCTTTCTTGGCTAGCCGCTTGAAACTCTTTTGGCAAGCCTCCCTGACCATAAGTCGCATAGGTGAAGTTGGTCCTTCCATCCTTACTCGGCTCTACTATCCGTCTGGCAATCAAACTCTGCTCTGAGTTTACAAAATTCTCCAACTCTCGCTCAAACTCCTCACGAGTCGGCTCTTGTGCCCCCTTTTTAACACTTAGCAGGGTAACGGAGTCATAACTAGTATAGAGATACTGAGGGGCACGTAAGATAATAATCCAAATGAAGAAGCAACTGAGAAAAATAGTAGACAAGCAAATAAATAGTTTCTTCATAGTAGACTCCTTGTGGTGAAAATTGATTTCAGGAGGTAAGATTTCAGAGTATGAAATCGGTTTCTATTTATCGCAAATATATCACCATTATGATAAATTGTCAATAGATTTTAACAAAATATAATTATATTTTTTTGGACTAACTTTTTAAACTTCTATAACAATATAGAGCTCTTAAAATGTGGAAAAAAACTCACTTGAACAAAATATTTTTAGGTTTATTCCTTTTTGCAAGAAACGGAATCTTAGACTTTCCGTTGTGATAAAAATGCCTGAAAACAATAGATTTCAGGCATTCGGAAACTTTGAGACTATAGGCTCAAAGTTTAGGTATGGAATTTCGAAGAAAGTCGCTACCGCCCGTAATCACCTAAGGAAAGTCTTAAAAATCTTATTTTAAATTGAAAAAGAGAGCCGTAGCTCTCTTTTTATTTATCTTCTTCTGCTCTTTTTTACTGGCATGAGCGTAATGTCTCTCAAGCTAAAGTAGGCTAGAGCCAGCATGGCTATTGTGACAAAGAATTCTGTCGGTAATTGGAATATTTGCAAGATGGACAACATCAGCAAAATCAAGAGTGCAACAACTACAAAGACCAAGATAACGATGTTGACTGTTCCTTTGATACTTTGGGGTGTCGCAAATACATAGAGTAGTAATAAGAGTATCCCTATGATTAAATAGACCATCTTTATCTCTTTCTAGCTCTTATTCAGCTGATTTTTTCTTTTTGTTGGCTTTCTCGCGCTCTGCCTTGTTGAGGATTTGTTTACGCAAACGGATTGACTTAGGCGTTACTTCCATGTACTCATCGTCGTTCAGGAACTCAAGAGACTCTTCAAGTGTCAAGATACGAGGTGTCTTGATAACCGCTGTTTGGTCCTTAGTAGCTGAACGGACGTTGGTCATTTGTTTGGCCTTAGTGATGTTAACTGTCAAGTCGTTTTCACGAGAGTTCTCACCAATAATCATTCCTTCGTAAACCTCAGTACCTGGGTTGACAAAGATTGTACCACGTTCTTCGATAGACATGATTGAGTAAGTTGTAGCCTTACCAGCATCGATGGAAACAAGGGCACCACGGTGACGTCCCCCAATTTCCCCTGGGATCAATGGCAAGTATTGGTCGAAGGTATGGTTCATGATACCGTAACCACGAGTCATTGACAAGAACTCAGTTGAGTATCCAATCAAACCACGCGCTGGAACAAGGAAGACCAAACGAGTTTGACCATTACCAGTTGAAATCATATCCAACATTTCACCCTTACGTTCAGAAAGGCTTTGGATAACAGATCCTTGGTATTCTTCTGGAGTATCGATTTGAACACGTTCAAATGGTTCACATTTAACACCGTCAATCTCTTTTACGATAACTTCTGGGCGAGATACTTGAAGCTCATAACCCTCACGACGCATAGTTTCGATAAGGATTGACAAGTGCAATTCTCCGCGTCCTGAAACAGTCCATTTATCTGGTGAGTCCGTTGGGTCAACACGAAGGGAAACGTCTGTTTGCAATTCTGCCTGCAAGCGTTCTTCCACCTTACGAGAAGTCACCCATTTACCTTCCTTACCAGCAAATGGTGAGTTGTTGACCAAGAAAGTCATTTGAAGAGTTGGCTCATCGATGTGTAGGATTGGAAGAGCTTCAACTGCGTCTGTCGGAGTAATGGTTTCACCGACAAAGATGTCTTCCATACCGGAAACGGCAATCAAGTCACCTGCTTTGGCTTCTTGGATTTCACGACGTTCCAAACCAAAGAAACCGAAAAGTTTTGTAACACGGAAGTTCTTCGTTGTACCATCTAGTTTAGAAAGGGTAACTTGGTCTCCAACTTTCACACTACCACGGAAGACACGACCGATACCGATACGACCTACGAAGTCATTGTAGTCCAAAAGTGAGACTTGGAACTGCAAAGGTTCATCTGAGTTGTCCACTGGAGCAGGGATATGGTCGATAATGGTATCAAAGATTGGTGCCATTGTTTTTTCTTGATCAGCTGGATCATCTGACAATGAAGAAGTCCCGTTGATAGCTGAAGCATACACCACTGGGAAATCAAGCTGGTCATCGTCTGCACCAAGCTCAATGAAGAGCTCCAATACTTCGTCTACTACTTCTGCTGGACGAGCTGATGGTTTGTCGATTTTGTTAACAACCACGATTGGGACAAGGTCTTGTTCCAAGGCTTTTTTCAATACGAAACGAGTCTGTGGCATTGTTCCTTCGTAGGCATCTACGACCAAGACAACACCATCAACCATTTTCATGATACGCTCAACTTCTCCACCGAAGTCCGCGTGTCCTGGTGTGTCCATTATATTGATACGAGTTCCGTTGTAGGCTACGGCTGTATTTTTCGCAAGGATAGTAATTCCACGCTCTTTTTCGATATCGTTTGAGTCCATAGCACGCTCTGCCAATTCAGTACGTGCATCAAGAGTTTCAGACTGCTTCAATAATTCATCAACGAGGGTTGTTTTACCGTGGTCAACGTGGGCGATAATCGCAATGTTACGGATATCTTCTCTTAATTTTGTCATGATTTCCTCTAATATTTAAATTTTTATTTCTAACTGAACAATTATACCACAGTCTCATTCAAAAATCACAGTTCAGCTAAGTGTAAATGTTTTCACTCTGCTTTTCTAGTCAAGGCAACTCTTTTCAAAGTCAGAGACTTATGATAAGATAAGCTGGTATGCGTTTAGATAGATTATTAGCCCAAGAAAAGGTCAGTCGCAAGGCTATGAAACAGGCTCTATTAAAAAAAGAAATCTTAGTGGACAATTTTCCAGCTAGCTCCCTCTCTCAAAATGTCGACACTGGGTTGCAGAAATTAGTCTTTCAAGGACGACAAATCCAAGGCTACGAGCACAACTACCTCATGCTTCATAAGCCAAACGGAGTCGTTACAGCTAGCAAGGATAAGAAACTTCCAACCGTCATGGACCTCCTTCCACCTGACATCCAGTCTGACCAGCTCTATGCTATCGGCAGACTAGACCGCGATACCACGGGACTGCTGCTTTTGACAGACAATGGACCTCTTGGCTTCCAACTCCTTCATCCCCAGTACCATGTCGATAAATCCTATCAAGTGGTAGTAAACGGACCGCTCACATCAGACCATATCCAAAAGTTCAAAGATGGGATTGTCTTTTTAGATGGGACCACTTGTAAACCTGCTCAGCTTGAAATTCTGTCCTCAAGCCCATCAGAGAGCCATGCCTCCATCACCATCTCAGAAGGGAAGTTTCATCAAGTTAAAAAAATGTTCCTCTCAGTCGGTGTCAAGGTGGTCTCTCTCAAACGAGTCCGATTCGGTGACTTTACATTAGACCCAGAACTAGCAGAAGGGCAATACCGTCCCTTGAATCCAGAGGAATTGGAAATCATTAAAAACTATTTAGAGATGAGTCGATAAAACAAAAAAGCTTTATATTTAAAGCTTTTTTGTTTTTGATTATCTAAAAAATATTGCGATTGCTAGAATCCAGTTCAGAACAGAAACTACAAGTCCTACGATATTCAGAATTTTTTCTGTTTGATAGTTTAGTCCAGATTCTTTTTGGTATGAAAAAGCCAAGACCAATCCTATGATCCCCAAAATCAGACCCACTATTGGAGATAGCAAACCAAGGACGATAGATAAGATACCTAAAATAAGTGAAGGTTTTTTCTTTTGTTGTGAATTCATATTACAAAATCTCCTTAAATTTAATATAAATGATGATACCATAAAATGCTAGCTTTATCTATCATTCGACAGTTTTTACAGAATGTTAGCTAGTCTTGACCTTTCCAATCCAAGAATCCAATCCATAAGAAAGGATATAAATCTCAGAGAAACCTTGTTTTTTCAGATAAAGTGCTGCATTGGTCACTCGTTGTCCGCGTTGGTTTTCGTAGAGAAGGACAGGTTTATCCTTGCGAAGGGCTGCAAGACTTGACTTCAACTGATTTGAAGGAATATTGCGGGCTCCGAGGATATGTTTCCTGTGAAATTCTGCTGGTTCACGGACATCAATCAATTGCCCTTTTCGAATCAAGGCTTCAAATTCTGCATTATCCACAATCTTAGCCGCACGACGAATACGAAGGTAGTTATACCCCATCCATGCCGCCATCGCCAATACGATTCCCCAAACAATCCAAATTGTCATAAGTTCTTATCTCCATTTTTCTCTATGTAGTCTAATTCTATCTTGTGCTCTCTACGAAGAACAGCTTCCGCCTCTAGATAGTCTAGCTTGTCCATCAGACCTGCATCATAGATCCGAGAGAGTTCGAGCTTCATCAGTTCAATATCATACAAGCGCTTCCCCATGTAAACAATAATGCCAAACTGTTTGAGAAATTGCTGCACATCATAGAATGTTTTCATAGCTTCCATTTTAGCAAATTCTAGACATTTTTTCAATACTGGACCGGCTCTTTCCCCCTATTTTCTTCGTCTTCATTGCCCTTTCTTCCGCAAGTGTGGTACAATAAAAACATGAGAATTCAACAACTACACTATATTATCAAAATCGTCGAAACTGGCTCTATGAATGAGGCAGCCAAGCAACTCTTTATCACCCAACCCAGTCTTTCAAATGCCGTTCGAGACTTGGAAAATGAAATGGGCATTGAAATCTTTATCCGCAATCCCAAGGGCATTACCTTAACCCGTGATGGGATGGAGTTTCTCTCCTATGCCCGTCAGGTCGTTGAGCAAACGCAGCTTCTTGAGGAACGCTATAAAAATCCTATCGCCCACCGCGAACTTTTCAGCGTTTCCTCTCAGCACTATGCCTTTGTGGTCAATGCCTTTGTCTCTCTGCTCAAGAAAAGTGATATGGAGAAATATGAGCTCTTCCTTCGTGAAACTCGGACTTGGGAGATTATCGATGACGTCAAGAACTTCCGTAGCGAGGTCGGTGTCCTCTTTTTAAACAGCTACAATCGCGATGTTTTAACGAAAATGCTAGATGACAATCACCTGCTAGCCCACCACCTCTTTACCGCCCAACCCCATATCTTTGTTAGCAAGACCAACCCTCTAGCTAAAAAAGACAAGGTCAAACTGGCTGATTTGGAAGACTTTCCTTATCTGAGTTACGACCAGGGGACGCACAACTCCTTCTACTTTTCAGAGGAGATTCTTTCACAAGAGCACCACAAGAAATCCATCGTAGTCAGTGACCGCGCCACCCTCTTTAATCTTTTGATTGGTTTGGATGGTTACACCATTGCAACAGGGATTTTGAACAGTAACCTCAACGGAGACAATATCGTTTCCATTCCACTGGACATTGACGACCCGATTGAACTAGTCTATATCCAGCATGAAAAAACCAGCCTATCTAAGATGGGCGAACGCTTTATCGAATACTTACTAGAAGAAGTTCAATTCGATAATTAATAGGAAAAATGAAAAAGAGAAAAAGAAAAAGTTAGGAAATAGAAAGTGAAAAAGATACTACTGACCAGTGCTTTAATCCTTTCAATCGCAGGATTAGCACCAGCTTCCGTCTTAGGAGAAGAAAACACAACTCAATCCACACCTGCTGTCAAGGAAGCAATTGCCAAAGAAGAAAAGAAAGAGTCGAGTGTTGAGGAAAACTCTAAATCAGAAACTCTTCCGAAAGTAGATGTGCAAGAAGACAAGCCCAAAAAAGAAGGGTGGTACCAAGAAAATCACCACTGGCGTTTTTACCAAGATGATAAACCTGCTTTGAACTGGAAACAAATCCAAGGCAAATGGTACTACTTCGATCAAGATGGTAATCGTCTTCATTCTACTGTCTACAAAGGCTACGCCTTTGACCAAGATGGTGTCATGATAGAAAATAGCTGGACCAAATTGGACAACCAATGGTATTATGCTGATTCCTCTGGACGTCTAGCTCAGAACACCTGGAAAAAAATTAACGGTTCTTGGTACTATTTTGACCAAACTGGAAGTATGCTCAGCAACACTGCCGTTGACGGCTATCTTCTCACAAAAAGCGGAGCTATGGCAGAAACGGGTTGGACTAAATTAGACCAAATTTGGTATTATGTAGCTCCTTCTGGAAAAATCTCACAGGATAAATGGGAGAAAATCAACGGTTCTTGGTATTACTTTGACAAAGACGGTGGAATGCTGAGTGCGACAACCTTCAAGGGCTACCTCTTTAACCAGAGTGGAGCTATGGCAGAAAACAACTGGGTCAAAATCAAGGATACTTGGTTCTATGCGAACGGGTCAGGAAGATATGTCCAAGAAAACTGGCAAAAGATTCAAGGTTCATGGTACTCATTTGACCAGAATGGTGGAATGCTAGCAGACAAATGGAAAGGAAGCTACTACCTTAAAACCAGTGGAGCCATGGCGGAGAATGAGTGGATCTTCGATAAAGCCTACAAGAGCTGGTTCTATCTAAAAGCGAATGGCCGTTATGCAAATCAGGAGTGGATTGGAGCATACTACCTCAAGTCAGGTGGTTACATGGCAAAGAGTGAATGGATTTACGATAACTCTGACAAAGCACGCTACTACCTAGATGATAATGGACATTATGTTTCAGGAACTTACAAGATAGACGGTAAGGAACACCTGTTCCAAAAATACGGCCAATGGATTTCTGAAGTTTCAACTGAAGGTGGATTTGTAAAAGGCCAATACAGCAATACCATTTTCCTAGATCCTGGGCATGGTGGTCGAGATTCAGGTGCCTTTTACTACAATGTAGCTGAAAAAGATCTCAACATGCAGATTTACCGTAAGCTTCGTAGTAAGTTGGAAGAACTAGGTTACAAGGTCCTCACTTCTCGTGATAGTGATATTGACGTTGATTTTGTTACCGAACGTTCTCGTATGGTTAATAAAACCAACTCGGATATTTTTATCAGTATTCACTTCAACGCTACTGGTAATACCTACTCAAAAGCGAGCGGTATTCAAACCTACTCCTATAGCGATGAACCTGATTATCCAAGTAAGATTAATAAATACTGGCACAATCACCCAGATCGTATGAGTGAAAGCAAACGCCTCGCCACTGCCATCCACTCCTCTCTCCTAGCAGAAACAGGGGCCAAAGACGCTGGTCTGTTGGAGAGCAGCTATGCCGTACTACGCGAAACAGCCAAACCAGCCGTTCTCCTAGAACTTGGTTATATGGATAATTTCTCCGAAAACCAACAAATTAGAGATAGCCACTACCAAGATAAACTGGTCGCAGGCATCGTAAAAGGGATTCAAAAATATTACGCTGGTCCGTAAAAAAAGTCTCGAGAAATCTCGAGACTTTTTTATTTATCTTCTTTTTTATCCTTATCAGGAAAGAGATAGCCAAGTCCTACACAAGCTAGCACACCGGCACCAATCACCAAACCACTTGAAATGGGTAAGAGATCAAAAATAGCATTTGCAATGATAAAGGCGATGATCAAGCACATCAAGCTAGCCTTGTAGTCTTTTTTCAAAAAGTTTTCTAGCGTGAAATAAAGGAACAATCCTACCGGAATGAGTGACCAGAGGTTGACATCCAAACTTGGCCAGCCAACAGATCCGAAATACAATACTAGCGCTGCTGCTACTAAAAATACAAGTCCCAATACTTTTTTCATTTTTATGTCTCCATTTTCTTTTTAATTGACTTGAGTTGTCTGATACTGACCCCTCACGCCCCTTACATGAACCATTATAGCAGAGGAATTTTTCAAGAACAAGCCCTTTTGCCTATCTGGTCAATATCTCTGTCTAAGTGGTTGAATAGTAGTGATAAAAGAAAAAGAAGCCCAAATGGACTTCTGGATTTTGCTGATTGTAACAGTATTTTTGAACGAATACCATCTAGTTTTTCTTTTCCTTTGACTCTAGAGAAGATTTGATTGATTCACGATCTGCTTGCAATTGAGCTAAGTTCTTTTCTGCTTCCTCAAGTTTACTGGTATCTGGTTTCACACGATAATAAACATTTTCTGGTTTCATTAACATCGCTCCATACTCTTGCCCAGAAAGTAGTCTTTCCTCAGCATGGTTGCTTTTATCCGTAATCTTTCCATCATCAGCAGGTTGCATAACAACTCCACTTGGCACAGCTACTATTACAAATCCTCCAGCAACAGAATCTTTTACCCACGCACTGATAGACGCTGTCTCAGGATTACGACTATCTTGTCCTTTTGAAACCTTTAATCCAACTACAGATTCGTACTTTTGATCATTTGTAAACCAAGTCGCACGTACTTCTCCAGAATCATTAATAATGTATTCATTACCAGATTGACTACGCCAAGTACCTTCTAAACTGGACAAGTCATTGTTCTTAATTGCTTCAATATCTAATTTTGGAACAGCAGTTTCTTTCTTGAACTTGCTAACAAGTGCTTCTGCTTCCGTAATTTTGGTATCTAAAGCAGTCAGTTGATTCTTGAGTTTTTGAATTTCCTCTTGTTTATCCTTATCAGTCTCATCCGTTTTTCCTTGACTTGTTGACGCTTGACTTGTAGACGTTTGACTTGTTGACTCTGTGGTTGAAACAGCAGACGATGCTTGATTTGACTCTTTCTTTCCAATCAAAGAATGCGAGAAAACACTTACTAGGATTAGAGCAATCAAAATACCGAGGACTATCCCAATATAGATTTTGATGTTTCTAGTTCCTCTCGCAAACTTTTTAGTTGGCTGCGCCTCTGCTAATTCTGATGCAGTCGGCTTGCGGCCATTCGCCTCCTCAAATTGTTTTACCCATTCTTTCTTATTCATAATTTTCTCCTTTTTGATTTATATTCAGCCAAGCTTGCGAGACTTCATTCGTTATTATCCATGGATTTTTATAATTTTTAGAAAGCCTATGCAAAAACTTCTAGAATGATTAACAGCCTATAGTCCTCTAAAACGGAACGAAAACAAGTGCTTATTAATATATATTATACCACAAAATATAAATTTTAGTTTTTATTTATAAGCAGGAGTTTCAGACGTTAAATAGAACCTATCTCAAACGTTCTACCTTTCCTATAGTTACAAAAAAAGAAGCCCGTTTGGACTTCTTGATTCTGCCGATTGCAGGGATCGAACCTGTGACCTACGCGTTACGAGTGCGTTGCTCTACCAACTGAGCTAAATCGGCGATTACCCTCTTAGTATAGCACTCTGAGAATAGATGTCAAGAAATTTTTATCTCCATTAGAAAAAGCCTGTCCTGAGACGAGGCTTTGAGTTTCTGTCTTTTACGAACCCGCACTTTCGTAGGCATCTAAGCCCCTGTCCCATAGCTTCAAAGAAATTGCAAAGAAGACAAGGGAAATCAGAACCAAACCTCCGATATTAAAGAGCCCATCCCTATCCTGCAAGAAATAGCTAGCTGGATAGTAGGCCGTAAAGGCAAAAGGTACGATAAAGCTAATCAACCAACGAAGAAGCGAATTGTAAATGGAAATCGGGTACTTAGCAAAGTCATTAAACATATAAAAAATGTAAATCATGGCGCCTGACTGCTTGGTCCAAAAAGCGATACTGGCAGTCGCGATTTTCAAGGAAGTATAGATCAAGGTCGCAAAGGGAATACAGACTAGGAAGAGCAGGAATTTGGGAAGAGTCCAAGCAATGCTTGATACCGTTGTCGCTAGCAAAATACCTCCGACCAATAGTTCGCCCAAGGCATCAATCTGAAAGGTCTCGACTAGGATGTGGAAGAGAGGATTGATAGGACGAGTCAGGTACTTGTCAAACTCTCCCTTTCTCACCAATCGTTGCCCCAGTGCCCAGAGATTGTCAAAAAAGAGATGGTCCAGTCCCTTTGGAATCAAGGAAAAACCATAGATAAAGGCAATCTCTTGAAAGGTCCAGCCTTCAAGCGAGGGGATATGTTGAAAGATGACGTTTAGAAACAAGAGGTTCAAACCTTGAGTCAGAAAAACTCCTAGCACACCAACCACAAAATCCACCTTGTATTCCATGATTTGCTTGATGTATTGTCTGATAAAAATTAGATGCATGCGTTGATATTTTTTCATACTAACCTCCCTGAATGGTGATGAATGACTGGACTCGTTTCCAAATCAACTGAGACAAGCCCACCATCACTAAGAGCCAGAAAAACTGGAGCAAAAGCGCCTGAAGAATCTGGCTGGCATCGTATTTCCCAACAATGATCATGACAGGAGTGTAGATCAAGGATGAAAAAGGCAAGAAGGACAGAATATCTGAAACCACCTTTGGAAAGAAAGCCAAGGGAATCAAACTCCCAGACATAAAGGCCACTATGGAAGTCTTGAGTAGATTGGAACCCCATAGATTTTTAAAGACAAAGGCTGAAAATCCAAAGCAGATATTAAAGAAAAAGTTGATTAGGTAGGCTAGGGTTAAGCTAAATAGATAAAGGATGGTTAATCCCAGCACTTCTACCATCCCTTGCCCAGATAAGATTTTCATCAAAACAATGACACTTAAAAATGGCAGGCCAACAGAGATAAAAATCAACCACTTGGACCCAAGCTCGGTAAAGAGGTAAGAAGCCGCAAAATGCACTGGTCTCAACAAACGCATGATAATGGAACCATCCTTGACCTCCTCCCCAATCATAAAGGACGAATCTGACCTAGTCAGAATATTGGTCACAAAACTCATGATGATGTAGAGGGTGATATCCGCCATACTGAAACCCTGGATCAAAGACTCCTGCGAGGAATCAAAGACTGCCTTCCAGAGATAAAAGGCCACAAAAGCCCCCGTGACATCGCCAATCCGATAGAGAATAAAGTTGACTCGATAGGTAATCAACTCCTGAACACCTGCATTGATAAAGGGTTTATAACGTATCCACAATTTGACCATCTTAGAGCTCCTTTCGGTAGAAGCGACGGATAATATCCTCGATATCCGTGTCCAACATCTTCAAATCGCGAATCTCAAAATCAGACAGGGTTTGCTTGATAATATCAGCTGACTGGTAGCGAGAACTATCAAATTCAATAGTCAGGTTATTTCCTTGTCTATCAATAGTCATATCCGAAAAACCTTCATAGTGAGAAAGGAGATGACTTTGACCGGGTAGCAGTTCAAAGGAGAGAGTCTTCATCTTGCCAAAAGTTTCCTTGAGCTGACTCACCGTTCCATCAAAAATCTCTTGCCCCTTATCAATCATAAAAATCCGATCACAAAGTTGCTCAATGTCGCTCAAGTCGTGAGTGGTCAAGAGAATAGTGGTCTCTTCCTCTTGATTGATCTGGGTAATGGCCCGACGAATGTTATCCTTAACGGAAACATCCAAACCAATGGTCGGTTCATCTAAAAAGAGAACTTTAGGATTGTGGAGCAAGGAAGCCGCAATGTCCGCCCGCATCCGTTGGCCAAGTGAAAGAGTTCGCACAGGGTCTTTGATAAAGTCCTTCAAATCCAAAACTTCATTCAAAAAGTCCATGCGCTTATGGAAGAGCGAGTCTGGCACATCGTAAATCTCTTTTAAGACCGTGTAGGTCTCTTGCAGAGCCAAATCCCACCATAGCTGGGTACGTTGACCAAAGACCACCCCAATATCCTTAACATAGTCCTGGCGATTATCCTGCGGAATCTTGCCATTAATCCGACAAAAACCAGATGTCGGTTTTAAAATCCCTGTCAGCATTTTGATGGTTGTCGACTTCCCAGCTCCATTTGCCCCAATAAAGCCTAAAATTTGGCCCTTGGGTACCTCAAAAGTCAAATCCTTGACCGCTTCAAATGTCTGCTTTTCAGGATGAATAAAGGAGCGCAAAGCCCCCTTCAAGCCAGGTTCCTTGACTGTCTTCACAAAATTTTTCTGAAGATGTTCCACTTCTATCATTGCCATAAATCTCTCCCTATAGCAAGGAATAGCAACATTGTGTTTTTGACTACAAATATTCTAAATCCTTACTTTCTAAACCCTCTACATTTTATTATTACAGAAGACTTTATACCAACCTATTATAGTCCAATAAAAAACGGAATGCAAGCGTTTGCCTATAGATTATGAAATTAGAGATTTCTCTCTTAAAATCATACTTTTAAACAAAAATTCTGGTTTCATCGTTTCCTTAAAACACCAAAAAAACCTGCCCGATGGGCAGGTTACGAATTATAAAAAGCAAACTATTTTGATCAATATGAATCACTATTTAATCAAAGAACTAATCTTTCATAATTCTTTTCACAATCCCTTTTCTATCAATTAGAAAACAATCTGGAAAGGTCATCTGCTCCCATTTTTCATAATCAAAACTGGAATCAAAGTGATGTAGTAGTATTCCTATCAAATTCCCGTGTGAACTAAGTAAAATCGTTTTTTCTGAGTATCTCTCTTCCAATTCCATTAAAAAATTTAGTACTCTAGCTAGTGCATCTTGATTTGATTCCCCTTCTGAAAGAGATTCACTGGGATTTTGCCATAAATATTTAATACTGTCTTCAAACTCAGAATCTTTTATAAAGGTTGAAGATAATTTTCGCTCTCGTAACCGATTATCAAGAACTATTTTATCAAATTGAATTGGCGAGCTATTAATCGTTTCAAATGCTCGTTTATAAGGACTAGAAAAATAATAATCAATATTAAAAGAATTCAAAAACTCTAACTGGTCAAGAGATAAAAATCCTTTTTCTGACAAAGTTCTATTAAAATCATCACTTGAAAATCTTGAATGAGCATGTCTAAGTAAAATATAAGAATTATTCA
Source organism: Streptococcus sp. VT 162 (assembly GCA_000688775.2). NCBI lineage: Bacteria > Bacillati > Bacillota > Bacilli > Lactobacillales > Streptococcaceae > Streptococcus > Streptococcus sp. VT 162. The sequence goes on from CP007628.2 coordinate 1,386,574, forward strand.
TAAGTCATTCCTTTCAATTATTATCATCAGTCTCAATGGATTTTTAAGCCCTCAATTATTCTCTAAAAATTCTTTAATGCGAGAAACAATAGCATCGCTTTGATAATGATAGAGGTCGTGAGGCGCATCCATATAGACGACTTGAACATTAGACTGGTCGCTTGCAAATCTCTCTGCATAACGTTGCCACTCAGATTGGCTAAAACTAGTACCTTCACCGTTAGACACCAGTAGTAAGGTGGGAATTTTCGGATTGATGCTAGAAGTAACTTTCTTGGCATTTTCCTTTACCGTTTGGGATTCATGAAGCATGGCTTGTGACATCAACTGCTTATAAGCTAGAAGTTTATATTGTTTTCGTTCATTTTCGGTCAAAGTTTGATTTTTTATATAAAAGGACTCAGGGAAGTAGCGTAATAAGCCAATATTGCTGGTCCAATATGCTACAGTGAGTAAGGTCTGATTTTGCTTTAAATTCTCATAACTTGATGGCAATGCCCAATCTAAACCAATCAAAGCTTTCACTTCATCAGGAAACTTCTCCTGCCAAGCCAGACTCTCTAAACTAGCCATGGAATGAGACAGAATGATAAACGGCCCTGTGATATTTGCTTGGGAAAGAGCTTGGCGAGTCTCAGACAAAACTTCCATCACATCTCTTGAATGATTGCTATCATCACTATAACCATATCCCGCTCGCTCCACGATGACTACCTTATATCGTTTCGATAAGGATTCCGATACATTTTTAAAGTCCAATATGGGAGAAGCAATACCAGCACCTGAGAGAACTACTATAGTCTCAGGTCCATCCCCTTCAACGTAAATATTTATTTGATGTCCATTGACAAGAACTTGTTGTCCCATAGATGATAGTGAGGCTTCTTCCTTTTCCAAACTGATACGGTGAAAGATGAATGTAGCGAGTAAAAACAAAAGAATGAAACTAAGAATGCCAAGAAACCATTTTTTCAGTATTTTCATAGCATTATTGTACAAAAAATAGAACCTTTTAGCAACTTAAGATTGGTTCTTCTACAGTATATTCGCTATATATCCAGACACAAAAAACCCACCCAATGGGCAGGTTCTTTCTGTATTGTTCAGCTAGATTAAGCTTTACCTTCTGAACCGAATACGTCGATACGTTCTTCAACTGATGCTTGGATAGCTTTTACACCGTCAGCCAAGAATTTACGTGGGTCGAAGAGTTTTTTCTTGTCGTATTCTGCTTCGTTTGCTTCGTAGTCACGAGCAAATTTACGAGTTGCGTTAGCGAATGCGATTTGGCATTCAGTGTTAACGTTAACTTTCGCAACACCAAGTTTGATAGCTGCTTGGATTTGGTCATCAGGAATACCTGAACCACCGTGCAATACGATTGGGAAGCCTGGTACAGCTTCAGTCAATTTTTGCAAGTGGTCAAGGTGAAGACCTTTCCAGTTTGCAGGGTATGGACCGTGGATGTTACCGATACCAGCTGCCAAGAAGTCGATACCAGTTGCAACCATTGCTTTAGCATCTTCGATTGGAGCCAATTCACCATCACCGATGATTCCGTCTTCTTCACCACCGATAGTTCCAACTTCAGCTTCTACTGATACACCATTTGCGTGAGCAAATTCTACAACTTTACGAGCTTTTTCAAGGTTTTCTTCAACTGGAAGGTGTGAACCGTCAAACATAACTGAAGTATAACCAACTTGAATACACTCAAGTGCATCTTCGTAGTGACCGTGGTCAAGGTGGATAGCTACTGGTACAGTGATACCCATTGATTCAACAAGGTTAGCGATCAAGTTGCGAGCAACTTTGTAACCACCCATGTATTTAGCAGCACCCATTGAAGTTTGGATCAAAACTGGAGCTTTTTTAGCTTCTGCTGCGCGCAAGATAGCTTGAGTCCACTCAAGGTTGTTTGTGTTAAATCCACCAACTGCATAACCGTTGTCACGAGCTGCTTGGACAAATTTTTCTGCTGAAACGATTGCCATTTGTCAGGCCTCCTATATATTTTTTGGGACATCCCATTTACATTGTTCATTTTATCACTTTTTGATAAAAAAAGCTAGTTTTTCCCATACTTTAGATTGAATTTCTTCCAATCCAATCAATGTAAACCCTTTCTTTCCCTTAGTCTTGAGCGACTTTGGGATAACGTATGAAGAAGGTTAATCGATCATCTTGCATCTCAAAATGATAAGGTAATTTCTCATGTTCTAATAAACTTTTGACCACAAAGAGCCCCATTCCTGAACCCTTGGCCTTGCGACTAGCATTGTCAGAAAAAGACTGGGCCAGTTTTTCCTGTTCTTCAGGACTACAGCTATTTTCGATATAGAGTTCCCCTTCTCTCTCGCCGATATGAACCAAGCCACCTGGAGTGGAGTGCTTGATAGCATTGCTGATGAGATTCGATAATATCAGTTTCATGACAGATGGGTTTATGTAAGCCTGCTGATGGGTTAGGCTAATGTCTACCTGAAGTTCTCGCTCCTTGGCGAGCAAAGCATAATCCTTGACCAAACTTTGCGTCATCTGAAGGAGGTCAACCTCTTCTTTCTCGTCTCGCAATTCCTGCACAGAAGAGAGAGACAATATCTGGAGAACGTGGTGACTGAGGTCGTCCACAATTCCCAAGGCAACTCCCAGATAGTGATCTCTATCCTTATAACGGCCGATATTTTCTTTCATATTTTCGATTAGGATTTTCAAGCTGGCCAGTGGTGTTTTCAATTCATGAGAAGCTCCTCGCAGGAACTCAACCTTCATCTTTTCCAGCTGGAGAATGGCTTCATTCTTGTCATGCAAGTCCGCAATAACAGTCAAAAGGTGCTGGTAAAGGCTATTGATTTGTTCCTTGAGATCACCTATCTCATCCTTAGAATCCACGCGCAATCGCACTTGAGCATCTAGTTCCATCATTCTACGGGTCACCCGCTTGATTTCCAAAATCGGGGCAACAATGGTTCGAGCGTAGATGTAGGCTACCAAGAGGGAAATCAGAAAGGATGCCAGCAAGGTATAGGGGAGAAACTGGAGACTGATCTGCTCTGCTTCCTTTTGCAAATCCATGGACGCTAAAAACTGGAGAGTCATGGTGCTACCATCTTGCGTTTTCACCTCACGCTCCTCGATAAAAAGGGAAGTAGTCTGGCGGTCCGTATCCAGAGGAAGATTGTCCTTGACTTCTAACTTGTCCTCGGTCATCTCTCCCTTGACAGCTCCTTTGATATCACTGGTCTGGGAATACAAGTCTAAGACTTGCTCGATACTTTGCCTATCCTTTCCATCTAGGGACTGGGCAATGGCTGTCGCTTTCTGGCCAATGGTTTCCTGACGGTGGCTCAGATAAGTTGACGGAAAGAGAAAATAAATGGCTAAATGAAGACAAATAACCAGAACACTAAAAATAGAGAAGGTATAGATAAAAATCTTTGTAAATAAACCTGTTCGTTTCATTTTCGCTCCAATTTATAACCAACATTGCGCACAGTGAGGATACAATCCAGGTCTAGCTTTTTCCGCAGTTCCTTGATATAGACATCAATGACGCGATCAAAGGGAACCTCATCTGTCGCCTTCCAGACAGCATCGATAATCTGAGAACGAGTCAAGGCCCGGCCTTCATTTTTAACCAGATAGTCCAGAATTTCTAACTCTTTGGCATTGATAGCCACTTCTTGACCTGCGAGGCTTGCACTGTAACTCTCAAAGTCCACCTTGGTATCCTTATAGGAGAAGACTCGTCCTGTATCGTAATAGCGCTTGAAAATCGCATCCACCCTCACTTTTAAGAGGGAGAGGGAGAAGGGTTTTTCCAGATAGCCGTCTGCCAGAGATGCAAAGGCGCCCATCTTATATTCTTCATCCTGGAAGGCAGTTAACATTAAGACAGGAACCTGACTGGTTTTACGAATCTCGGCTAGGACTTCTAAACCATTGAGTTTGGGCAGCTGGATATCCAGTAAAACTAGTGCTACTTCATAGCTGGAAAATTGTTCTAGAGCTTCTTGACCGTCCGCAGCCTCAATGGTTTCATAACCACAATCCGTCAAATAGTCACTAATCCCCTCACGGATCATCTCTTCATCTTCTACAATTAAAATTTTCATAGAAAAAACGGTTCACATTCCTTTAAATTTCTTGTAAATCTTCTCTGTTTCATCCTGATAGGAAGAGTTCTTATCAAGAGAAAACAGATAAAAATGCTACCTATATTATACCCCATTTAGGGGAGAATAGGTAGCAAGTTTTTTATTCGCTATCGAGCAAGAGCTCTTTTGGTTGTTTTCTGAGGAGATTGCTTGAGGCAAGCGCCATAACGAGAACCACTAGAACCAAGGCAAGGACAAAGACGATGATAAAGTCTGATGTCTGAATAGAAATATCTAGGCTCGACAAGGTCTTACTAAAGCCATCTACTTCTGCACCACCACCAAGATTAGAGGCTTGAGCAGCCTTGCTGGCTTGCTTGGCAACACCTGAAGTGACATTGGCAAGAACCGTATTTCCGATGGCACGGGCTGTGTAGTTGGCTAGGAAGTAAGCAGAAATAAGAGCAGGAATAGCAATCAAGATAGATTCGGTAATGAATTGCCCCAAGATACTTGCCTGCTTGAGACCGATAGAGAGGAGGATTCCCACTTCCTTGCGACGGGCGTTAATCCAAAGACTAAGCAAGAGTGCAAGGAGAAGGACTGAGAAGCTCAAGCTACCCCAGAAGAGGAGGTTGGCCATCTTGTACATACCAGAGATGGATTGCTCAAGAGCTGGGTAGTTAGAGGAGCTCTTCACAAGTGTGTAGCTCTTCCAGTTGATACCACTGATACCATTCAACTCTTTCATGACATCATCCAAGTTCTTGTCTGCTGTTACAAAGAAGGTTGCGTCCCCATAAATAGCTGTGTCTTCTGTGTATCCATAAAGTTTTGCAGCTGTGTGAATGTCTGTGATAGCTGTATTTTCATAGAGTTCTTGTGAATAGGTTACTGCTGACTTATTGTGACCATCAAATAGTCCCTTGATTGTCACTTCAACTGTTTCCTTGGCCCCTTTTTCATTGTCTGCATCATAGACATTAGAGTCCAATTTGACCTTATCTCCAACTTTCCAGCCATGTTTGGCTGCCAAGTCCTTATGCATGAGGATCTTGTCCTTATCATCGTTGGTCAGGTGCTCACCTTCAACTAGTTTGTAAGAGCCAGAGACAAACTTGTCTTCTTTAGAGGAGTCATTGACACCTGTAATCATCAAGCTGCTTCCAAACCGTTTGGCACGGTCTGCAGTGAGATTTTTCTTGGTTTCTGGCGTTTCGATGAGGTCGTATCCAGTCAAATCTCCGATGGCGTTGATGCGTTTAACATAAGACTCGATGGCCTTATTTTCGGTGATTTTTTTGATATCCTCACCCTTGATATTCCCAGAACCACGTGGCGTTCCTTGATTGACGCGACGATTGATTTGCATGGAGAAACTATTAGTGATATTTTTAAAAGTCTCCTGAGAAGCCTTGGCAGTAGCTCCCTTGATTGACAAGCCGACCAAACTCAAGCTCGCCATGAGGAGAATAATCAGGAAGATAACAATCGATTTGAAAAACTTCCTTGTAACATAGGCAAATGCGTTGTGTAACATAGGTTCCCTTTCTAGATTTTGTTCTATTTCAATGTCTTATAACTTATATAAATTATTTTTTTACTATTTCCCTTAGATTGTGCGGACGGGAGCAACTTCCTGTAGGAATTTCATCCCTAATTTTTGAGCCATATGTCTCAAAAATTCCGGCCTAGATAATAACTTTGTTATTATCTAGGCTATCACTACCTCGGGAAATAGTTGTTAAAGACTCACTTCGTTTATTATTACTTTACACGTATCTGGTTACCAACTAATACTATTTTAAAGTTTAATAACTAGATTCTATATTTCAGTCAATTTCTTATCCTTCAATTCAAGTGTAATATCTGATGCTTGTGCCACTTCTTTACTGTGAGTGACGACGATCACACATTTACCTGTTTTCTCGGCAAGTGATTTGAGCAGTTCGATAATATCTCCAGCAGTTTTAGGGTCCAGATTTCCTGTTGGCTCATCAGCTAGAATAACTGGAGATTCTGATACCAAACTGCGAGCGATGGCCACACGTTGCTGTTGACCACCTGATAACTGGAGAACGTTCCGCTTGATCTGACTTTCATCCAAACCAAGCTCAAGAAGTGTATCCTTGCTTGCTTTTTTGTTGACCAAGCGGATATTTTCCAGCGGAGAAAGATAATCTATCAAGTTATAATTTTGAAAGACCAGGGAAATATGGTGCATGCGATGGTAAGAATACCCCTTGTTCCGAATGTCCTCTCCTTGGAAAAGGATAGAACCTTCAACAGGGCTATCTAGACCAGCCAGTAAGGACAAGAGAGTGGATTTTCCTGCTCCTGACTCACCAATGATACTATAAAATTTTCCGGGTTCAAAATTATACTTGATCTGATATAAAACTGCTTCAGCAGTGTTCTTATAACGGTAGGTAACATCTTGCAATTGTAATAAAGTCATGATTTCTCCTTCTTATACTCAATGAAAATCTAAGATTAAACTAGAAAGCTAACCGCAGGTTGCTCAAAGCACAGCTTTGAGGTCGCAGATAAGACTGACACGGTTTGAAGAGATTTTCGAAGAGTATTAACTAATAGATGATAAAATTTCTTTTGGCGATTTTCTAAATAAGAATACGAAACAAAGGGCTACTGATAAGCAACCAATCAGGAGCAGAAAGACATAGGATTCTGCAAAGGATAGGAGACTGGTTGATAGACCGCTTGCTTTGGCCAGCGTGTCCTGTAAGGTTGCCTGATCTCCACTGGCTAGTACAGTTTGGAGCAGATAGGATGTGATGGCATTTCCAGCGATAAAGGATGGAAGCAAAGCTCCAAGAGATACCAACACTACTTCTAAACAGAATTGTAGGAAGATTGAACTCTTGCCTTTTCCAAGTGCGAGTAGAATCCCCACTTCGTAGACCCTTTCTCTCAACCAGAGGGACAAGACCAAAATTAAGGCTCCAGCTCCAGCTATCAACATCCCATAAAGGAAGATGGTGAGGAAGGTTTGGAAGGTTGCCACTGAGTCTTTAATTTGTTCAAAGGCCTTGTTTTCCTTCTCAACTTGGTAACCTTGACTTTCTAAAGCCAAGTTTTCCACCTGCTTCATGAGTCCGTCCATTTCCTTAGGATTTTCTACATAGAAGCGCGCTGCACTAACTTGAGGCTCACTATTTCCCAAAAGGGTTTGGCTACTTTCATAGTCAGTAAAGACTTGGTTTTCACTGAAGTCAGAAGATAAGCCTGTGAACTTTTCTTGTTTTTTACCAGAAAAGATACCGACAATTTCAAACTCAACTGTTTGCCCTTTTCCAGCTTCTGACTGACCAGCATCCAAGCGAATCTTGTCATGAAGCGAAAGACCGTTCTTCTTGGCCAACTCTTCGTGGATAAGGATTTTCTTGGAATCCCCTTTTTGAAGGTGTCGCCCTTCTTTTAGATTGAAAGCCGAACTGGTAAAGGTGACATCCTTGGATGAATCCTCGAGAGCCGTTAAGCTAACCAAGTTCTTGTCCGCGGCTGACAAATCATCACGTTCTACGCTCTGCTCACCACTCACCGCTTCCTTGTCTTTCAGTTTTGCGACCGTTTCGAGTTCAGGAGAGACATTTTCCAGTCCCTTAATCTTGCTCACGGATGCAAGGTCAGACAACTTGAAGGTCTGTCCATTTTCGATCTTTTTGATAGAAAAAGAAGTATTGAGTGATTTGTAAAGATTGCTTTCTACTGTTTTGTTGGACTTCATCAGAGTCAAACAGGCTGAAATTCCTGCTAAAAGGACAAATAAAATCAGAAATAAAATAAAACTTCTCAGTCGTTTTCTGCTGACATAAGCCCAAGCTCTTTGGATTGGATTCATTTGTCACCTCCATATTTGTAAGACTATTATAAAATCCAAATATGAAATGTTTATGAAATCAAAAATTTTTTTTGATTTATTTTTTGAAAAAAAGCTGGTATTTCTACCAGCTCCATTTTTATAACTGTATCCACTCAAAGCAAAGAAAATGCAGAAACTAAACCAGAGAGGATGTTGGCTGTGGCATGCATTAGCCAACTTGGTAAAATTGATCCTCCTGCTATCTTTTCATTAACAAAACCAAGATAAGCTGCTATTGCTCCAGTAAAAAATACAATGAAAAAAGTGACTTCCAAACTCACTACTGAAGCAAATAATACTCCATGAAGCAATCCAAAAGCGAAAGCCTGTATGGTATTTGCAAAAACAAACGGCATGTGATTTGCCATTCGTTTCAGTAGAAAACCTCTAAATAATAGTTCCTCTGGTAAAGATGTTTGCAAAATACTGTAAATTAGAATACTTGGTAAAGCCTTATATTCCATAGCAGAAAAAGCCGAAGTAGCTGTTTCTAGACTACGCGTAAGAGGAAAGATAAGGATAGAAAAAATAGTAAATAAGGAAAATCCCCCCACCATCCATAAAATCAGATGCAAAGTTTTTACTCTTTTGATAGCTTTTAGTCCGATCCATTCCATAAACGGAACTTTCCCCCTCATAGTCATAAACCACCAGATAGAAGGTAGTAAAATAATAAAGAGAATTTGAATAAAGGCGCTCATTATTCGCTGAAGTTCATTAACCATCGTAATCCTCCTTTACACTTTTGAAATACTCATTTCAAATACCAAATGACTATCTAGTCCTCCTTTCCTACCTTTTATACAACTTTAACTAAACCTATTAGCATCCATTACTCGATGATCTTTCATATAAGACTTTTTACTGTTACTTTCTATCTATATTATAGCACTATTTATAAAGAAAAAGAAAAAACAAGAAAGGTAGACCTCTCTTGTTGAATAGTCACTATATAAGCTAACAAAAAAGAGCTAGCCAAAGCTAACTCTTACCCTATGCGGAGAGAGGGACTTGAACCCTCACGACCTAAAGCGGTCACAGGATCCTTAGTCCTGCGCGTCTGCCAATTCCGCCATCCCCGCGTCGATTACTTTACTAGTATATCAACTTTCAAAATCTTTGTCAACACTTTTTTCAGATTTTTTTCATTTTTCCAACAGGCTTATAGTTCAATTTCAGCAAGGTTTTCATCCAGTAATTTGGCTCCCAATGTGTTCTTAAAATGCCCAAGAGCAAACTGATGATTTTCTGGCCAAATAGAGGCAACCGCAGGCTTGACAATCTCTATTTGATAACCTAAATTATAGGCATCAATAGCCGTATGAAGGACGCAAATGTCAGTCAACACACCAGTCAAAATGACCGTATCTACCCGACGTTCCCGCAAACGGATATCTAAGTCCGTTCCTGAAAATGCTGAATAGTGACGCTTGTCCATCCAAAAGACACGACTATCCGCCTCATGCTCAGCATAAAAGTCAGCTAGGGGGCCATAAAGGTTACGCCCACTAGTTCCGATGATGTTGTGTGGTGGAAAAAGCTTGCTTTCTGGGTGGAATGTATCCTTCTCCTCATGAGCATCAATGGTGAAAAAGACATAGTCTCCACGATTAAAAGCTAATCTGGTTGCCTGATAAATGGCTTTTGATATTGCTTGAGCAGGTGCTCCAGCAGTTAGCTTTCCATGGTCTGCTACGAAATCCTCTGTATAGTCAATCGAGATTAAAGCCTTTGCCATTAGTAGTCCCTCTTTTTCACTTCCTCAAAAATATCACCAATTAGAACTTTGAGATAAGTCCCCTTCATTCCTAATGAACGACTCTCAATAATTCCCGCAGACTCCAATTTACGAAGCGCATTGACAATCACTGAGCGTGTAATGCCAATACGGTCTGCAATAACTGATGCAGTCAGCTGCCCTTCATTTCCATCCAATTCAGCTAAAATAGCTGATACGGCACGAAGTTCTGAATAGGAAAGGGTGTTGACCGCCATAGTAACAGCTGTACGACGGCGAATATTTTTCTCATCTTCTTCACGTTGGAAGTTCAACAGTTGAATCCCTACCACCGTGCTCGCAATCTCGACAAGGATCAAATCTTCATCTTCAAATTTCTTGTCATTGCGCCAAATGATCAAGGAACCTAGACGAATCCCTGATACATGAATCGGAGCGATGGTCGTCAAACCATCTGGAAAGTCCGCACGGCTCTCTACAGGGAAAATGGTCAAATCATGTTCAACAGGAAGATTTGCTTCCGTGTCGTAAATCATGTTTGCCCCTTGTACATAGACCTCAGGGAAGGTTTTAGTTTGGAAGAATTGTTCTACACGGTCATTATTGGTCTTATACCGCATAAAGTAGCCCAAGAGACGTCCCTTGTTATTCACAATACAAGCGTTACAATCAATAATATCAGCTAACTGGCGTGTGATCGCATTGTAAGGAAGTTCATCTTGGAGTTGCTCTTCTGAGCGCTTTAGAATAGACGTGATTTTTCTTGTTTTTTCTAATAAATGTGCCATTTTTTACCTCGCATATAATCGCTTCCATTATAACATAGAAAAGTCTTTATTTCAATAATTATCTGAAAATTGCTTATTTAATTACAATTTTGAACAGCAAAAATATTTTAGAAAAAAAGCGATTTTTTTATTGACATCCTATTTTATTTTTGATATTATAACATTATAAGAAGATGACATGATAAATCCCTTTCCGTTTCACCTATCCTTTACTATCACCATCTTCTTTTACTATCGGTCTCCTTATATATAAAAGCGATTCACAGTGTGAATCGCTTTTTTCTATTTGTCTCCTTTGTTACGAATAACAAAGCCGGTCTTCTTTTCGCTTGAAGTGTTGCGAGGTTTTTTATTGTCTTTATTACGGTAACGTCTGTCTTTATCAAAACGATCGTTCCCACGACTGCCTTTTTTGAAATCATCACGGCGACCACTACGGCGATCACGGTCTCGACGGTCGTCCCCACGACGGCCTCCTCGACCTCCCTTGCCTTTGCCACCAAAGCCATTACCTGATGGTTTAAATGGCAGTGGTTTTTCACGCGCAATCTCCACTTCAGGAAGGCTGTCTGGATCTTGGACTGTCAGACTCAAGATATACATAGCCAATTCTTCTGGACTAAATTCTGCAGCCAATTTACGAGCATCTTTAGCAAATTTCTCAAAGTTCCCACGAATTGCTTCGTCTGCGAAGTCTCGTTCGATTTTCTTGAGCGCTACTTGTTTCTTAGCTTGGAAGGCTTCTTCTGCTGTCGCTGGTTTCAAGCCTTTCATGCGTTTCTTAGTCAAGTTTTCGATGATTTGAAGGTAGCCCATTTCATTTGGAGAAACAAAGGTAATAGATTGACCTGACTTACCAGCACGACCTGTACGACCGATACGGTGAACATAACTTTCAGGATCTTGTGGAATATCATAGTTGTAGACATGAGTCACACCTGAGATATCCAAACCACGTGCTGCCACGTCTGTCGCAACTAGAACATCAAGATTACCATTTTTAAAATCACGAAGGACACGAAGACGTTTATTTTGGTCTAAGTCACCATGAATCCCTTCTGCACGGAAGCCACGGATTTTAAGCCCACGAGTCAATTCATCTACACGGCGTTTGGTACGACCAAACACGATAGCAAGCTCTGGTTGTTCAACATCCATGAGACGTGTCATAGTATCAAATTTTTCTTGTTCCTTGACACGGATATAGTACTGGTCCACCAGCTCTGTTGTCAATTCTTTGGCAGCAATCTTCACATGCTCAGGCTCTTTCATAAACTGAACACCGATACGTTTGATAGCATCTGGCATCGTTGCTGAAAAGAGTAAGGTTTGACGACTTTCAGGGACACGAGAGATAATAGCTTCGATGTCTTCTAGGAAGCCCATGTTGAGCATTTCGTCCGCTTCATCAAGGATGAGGGTTTCAATATCGTGCAATTTCAAAGCCTTGCGTTTGATCAAGTCCAAGAGACGACCTGGTGTTCCTACAACGATATGAGCACCCGACTTAAGGGCTTTGATTTGTTTTTCAATGCTTGAACCACCGTAAACTGAGCGAACTTTCACTCCCTTGCTACGACCAAAGCGGAAGAGTTCTTCTTGACTTTGAACAGCGAGTTCACGAGTTGGAGCGATGACCAAGGCTTGAATAGTTGCTTCTTCTGTACGGATTTTTTCAAGGGTTGGCAAGCCAAAGGCTGCGGTTTTCCCTGTACCAGTCTGGGCTTGACCGATAACGTCTTTCCCCTCAAGAGCCAATGGAATGGTCTGTTCTTGGATGGGACTTGCTTCTACAAATCCAGCTTTTTCAATCTCTGCTAGCAAATCAGCAGACAAGTTAAATTCATTAAATTTCACGTTTTTCTTCTTTCTAAAGATGGTGCGAAGCCATCCTATAGCGCTTAGTATATACTTTTCTTTTCATGATGTATCTTCTTTAAAAACGAGATACCGTGTTGCTTCTTTTCCACGAAAGAAAAGTACGAGTTTCTTTGCAACCTATCTAGTATAACACAAGAGCGGGGCAAAAGATAGTAGAATCTTTAAGGAAAATCATGTAAACGATTTTCCACAAATATAAATACAGCCTTATATGATTCGTTTCTCCGTAGCGGAATTGTGCAAAAGTTTTTTTCTTGTGCTAGAATGAAATCAAACAGGAGGATTAAAAAATGTTAACATACGATTTAATTGTTATTGGATTTGGTAAGGCTGGTAAAACACTAGCTGGTAAATTGGCTTCAGCTGGCAAAAAAGTTGCCCTCGTTGAACGTAGTAAAGCTATGTATGGCGGAACTTGTATCAACATCGGATGTATCCCAACTAAGACCTTGTTAGTTGCTGCTGAGAAAGATTTGTCTTTTGAAGAAGTCATTGCTACCAAAAATACCGTCACTGGTCGCCTTAATGGTAAAAACTATGCAACTGTTGCGGGTACAGGCGTAGATATCTTTGATGCGGAAGCACACTTCCTTTCAAACAAAGTCATCGAAATCCAGGCTGGTGATGAAAAGAAAGAACTCACTGCTGAAACTATCGTTATCAACACTGGTGCTGTTTCAAACGTCTTGCCAATCCCTGGACTTGCTACAAGCAAAAACGTCTTTGACTCAACAGGTATCCAAAACTTGGACAAATTGCCTAAAAAACTTGGTGTCCTTGGTGGCGGAAATATCGGTCTTGAATTTGCAGGCCTTTACAACAAACTTGGAAGCAAAGTTACAGTCCTAGATGCCTTGGATACTTTTCTACCTCGAACAGAACCTTCCATCGCAGCTCTTGCTAAACAATATATGGAAGAAGACGGCATTGAATTGCTTCAAAACATCCGTACTACTGAAATCAAAAACGACGGTGACCAAGTTCTTGTCGTAACTGAAAATGAAACTTACCGTTTCGATGCTCTTCTCTACGCAACTGGACGTAAGCCAAACGTAGAACCACTTCAACTTGAGAATACTGATATTGAACTAACAGAGCGTGGTGCTATCAAAGTCGACAAACATTGTCAAACAAACGTTCCTGGTGTCTTTGCAGTTGGAGACGTCAATGGTGGACCTCAATTTACCTACATTTCACTTGATGACTTCCGTGTTGTCTACAGCTATCTTGCTGGAGATGGCAGCTACACTCTTGAAGACCGTCTCAATGTGCCAAACACCATGTTCATCACACCTGCACTTTCACAAGTTGGTTTGACTGAAAGCCAAGCAGCTGATTTGAAACTTCCATACGCTGTTAAGGAAATCCCTGTTGCTGCGATGCCTCGTGGTCACGTAAATGGAGACCTTCGCGGAGCCTTCAAAGCTATTGTCAATACTGAAACAAAAGAAATTCTCGGTGCAACTATCTTCTCAGAAGGTTCACAAGAAATCATCAACATCATCACTGTTGCAATGGACAACAAGATTCCTTACACTTACTTCACAAAACAAATCTTCACTCACCCAACCTTGGCTGAGAACTTGAATGACTTGTTTGCGATTTAAGTTGAGACTGATTTGTTAGCTAACAGCCCTCGTCGGGCTGTTTTTGTTTCTGCGAAATCTCATACTCTTCGAAAATCAAATTCAAACTACGTCAGCTTCACCTTGCCGTACTCAAGTACAGCCTGCGGCTAGCTTCCTAGTAGCTTCCTAGTTTGCTCTTTGATTTTCATTGAGTATCAAATCTGTCTTTTCCCTCTTTTATGATATAATAGAAACATGAAATTAAAAACTACTTTGGGCCTTCTTGCTGGGCGTTCTTCTCACTTCATCTTGAACCGTCTTGGTCGTGGAAGTACGCTCCCAGGAAAACTTGCCCTCCAATTTGATAAAGATATTTTACAAAATCTAGCTAAGAACTACGAGATTGTCGTGGTCACTGGAACCAACGGGAAAACCCTGACAACTGCTCTCACTGTCGGCATTTTAAAAGAAGTCTATGGTCAGGTTCTGACCAATCCAAGCGGTGCCAATATGATTACAGGGATTACGACAACTTTCTTGACTGCCAAATCCTCTAAAACTGGGAAAAACATTGCCGTTCTAGAAATTGATGAGGCCAGTCTTTCTCGTATCTGTGACTATATCCATCCTAGCCTTTTTGTCATCACTAATATTTTCCGTGACCAGATGGACCGCTATGGTGAGATTTACACGACTTATAAGATGATTTTGGATGCCATTCGTAAGGTGCCTACAGCCACTGTTCTCCTTAATGGTGACAGTCCACTTTTCTATAAGCCAGCTATTCCGAATCCAGTTCAGTATTTTGGTTTTGACTTGGAAAAAGGACCAGCCAAACTGGCTCACTACAATACCGAAGGGATTCTCTGCCCTGACTGTCAAGGCATCCTCAAATACGAGCACAATACCTATGCAAATTTGGGTGCCTATATCTGTGAAAATTGTGGCTGCAAACGTCCTGAATTAGACTACCGTCTGACAGACTTGGTTGAGTTGACCAACAACCGCTCTCGTTTTGTCATTGACGGACAAGAATACGGAATCCAAATCGGTGGACTTTACAACATCTACAATGCCCTTGCTGCAGTTGCCATCGCCCGTTTCCTCGGTGCAGATTCGCAACGGATCAAACAAGGATTTGATAAGAGCAGAGCCGTATTTGGTCGCCAAGAAACCTTCCATATCGGTGACAAAGAATGTACTCTTGTCTTGATTAAAAATCCTGTTGGCGCTACCCAAGCTATCGAGATGATCAAACTAGCTCCTTATCCATTTAGTTTATCTGTTCTCCTCAATGCCAACTATGCTGATGGGATTGATACTAGCTGGATCTGGGATGCGGACTTTGAACAAATCACTGACATGGACATTCCAGAAATTAACGCTGGAGGTGTTCGTCATTCTGAAATCGCTCGTCGTCTACGAGTGACGGGCTATCCAGCTGATAAAATCACTGAGACGAGCAATCTGGAGCAAGTTCTCAAAACCATTGAGAACCAAGACTGCAAACATGCCTATATCCTAGCTACCTATACTGCTATGCTGGAATTCCGTGAACTGCTGGCTAGTCGTCAGATTGTTAGAAAGGAGATGAACTGATGGTTTATACTTCACTTTCCTCAAAAGCTGGCAACTACCCTTATCAGCTCAATATCGCCCACCTCTATGGAAACCTCATGAATACCTACGGGGACAATGGTAACATCCTCATGCTCAAGTATGTGGCTGAAAAACTGGGAGCCCATGTGACGGTTGACATCGTTTCTCTCCATGATGACTTTGATGAAAATCACTATGATATTGCCTTTTTCGGTGGCGGTCAAGACTTTGAACAAAGTATCATCGCAGGCGATCTACCCGCCAAGAAAGAAAGCATTGACAACTACATCCAAAATGACGGTGTGGTTCTCGCTATCTGTGGTGGTTTCCAACTATTGGGCCAATATTATGTTGAGGCTTCAGGCAAACGTATCGAAGGACTCGGTGTCATGGGCCACTACACCCTCAACCAAACCAATAATCGCTTTATCGGTGACATCAAGATTCACAATGAAGATTTCGATGAAACCTACTACGGATTTGAAAATCACCAAGGTCGTACCTTCCTTTCTGATGACCAAAAACCGCTGGGACAGGTGGTCTATGGAAATGGAAACAACGAGGAAAAGGTCGGCGAAGGGGTTCATTATAAGAATGTCTTTGGTTCCTACTTCCACGGACCTATCCTCTCTCGTAATGCCAATCTGGCTTATCGTCTAGTCACTACTGCCCTCAAGAAGAAATACGGCCAGAACACCCAACTCCCTGCCTATGAAGATATTCTCAGCCAAGAAATCGCTGAAGAATACAGCGACGTCAAAAGCAAGGCTGACTTTTCTTAAACTAAAGAAAACTAGACCAAAGAACTCCCCTATCTTGTCGGAGTTCTTTTTGTCTGTTCTTTTACCCTTCTCCCTTGCATTTTCTCTCTTTTTTTGCCAAAATAGAGGGGTAGAAAGAAGGTAGCATATGTCTAAATTACAACAAATCGTAACATATCTTGAATCAGAAAAACTAGACGTCGCTGTCGTATCTGACCCCGTCACTATTAATTACCTCACTGGCTTTTACAGTGATCCCCATGAACGCCAAATGTTTCTCTTTGTTCTAGCGGATCAGGAACCTCTCCTCTTTGTTCCAGCTCTCGAAGTGGAGCGTGCAACCAATACTGTTTCCTTCCCAGTTGTGGGCTATGTGGATTCTGAAAATCCATGGCAAAAAATCAAAAATGCTTTGCCTCAGCACGACTTCAAACGTGTCGCTGTTGAGTTTGACAATCTCATCTTGACCAAATACCATGGTTTGAAAACAGTCTTTGAGACTGCTGAGTTTGAAAACCTCACTCCTCGCATCCAACGCATGCGCCTCATCAAATCAGCTGACGAAGTGCAAAAAATGATGGTTGCAGGGCTCTATGCTGATAAGGCTGTAAAAGTTGGTTTTGACAATATTTCTCTTGATAAGACAGAGACAGATATCATCGCCCAAATCGACTTTGCCATGAAACGTGAAGGCTATGAAATGAGCTTTGATACCATGGTCTTGACTGGCGATAACGCTGCAAATCCGCACGGAATTCCTGGTGCAAACAAGGTCGAAAAAGACGCCTTTCTCCTCTTTGACCTCGGTGTCATGGTCAATGGCTACGCATCAGATATGACTCGTACTGTCGCTGTCGGTAAACCTGATCAATTCAAGAAGGATATCTACAACTTGACACTTGAAGCTCAACAAGTTGCCCTTGACTTCATCAAGCCAGGTGTGACTGCCCATGAAGTTGACCGCGCTGCACGTGAAGTCATTGAAAAAGCTGGTTACGGTGAGTACTTCAACCACCGTCTCGGTCACGGTATCGGTATGGATGTCCACGAATTCCCATCTATCATGGAAGGAAATGACATGGTCATCGAAGAAGGCATGTGCTTCTCTGTTGAACCAGGTGTCTATATCCCTGGTAAAGTCGGCGTTCGTATCGAAGACTGTGGTGTTGTTACCAAGGATGGCTTTGACCTCTTTACAAGCACCAGCAAAGATTTGCTTTATTTTGATTAAATCTAGACAAGCAAAAAGTCAGCTATTGAAGCTGACTTTTTTATTTTATCTTCTTGACGCTCTGAAAGACTACAAATCCTACAACCATACCCAAGGTATTTTGCAGGAAGTTTGGAAGGATTTCTGGTAAGGCTGCTGACCAGCCATTCATTAGGGTTGAGCCCAGAGCGTAGCCACTTACCATGACGATAGTAGCTAAGACTAGGCCCAGCCATTGCCATTTCCCTTTAAAACCTGCAAAATATCCTTGCAAGCCATGGTTTACCAAGCTAAAGAACATCCACTGTGGAAAGCCTGATAAAAGGTCAAGCAGAAAAGCTGCTAGTCCTCCAACGACGGCCCCTTCTTTACTGCCAAAGTAAAAGGCAGTAAAGAAAATACCTGCATCCAAGAGAGTCAATATTCCTGTTGGCGTTCCAATTTTCAAGTAATAACCTAGGACTACTGAAAGAGCGGTTAGAAGAGATACAAGGGCGATTTTAGTTGTTTTGGTTTGCTTCATATTGTCTTACTCCATATTGATCTGCTTGTGCAATAGCACGGTAAACGAAAGCTTTTGAGCTCTCTACTGCTGGTAAAAGTTCATCCCCTTTAACCAAGTGACTGGCGATGCTTGAGGCAAAGGTACAACCTGCACCAGCATTTTGACCTTGAATGACAGGATTTTCTAGAACTGTAAAATTTTGTCCATCATAAAAGACATCTACAGCCTTGTCCTGACTAAGGCGATTGCCTCCCTTGATAATGACTGCTGGCGCTCCTAAATCATGCAATTTCTGCGCTGCAGCTTTCATATCTTCCAAAGTTTTGATTTTCTGACCCGCCAACAATTCTGCTTCAGGAAGATTTGGCGTAATCACACTGACATGAGGGAAAAAGAGAATCAACTCTTTACAGAGTTGGCTGACTGCCACATCATGGGTTTCCTTGCAGACCAAGACGGGATCCAATACAACAGGCACTCCTGGACGTTGCTTGATAAAGTTCAAGGCTTTCTCAGCCACACTGACAGTAGGGAGAAGACCAATCTTAATCCCTGCAAATTCCACATCACGCAAGCTATCCAATTCATGTTTAAAAA
Organism: Streptococcus sp. VT 162; assembly: GCA_000688775.2. Taxonomy (NCBI): domain Bacteria; kingdom Bacillati; phylum Bacillota; class Bacilli; order Lactobacillales; family Streptococcaceae; genus Streptococcus; species Streptococcus sp. VT 162. The sequence goes on from CP007628.2 coordinate 1,405,201, forward strand.
TGGCATCGTCAGTTGGAAAGACTTCAAAGCCCTTTTCGGTCAAGGCCGTCAAACAAGTGACAGCTACAAAGCCATGCAAGCCGTTTAAGGTATAGGTGGCCAAATCAGCTGACAAACCACCACCACTAAAAATATCATTCCCAGAAAGGGCTAAAATACGATTATTCTTCATAACGAATCTCCTTTAAATACAAGCCATTTGGTGCCGCCGTTGGACCTGCTAGCTGCCTGTCCTTCTTCTCCAAAATCAAGTCAATCTGCTCAACTGGCATTCGATTATTTCCGATTTTGAGCAGTGTCCCCACCATATTGCGAATCTGCTTATACAAGAAACCATTTCCCGAAAAGGTAAAGGTCAAAAACTGCCCTGTCTCATCAACTGTTAGACTTGCTTCTGTGATGGTCCGAATCTTGTCCTCAACACTAGTCCCAGAGGCTGTAAAACCGGTGAAATCATGGGTTCCCTCTAGCTTTTTGATTGCCATCTGCATCCGCTCCACGTCGAGCGGATAGGGAAAGTGAGTAGCGTAGTGACGACGCATAGGATTTTTGGGACGTCCTCTATCCACGATAAACTCATAGGTCTTGCTGTGCTTGGCATAACGGCAATGAAAATCATCTGCCACAATCTCAATTGAAATCACATCGATATCTTCTGGTGACTGGGTATCCAGAGCAAAACGGAGTTTTTCCTCATCCATCTGATAGGGCAGGTCAAAATGAATAACCTGACCAAGAGCATGGACCCCACTATCCGTCCTACCAGCACCGTGTACAGCGATGGCTTGCCCCTTATTGAGTCTTGTTAAGGTTTTCTCAATTTCCTCTTGAACGCTCCGCGCATGAGGCTGGCGCTGAAAACCAGCAAAGGCATAACCATCATAGGAAATGATTGCTTTATATCTTGTCATAACTTCTATTTTATCAGGAAATAAAAGTGTAAACAAGTTTAAAAACCAATAATTGTCTGGGTACAAAATTTCCAGAAAGAAAAACTTAGGAAATTAATCCTAAGCTCTCTTTTGAAGTGCGTACATAACAAAGATAGAAGTGACAATCAACCAGCAGCCTAGAATGGTGAAGACCAACATACCGTTTTGAGTCACCAAACCAATCGCTCCAAGAATGAAAGGTGTCGTGAAGGCTCCAAAGCTACATCCTAGCACTGCAAAAGATGTTGCCTGATTAAGGAGCTTGGCTGGGATTCTTTCAGAAAGAAGCTGAAAGACAGTGGTCAAGGCCACACTGTAGGAAAAACCTGCCACAACACTTCCAACTACCATCACACCCAATGACGGAGACAAGGCAATCACAATTTGCCCCAATCCAAAGGTGATACCTGACCAAAGGAGCAACCTTTCTTTAAACAGAGAGATAAAGAAAGAAAAACTCACACCTGCCAAGATACCAATCAACTGCATGATACTTAAAACCAAGCTCGATAACTGGGCATCCCCTAGACTTCTTTCCACCATCAGACTAGGAATACGAATGGTGATAGCTGTGTTGGTGCAGACAACAACTGCTGCTTCGACAGCCAATAGAAAAATCAAGCCTTTCATCTGTCCTGTCAAACGAGTTGTTTCGGCCTCTTTTTTCTTTGTTTCTTTCTTTTCTTTCCCATAAGGGACAAAGAGCAGATAAAGGATCAATACTAAAAATCCTGCACTGTAGGCCAAGAAGGTCACTGTCCATCCCAAGGATAAGAGTTGACCGACCACTAGAGTCAAAATCGATGCCCCGACAACTTCTGCTGATCCGCGAAGACCCAACATCTGGATCCGTGTCTTTCCATGATAGCGTTCGCTAATGATGGAAATGGCCTTGGCATTAATCATTCCAACACCCAAGCCAAATAAAATCCGCATCGCAAAGACAAAGTTGTACTCCTGATACCAGAAAGGGGCAGTTCCACCGATAGAAAGGATGAGAAGTCCTAGACTAATCTGAAGTCGCTCAGGAAATAACCGCTCCAAAAACCCATTTAAAACCAGCATAATCATAATTCCAAAAGAAGGAAGACTGACCAGGAGCTCGATTTGTTCTTTGGGATAGCCTTGATAGTAGTCAAACATGGCTGGCAGAGCACTTGAGATGGAAAAGGAGGTAATCAAAACGAGGGAGAGGGCCAAAATACTAGCCCGTTCTAAATATTGTTTCATGAATTTTCTTTCTGTATATTTCTCACTGTTGATCCTTTTAAAAGGAAGATGGCAAGAAAAGAAGGAGCCCGATTGAACTAGAGACTCCGTCCTAACTTTCCTAATAGGAAGACTATTTTCGCTTGATTTGCTTGATCAGATAGAAGATGAAGCCTGCAACCATATACGCTGCAAAAATGATCAAACACCATTTGATAACCACGTCCCAACCCTTGTTCACATTTAAAAAGAAATAAGGGAAGGGATTGTCCTTGGAATTCGGAATATTGAGTTTTAAGACCAGGCCGTTAAACAAGGCAAAAATCATATAAACTAAGGGCAAGATGGTCCACAAGACTGGATCCCAGATCTTGTATTGACCCCGTTTATCAAAGAAGAGGGTGTCGGCTAAAAACCAGAGTGGAACGATATAGTGGCAAAGGAAATTTTCCACACGGTAAAAGTCTGTCGCGATCGGAGCAAGCATAAAATGGTAAATCACACAGGTAATCATGATACTCATGGTAACGCCACCCTTGAGACGAAGCAAGGTCGGACTTTGCCAATTTTCACCTGAACGGCTCATCACACGGAGCAGACAGCCCGTGAAAATCGTTACCAAAAGATTGGACAACACTGTGTAGTAAAGGAGCATACCAAAGCCACCGTGCTTGGTAATCTCCAAATAAACTCCTGTAAATGCCGCTAAGAACAAGAGGACACGACTATAAAAGATAAATTTATAATTCAGTTTCATGGCTAGATTTTCTTAACAAATTCTGACTTGAGTTTCATAGCTCCAAAACCATCAATCTTACAGTCGATGTTGTGGTCACCTTCTACGATACGGATATTTTTAACGCGAGTTCCTTGTTTCAAATCCTTTGGCGCACCTTTTACTTTCAAGTCCTTGATTAAGGTTACAGTATCGCCGTCAGCCAATTTATTTCCATTGGCATCGATAGCAACTACACCTTCGTCTACTTCTGCAACTTCAGCAGGGTTCCATTCATAGGCACACTCTGGGCAGGTCAAGAGACTTCCATCTTCGTAGACATATTCTGAATTACATTTTGGGCAATTTGGTAAGTTGTTCATAAGTCCTCCTTAAACTAACAATTATTCTTTAAAATTCATATGTTATTGAACAGCAACTATTATACCGTAAAATCCTACTTTTGACAATGTGTCCTAAGTCCAGCAGACAAAAAATCATGCAACTGTTTACAGTTACATGACTTTTAAAAGATGATTGCTCATGGGCGCTTATCAAGCGCCTCATGATAAAAGGGGTAGCAACTATATTTTACAAACCAGGAGCTTGTCCAAGTTCTGCTGCAAGCATCCAAACTGTTTTCTCAAGTTCAGCCTTAGCACCAACAAAGATATCGTTTGTAACATCATCGCCTTCTTCATCAGTCACATCCAAAGCTTTTTGGAAAAGCGTGATGAGGTAGCGATAAATCGCTAGAACACGTTCCAAACTTTCTTCAACGTTACGGAATTTTCCTTCTTCTTCTTCGATTTCACTGTGTTGAAGGAATTCTGTCAAAGTTGAGTAAGGTTTGCCACCAAGGGTGATCAAACGTTCGCTGATTTCGTCAAGATAGCCATCAAGGCTGTCCATGTATTCATCCATTTTTGGATGCCATACGAGGAAACCACGACCACGCATATACCAGTGTACTTGGTGAAGGGCAATGTGAGCCACATACAAGTCCGCTACTGCTTGGTTCAATACTTCCTTTGTTTTTACCAATGCTACTGGCGCTGTCTTAGATAATGTTGTTACGTCTTTTAATGCATCTTTTTTCAATTCAACCATTTTTTTCACCTCATAATATTATTTTTGTAACCATATTTATTGATTACTACCTCAGTATACTACACCTAGTAGACAAAAGCAAGAAAATTAACCCATATTAAAAAAGTTGTAATAGACTGATAATTTAAGAAAAATATACAGTCTTTAAAAAAAAGACAGTCTTAGAAGACTGTCTGAAATAACTGAGATTATTTTACAAAGTCAAGCAATGCCAAAAAGCTTTCAGCTTCAAGTGACGCACCACCAACAAGGGCACCGTCAACGTCTGGGCAAGCCATGTATGAAGCAACGTTTTCAGGTTTAACAGAACCACCGTATTGAACACGAACTTTGTCCGCAACTTCTTGACCAAAGTCAGCAGCTACAACGTCACGAACGACTTTACACATTTTTTGTGCGTCGTCTTGTGAAGCTGATTTACCAGTACCGATAGCCCAGATTGGCTCATAAGCGATAACGGATGCAGCAACTTGTTCAGTTGTCAATCCAGCCAAAGCAGCAGATACTTGAGCACCTACGAATTCAGCAGCTTTACCAGCTTCGTAAGTTTCAAGTGACTCACCACAACAGATGATTGGAAGCATACCGTTTGCAAAGATTGCTTTTGCTTTTTTGTTGATATCTTCGTCGGTTTCATGGAAGTAGTCACGACGTTCTGAGTGACCGATCACAACGTAGTCAGTACCGATTTCTTTCAAAACTTGTGGGCTAGTTTCACCAGTGAAAGCACCTGCATTTTCAAAGTAGCAGTTTTGAGCAGCAACTTTAAGGTTTGAACCTTTAGCAGCAGCAAGAACAGCTGTCAAATCAACTGCTGGAGCTGCGATACCTGCTTCAACAAGGTCTGATGAAGGAAGTTTTGATGCAACGGCTTCAACGAATGCTTTTGCTTCTTCTGGATTTTTGTTCATTTTCCAGTTACCAGCGATAAATGGTTTACGTGACATTTCACATACCTCTTTTTTCATTTTATTCACTATTATTCTATCATATTTATAAGGAGCTTGCAAACCTTACTCTAATTTTCAAGATTTTTCAAGCGACTAATCTTGCCACAAATTCATGGCATCGAGGAAATCAGCCGAAGCCTGAACTTGTTTGGGATTGTTCGCTTCTCGCTCTGCTCGTTTGGCCTCTACCTGAGCCACAGACTGAATACCTTCATGGCGCCAGTTTCGTAGGATTGCCTGAATATATTTCCAGTTTGGCTTGCCATTGAGAACAGCCTCTCGGAGAGCTTCCTTGATCAAATCCGCCTTAACTCCGTCTTCTTTGACAGTCTTAGAAAGATCTTCGATTTCAAATGGTGTTAATAAGCGTCCCAATTCTTGCTGAAAAGTTTCAACCAGATCCTTCAATTGATTCTGCGGATTTGGGGCTGTTGTAGCTGGAGCTTGGGTATCTAGCAAGCTATCCAAGCGTTCAAAAGCCAAACTAGCATCAAAAATCAGCTCAATTTCCCCATTTAGTTCAATGGTCCGATATTGTAGCAAACCATTTTCAGTCAAATTCGAAATGGATTGGTTGACATCTGCCACCTCTTTGCCAATGATTTCAGCAATCTGACTAGGTGAAACATCTCCTAGGGCTGTGGTATTTTGTAAATAGAAAAATTGCCAGACGAGAAAATCATCGCTGGAAGGAAAGAGTTCCTTAAAATGCAAGAGCAGGGCACTTGGCAAAACCAAGTTCCCTGATTTAAAAGCGTCAAAATATGTCATAATTCCTCTTATAGATATCCAAATGCAGCCGCATCATCCTCTACCTTTCTCCAGTCAAAAGGGGTTTCTTGATAAACTGCATAGTTTACCCAATTGCTGAAAAAGAGGGCAGCTGATGAAGACCAACAGAGACAGGGCGTCTCATTTACATCATCATTTTTAAAGTAGTTCTCTGGGATATGAGGGTCGAGTCCCGCCTCATAATCACGAAAATACTCTCTTGCCAAAGTGTCACGATCGTACTCCAAATGACCAAAACTATAAATCTCACGCAAATCTCGACTAGCTAGGATAGAAACCCCAACCTCAGGACCTTCTGACAGAATCTCCAGATTGGTCTTGTTTAAGATTTCTTCTTTTAAAATCTCAGTATGACGAGAATGAGGAGCTACATAGCGATCATCAAAACCTCTAAAAAGAAGGTGCCCTTCTTTCAAGGTGTCCTGTGGATAAATTCCTGATAGTTTCCGATCCATCTGGTGCTTTTCAACGCCATAGCGAACATATAGACCTGCTTGAGCTCCCCAACAGATATGGAGGGTTGAAAAAACATGCGTCTTGGACCATTCGATGACCTGCTTGAATTCCTCCCAGTAGTCCACCTCTTCAAAAGGCAAATGCTCGACTGGTGCTCCTGTGATAATCATTCCATCAAAAAAGTCATCCTTGACCTCTGGAAAGGTCTTATAGAAGGTTTCCATATGTTCGGCACGGGTTGTCTTGGAACGATGTGTTTCCATATATAAGAAATCAATATCTAATTGCAAAGGGGTATTAGCCAAATGTCGCAAGAGTTGCGTTTCTGTTACCATCTTTTGAGGCATGAGATTTAAAATCAAAATCTTCAAGGGGCGAATATCCTGATGAGCAGCCCGTTGGTCGTCCATAACAAAGATATTTTCTGTCCTTAAAATCTCCACAGCTGGTAATTTTTTATCAATTCGAATCGGCATAATACCCTCCTAACAGTTCTCTATTTCGGGAATGATGTTGTCTGTTTGAAAGCAAAAACCTCCAAATACTTCTTCCCTTTATTATACTGCATGAAGATATAGTTTTCAATTATAGTTTTTCTCTAACTAGCTATAGTTAATTTATATAGCAGATGAAGAGAAAACAGCCCCAAGGACTGTTTTTCATTAATAATGCATAAGTACCTTGTAATCGTAATCTCCGATTTTTTCACGGCCTTTAAGCTCATCCAACTCAATCAAGAAAGCACAACCGGCTACAACTCCACCAAGTCTTTCAATCATCTCAATCGTTGCCTTAACAGTTCCACCTGTTGCCAAAAGATCATCTACGATGAGAACACGTTGACCTGGTTTAATCGCATCAGCATGCATGGTCAAGGTATCAATACCGTACTCTTTCTCATAGTCAGCAGAAATGACTTCACGTGGCAATTTCCCTGGTTTACGAACAGGAGCAAAGCCAATTCCCAACTCAAAAGCAACTGGGCAACCAACAATAAATCCACGAGCCTCTGGACCCACAATCATGTCGATCTTCTTGTCTGTTGCATACTGAACAATTTCACGAACAGCGTAGCTATAGGCATTACCATCTGCCATCAATGGGCTGATATCACGGAAGGTGATACCTTCCTTAGGATAATTTTCAATCGTTGCGATATAATCTTTTAAATTCATCTTTTTCTTTCTTTCAAAGTTTTTACTCTCTATTATACCACATTTTCTGTGAAAGAAGAAGAGGAAAAGCACTATTCTCTTGCTCTATCATGATATTAATGGAGTTATTTTCCCTGGTGTGAACTTATCATCAAAAAAAACGAGCACTTTCGCACTCGTTCTCTGATATAAACTACTGATTAAAGTGAGTTTACGTCAACCTTGATACCAACACCTTGAGTAGTTGTGATTGTCAAGTTTGTTACGTAAGTTCCTTTAGCTGTAGCTGGTTTTGCTTTTTGGATTGTTTCGTTGAAAGCTTTAAAGTTTTCAACCAATTTTTCAGCTTCAAATGATACTTTACCGATGATTGCTTGAACGTTACCTGCACGGTCAGCACGGTAAGTGATTTTACCACCTTTAGACTCTTCAACTGCTTTAGCAACATCCATTGTTACAGTACCAGTTTTAGGGTTTGGCATCAAGTTACGTGGTCCAAGGACACGTCCAAGACGTCCAACAAGAGCCATCATGTCAGGTGTAGCGATAACTACGTCGAAGTCCAACCAACCGTCGTTGATTTTCGCAACAAGGTCATCTTCACCAACAAAGTCTGCACCAGCAGCTTTTGCTTCTTCAGCTTTTGCACCACGTGCGAAAACAAGAACGCGTGAAGTTTTACCAGTACCGTTTGGCAATACCATTGCGCCACGGATTTGTTGGTCAGCTTTTTTAACGTCGATGTTCAAGTTATAAGCAACTTCTACAGTTGCGTCAAATTTTGCAAAGTTAGTTTCTTTTGCAAGTGCTACAGCTTCTTCTACACTGTATGCTTTTGTGCTGTCGATTTTTTCAAGAGCAGCACGAAGTTGTTTGCTTTTTTTAGCCATTTTCTATTCTCCTTGTAAGTGGTTCAATCGATTTTCATCTCCCACGTCACTTCTCGAAATGATGAAGTCTTGCGGGTTATATTGGGGGTGTTATTGATTAGTCAACAACAGTGAATCCCATAGAACGAGCAGTACCTTCGATCATACGCATTGCAGACTCAATGTTTGCTGCGTTCAAATCTGGCATCTTAGTTTCTGCAATTTCTTGTACTTGTGCACGAGTAACTGTAGCAACTTTAGTTTTGTTAGGTGTACCTGATCCTTTTTCAACACCTGCAGCTTTTTTCAAAAGAACAGCAGCTGGTGGTGTTTTTGTAACGAAAGTAAATGATTTGTCTTCGTATACTGAGATAACAACTGGAATGATCATCCCAGCTTGGTCAGCTGTACGAGCGTTGAACTCTTTTGTGAATCCCATGATGTTGATACCAGCTTGACCAAGAGCAGGTCCAACTGGTGGAGCTGGTGTAGCTTTACCAGCAGGGATTTGCAATTTTACAAGTTTTTCGACTTTTTTAGCCATTTTTAAATCCTCCTTTGTGGTTTTGGCGGTAATTAGAGATTTTTACCTCCCACAAGTATGCTTTACACATACCTTTCCATTATACACTATTTATCTAAAAATGCAAGAGAAAAATTACTTTTTTAATCGACGTAATCGCCACCTTCAAAGCCATAGTACTCTTCCAAACTGAGACCACTTGCAGCAATTTCTTTGGCTTCTTTTCCAACGTAGCGGAGATGCCATTCTTCAGCCATGTAGCCAGTCTCTTTTTCCTTACCTTTGAGATAGCGAACGACAAAGCCATAGTCAGCCGCATGATCCAAGAGCCACTGGGCTGCCTTTTCTTCAGTGACTAAATCACCATCTGTCCCAATAAGGTCAAATGCAAGACCTGTTTGGTGTTCACTGTAACCTGGGCGTGCTGAGTAGCGATCTGCTGCTTCCTTACCGTCTTGATTCACATAGTCTTGATAAAGTTTGGTTTGAGTTTCATAACTTCTAAAACCACTGTAGTGATCGCTGATTGGGTAGCCAGCTGCTTGCATTGCTGCAATGAGTTTCAGCAACTCTGCTTTAGCTGTTGGATTTTCTCCTGGATTATAGTCTTTTGACAAAGGATAGTGCTTATTAGCTATGACGATTTCATCGTACTTCCCTTGAATACTATAGTAGTCTCCCTTATTGACAACTTCTGCCTTCTTCTGACTAGAGGCTTGAGATTTGCTCCCTACAGTTCCTTCAGGTTGACTAGTTTGTTCCGTTTTTTGAGTGTTTTCTTCATTTTTAGGTTTTTCTTGAGAACATGCTGCTAGGGTTACTGCCAGCAAACCAGATAAAACGATGTATCTTTTTTTCATTTTTTCTTCCTCTCTTATACCAAGTGCTTCTCTAATTCATCGGATAAGGCTTTAATCATTTGTTCCAACTCATGGGATTTCACTTGGCAATCTTCTGCCGCCATTTCTTCCCATGGCACCCACCAGACTGGACCACGGCCATTCAATCCATGACCCCTCATATCACCTGATCGTCTTGGAAAGAGGTGCCAGTGAGCGTGGGCATCTCCATTTCCTAGGAGTTCAATATTCATCTTTTCAGCTTTAAACGTTTTGGCAACAGCTTCTTGGACCAAACTCATTTCCTCTAGAAAACGAAGTTTTACAGAAGTCTCCATATGGTGGAGTTCTGTGACATGCTCTTTTGCTAAAAACAAGGTATAGCCCTTAAAGTATTGGTGGTCTCCAATAACAACATAGCCTGTCTCTAGTTCTTTTACAAAGTAGGGATTTTCCCCTGCCTTGATCCATTCAATTCTTTGACAAATCAAGCACATATTAGTCTACCAAGGTGCTCTTGAGATAGGCGTCTACCATACGCTCAGTCGCCACGACCGAATCAATGTGTGTTCGTTCGTAAGAGTGACTGGATTCAATACCAGCTCCAAGGAGGGCATGCTTAACCTCTGCTCCTGCTGACATAGCTGCTGAAGCATCCGAACCGTAAAATGGATAAATGTCGAGCTTAAATGGAATATCTTGCTCCTTCGCCAAAGCTACCAAGTGTTGACGGAAGTCATAGTGATAGGGACCTGAAGCGTCCTTGACACAGATAGACACTGTATATTCATCCGTCTGCTGGTCATCGCCCATAGCTCCCATATCCACAGCTAGATATTCCACTACCTGAGCTGGAATATTGGAGTTCGCACCGTGACCCACCTCTTCGAAGACTGAAAAAGCAAAATGAGTTGTTACTGGCAATTCAATCCCCTCTTCCTTGTAAATACGAAGAAGATTGAGCAAAATTGCTGCGCTGACCTTGTCATCCAAGTGGCGAGACTTGATAAAACCAGTTTCTGTCACAACTGTTCGCGGATCGAAACTAATAAAGTCTCCAACCTCAATACCCAAGGCGCGGGTTTCTTTTTCATTACTTACTTTTGCATCCAAACGCACTTCCATATTGTCCTGTGTGCGTTCAGCAGTTCCCGCATCTTTGTAGACATGGCAAGAAGTCTGATGGATGAGAATGGTTCCAGATACCTTTTTACCTGTGCTAGCCACATGAACCGTACAGTTTTCTCCTTCAATCATGTTCCAAGGAAAACCACCGATACGATCCAATTTGAGACGGCCATCCGGTTTGACTGCACGGACAATAGCACCCAGCGTATCCACATGGGCAGTCACATAGCGCTGTTGGTCATCATTTTGACCTTTAATAGTAACATTGACACCACCCTTGGCTGTACGAACCGGCTGGTAACCAAGTTTCTCTATAGTATGGACTAGATAGTCTGAAATCTCACGAGTAAAGCCCGTCGGAGATGCAATAGCAGTTAGTTCTTTGATATAGTTTATAGTCTGATTCATTTCTTCACCTCTTTCCTACCATTATAACATTTTTCTAGTCAGACTCCTTCTCAAAAGGAGAAAAACTGTGTTTAGTTGCTTTCACTATAGATCCATGTTATAATACAAATACTTTGATTATGAAAGGAAAGTAAAAAATATGAAATCATACTTTAAAGTATCACTAGCCCTTGTGGCTTCACTTGTTCTCCTGCTCGGATGTTCCAAACAAGCATCAACACCTACCAACAGCAGTACCAAAGAAGACACAACAACTCAGTCAAGTGAGAGCAAACAAAGCACTGAACAATCATCTGAAAAGAAAGAAACAACTAAAACACATACCTTTGTAAACAAAAATAATTCTGGAATCACTTCTACCTTGGTTTATACTGTAGAGGGGGACAATGTTATCAAGCAAACCGCTCAAAATGTTGCAGATCCTGAGATTCTTAACGCAACTCCAGAAGATGTCAAGAGTTTTATCGAAGAAAAGTACAAAGGTTATAATGGACTCAAAGGTGTTAAACAAACGATTGAAATCAAAGATGGAAAAGTTGTTCAAAATCTAGAAGTTGATTTCTCAGTTGCAAGTATTAGCGAACTTAGAAAAGCACTTCCTGAAGAATATTCTGGTATCGGCAATCGTGTGAGTTTCTCAAACTCAAAAAAAGCACTGGAAAAAATGGGATTCACAGAAAAGACGAACTAATCTCCTAAAATTTCATATAGACTAGTGTAGGTCCACCCCAAAAGTTAGACACAACTCTAACTCTTGGGGTGTTTTATTACATCCCTAAACGATGAGTTCAATAGATTCATCGCAATTCCATAAAAAGTGCATTTAAAACTTCCCACTTTTCAATCCATAGGATAAAAGTTCTTTGAAATAGATAGAGACAAAACATTAATCGTCAGACTAGTTTCTATTCGTTGTCATGTCAGGTCAGATGAGAGGGGAGGTCTAGTTGATTTTGTAGTAGAATCATGTTATAATACAAAATACTTTGATTATGAAAGGAAATTTTATGAAAACTTATGTTAAAACTTCATTAGCTCTAGTGGCTTCACTTATCCTCCTACTCGGATGTTCCAAACAAGCATCAACAACTGCAAACAGCAGTAGCAAAGAAGACACAACAAATCAGTCAAGCGAGACCAAACAAAGCAGTCAACAATCATCTGAAAAGAAAGATGAGACAAAAAACTATATTTTTGTTCACAATAGCAATCCCGGAAGAACTTCTACCTTGACATACACTGTTAAGGGGGATGATGTTGTAAAACAAGAAGTCTATAATGTTTTTGACCCTGAAATACTGGACAAGTCAGCAGAAGAGATTAAAGAACTTATCGTGAAAACTTATAAAAAGGAGGAAGGACTTAAAGGCATTACACAAAATATCGAATTCAAAGATGGAAAAGTCATCCATAGCATGGAGGTTAACATGACTGTTGTGAATCTCGAAGAGATGAAAAAAGCAATGCCAAATGAAGTTTCTGGCTCTGGAAGCCGTGTAAGTTTTCTAAAAACTAGAAAAATGCTTAAAGAGGCTGGTTATACTGAACAAACCAACTAATGAGTCGTGTTCATACAAAAAATTCTTGGTCAATGACCAAGAATTTTTTTATTCCATCTCAAAAACATCACTCTCTTGTTTGTTTGGTAGAACCAATGAAAGCAAGATTCCGATAATAGCTGGCACTAGCCATGGAAGAGAGGCTGACGCAAACGGAAGGGCATTAATCAGATTTTCTAGAAACTCAATCTTAAAGGAACTTCCAAGGACACTTGCAAGAGCAATAGCTGTAACAAGCCCAATAGTTAACTGCATGCCCGGTTTTGATAGGGCTACAAACTTATTCACAATCACGATCATCACAATGGCGATGGTGATTGGGTACAAGATTACCAGTACTGGCACTGAGTACTTAATGATCGCATCCAGACCAAGATTTGCAATAGCAAATCCAATCAAGGTAAAGGCAGTTGCATAGGCCTTGTAGCTGATTTGTGGGAAACGTCCGTTAAAGAACTCTGCTGTCGACACAATCAATCCAACTGTCGTTGTGAAGCAGGTTACAGTTACCATAACAGCAAGGAAGAGTTGAGCTGTTGAACCAAAGATTTCCTGAGTTGCTTGCGACAAGATATAAACACCTGGTGTTCCACCCTTCATCACTTCTGCTGGTACTGGGAAGTGATTTCCAAGGAATCCTAAACCAATGTAAAGAGCGCTAAAGGCAAGAGCTACAACGATACCAACCACCCAAATAGTTGAAATGTATTCTTTCTTACTGGAGAATCCAAGTTGTTTCAAGGTTTGAACAGCAATCACACTAAAAGCCACTGAGGCAAGGGCATCCAAGGTGTTATAACCTTCTAGGAATCCTGTACCAAAGGCAGAAGCTTGATAAGCAGCTGAAGCCACTTGAGGGCTTGTTCCACCATATTTGAAGGCACCTAGTACAACCAAGATAACGATCAACAAAGCAAAGACTGGCGTTAAAACACGTCCGATTCGATCCAAGATTTTTGATGGATTGAGTGAGATCAAATAGGCCGCTGCAAAGTAAAGCACAGTAAAGACAATCAGTCCTAGACCTTTGTTTGCTTCGGATAAGAGGGGACTAATCCCAACTTCGTAAGCTGTTGTGGCTGTACGCGGAATGGCAAAGAAGGGACCAATCGATAGATAGAGGACTGCAAGATAAAGCGTCGCAAACCAAGGTGAGATTTTCTTAGAAATCTCGTGAATGTATCCTTTCGGGTTTAGCGTTCCAATAATAAGTGTCAAGACGGCAATACCAACACCTGAAAAGACAAAACCTGCGATAGCAGGAAGAAATTGTTCTCCAGATAAAGCACCTAGAGAAGGTGGAAAAATCAAGTTTCCCGCACCAAAAAATATTCCAAACAGGAGCAAGCCTGTTAGGGCACCTTTTTTAGCCATAAAAATCTCCTTCAAATTTCTAAAATACTGACCTAGTATACCATGATTAAGACTCTGAAAAAAGTATCCAAAATTAATCATTGAATGTTTTCAATATTTTTAAAAATAAGAATTATCTAAAAATCATAACCACCCGTCTAACGGGTGGTTTGCACCAGGCTCGCACCTTACGGAGCGAGACGGACTAATAGTCACATAACAAAATCCCTCACTCAGTTGGAACCGAGCAAGGGAAGATTAGGATCTATCGCTATAGAGGTTTAAAGATTTTCAAAGGCCGTCACTCCACCTTGGACATTGATAACGTCATAACCCTGTTCAGCTAGAAATTGACAAGCACGCGCTGACCTCATCCCAGATTTACAAATGACATAATACAAGAGGTCTTTGTCCAATTGATCATAAGTATCAGCCAATTGACTAAGTGGTAGGTTCTGAGCACCTTCTAAATGAAGCGTCTCGAACTCTTCTACTTCTCTCACGTCTATGACTGAAAGGGATTCTTTCTGATAAAGCTGGTAAAAATCGTTAAAAGTAATTTCTTTCATTTTGTTTCTCCAAGAATCTTTTGAATTCTTTTTTTCAAATCGGGCACCACTTCTGACTCAAACCAAGGATTCTTAGCCATCCAGATTTGATTTCGTGGTGAGGGGTGCACCAGAGGGAAAAATTCTGGTAGATAGTCTTTGTAGTGTTTCACCCGCTCTGTCACCTTGCCACTAACTTTTTCATGTAAATAATAGGCCTGGGCATATTGTCCAATCAAGAGAGTTAATTGGATATCGGGCAACTCTTGCAAGAGTTGCGGATGCCATTTTTCTGCGAAACCTGTACGAGGTGGCAGATCACCCGACTTGCCATGTCCTGGAAAGTAAAAATCCATTGGCAGAACTGCAAACAAGCCTGAATTGTAAAAGGTATCTTCATCTACACCTAGCCAGTCCCGCAAGCGATCACCACTCTTATCCTTCCAATAAATCCCAGCTTCTTGGGTTTTAAGCCCCGGTGCCTGACCGACAATATTGATGCGGGCAGTTTTTGGCGCCGCAAAGAGAGGTTCGATTCCGCGTTCTGTATAGCTGGTATTCTGTGGATCCGCCATAATGGCTTGCTTGATTCTTTCGATTTGAGACATCTGTTTTCCCTCCAAAAAGAAGTCCAAGCATACAATCTCAGACTTCTATCGTTTTATTTGATCAATTCGTAAATAGCTTCTGCATAGATTGCTGCTGCTCGGAAGAGATCGTCCAAGGCGATAAATTCATTGGCTTGGTGCATGGTGTCAATAGAGTCTGGGAACATGGCACCGTAGGCAACTCCACGTTCCAGCAAGCGACCAAAGGTACCACCACCGATGACTTGCTCATGACCTTGGAGACCAGTTTGTTTTTCATAAACATTCAACAAGGTTTGAACGAGTGGATCTTCCATTGGTACATAGTGAGGGGTATGACCGTGTTCAGAAAGGCTAACAGAAGCAACTGGCAAGTTTTCAAGAACTGACTTGATTTGCTCTGGACTTGTTCCTTTTGGATAACGGAAGTTGAGGGCAATCGTATTGTCAGCACTTGTTTCATCAAAGCGGAAGACACCGGCATTCATAGAAAGGGAACCCATCTTTTCATCTACATGAGCAACCTTGAGATTTGTACCCTCATGGTCATTCAAGAGAATCTTACCAGCGATGTCGACGTAGTCTTTGGCTGGTCCAGCAAAGTCAAATTGGCTGAGGAAGAGGGCCAGATAGGTCGCACCATTGACACCTGAAGCAGGCATAGCACCATGAGCTGATTTACCAATGATGGTGACCTTGTATTTGCCAGCATCTTCTTGAATTTCTCCTCTGAGTTTGTTCTCTGCAACGAAGGCGTCTAGCTTAGCTTGCAAGTCAGCTAAATCACCTGAAACAACTGCAGTTGCTGATTCAGGTACCATGTTTTCACGCAAACCACCTGTGAAGCTGTGAAGACGGGCTGCACCTGTATTTTCACCTGCAAAGTGGAGGTATTCCGTGATGTTTCCTTTTTCACCATTGATGATAGGGAATTCAGCGTCTGGAGAGAAACCGAAGTCTGGTTTCGCAAGTCCTACATGTTCAAAGTAGTAGTCCATGTCTGCCCAACCTGATTCTTCGTCTGTTCCGACGATGAAACGAACTTTTTTAGAAGTTGGAAGACCTAATTCTTTGATGATTTTCAAACCATAGTAACAAGCTGTTGTTGGACCCTTGTCGTCTGAAGCTCCACGCGCATAAAGGCGACCATCTTTGATAGTTGGTGTATAAGGGTCCGTGTCCCAACCGCTACCAGCTGGCACCACGTCCATGTGAGCAAAGATTCCGAGAACTTCTTCTCCTTCACCAAACTCAAAATGTCCTGCGTAGTTATCGACATTTTTAGTTGGATAACCATCGCGGTCTGCGATTTCAAGGAATTTTTCCAAGGCTTTTACTGGACCAGGTCCAAATGGATGCTGAGCGTCCGCCTTGCTGTCATCACGTTCTGAGTTGATTTCCAAAAGGCTAAACAAGTCAGCCAAGAGGTCCTCTTTGCGTTTTTCTACTTCTGCTGTAAAATCAATTGCTGTCATTTTTTCTTCTTTCTATCTTTTCTCGATAATTTCATCCACTGGCAAGCGGTAGCTTGGTTCTAATTTTTCGTCAGTGTAACCTACCGTAATCAAGAGTTCTGGGCGGAAACGGTCTTCAATGTCCAAAACTTCGTTGGCTTTTGATTTGTCAAATCCAAGGATAATGTTAGAACCGATTCCTTGGTCTGTAAGAGCCAAAACCAAATTCATGGCAACCAAACCTGCATTGAGGGCTAGATAGTCGCTGATCTGTTGCTCACTGTAACGCGCAAATTCAGCAGGCAGATTCTTCATAAAATATTGAAGTTGCTCTTCAGAAAAGTTATTAGCACCACCAACTCGGGCAATCTTACGAGCACGTTTAGCCAAATCTGTATCTGTAAACAAGGCAATGGTTACAGGTGCTGATGACACCTGCTCAAAGTTCGCACCATAAGCCAATTTTGCCAATTCAGCATTTTTCTCACGAACGACTACAAACTTCCACGGCTGGCTGTTATGGGCACTTGGGGCCAAGGTTGCGATTTCGATAGCCGTACGCACATCTTTGGGATCTACTGGTTTATCAGTAAAATGCTTAGTCGCATGACGTTTTTTATTTAATTCAAGAAATTTCATAATCGATTTCCTTTTCTAATTCTACTGCATCCATTCTACCATATTTTGAAAGAGCTTGCAGAGATTTTTCATAGAAAGAAATTGGAACACGGATGAAGTCCTGGATTTAAACTTATCATTAAAATCAGATTTTTCCTCATCCAGTTCCAACTAATTTTCAGGGGTTTTAAGAAACTAGTCTACCTTATATTCTGACTTTATAGCCTCCAAAAATTTCTTCACATCCTCCACATACCCATGCTTTTCAATTAAACTAGCTAAGAGTTCTAGATTGTGCCCCCGATAGTTGTCATCTCGGCGTAGTTCTTCATACATTTCGATAAAAGGAAGCCCCTTGGATTTGGCCAATTCTAACTCTGCTTCATAATCGTAGGAAACTTTTCGGAATAGAATATTTACCAATTCCCCGTCTTCCACTTCTATCACGGCATACTGGGCACGGTGATTTTTTAACGCCTCCCAATTAAAATAGGGCATGCCAATCGACCCTGGATTGATGATTTGTTGCCCTTGACTGCCATAACGAAGCAACTGCTTGTGAACATGACCATAGACTGCCACGTCAACTTCATCATCTAGGAGTTGGTCAAATTTCTCTGTATCATTCTCAACTAGCAAGTCACCACCATAGTTCTTATTTGGCAAATTATGAGAAAGAGAAAAGCGCAGTCCGTCAACTTCTCTCTTTTCTAGCATAGGTAAGCTTCGTAGCCAGTCAATCGTTGCAGGATCCATTCGCTCCATCAAATACTGCGTCATACGCAAGAGCTGAACTTCCTGTGGGTCTTCTAAGCCATATTGCCCATCTAAAGCCTCAAGGACACAATCATCCCAATTGCCTCGAACACTTGCCGTGATAGGAAGTTCCTTTAACAGAGCGACCAAGTCATTTGCACCTGGACCAGGTAGAAAAATATCTCCCAGAAGCCAATATTCAGTGACTCCGTGAGCTTTAGCATCTGCAACCACTGCTTCTAGTGCCGTTGCATTGCCATGAATATCTGATAAAATTGCGATTTTATGGTTCATGATAGTTTCCTTCCGTTTGGTAATCTACTCTCTCTTCTGCTACTTGAGCCAACTCCACTTCTTCCTGAGGGTTCAACTTTCTCTGAACAGCTTCTGCGACTGCCCTTGGCACACCAACTTCGACAATTTCATCCACACTGGCTTCCTTGATTTTAGTGAGAGATTTAAAATGCTTCATGAGATTCTGCTTGCGTTTAGGTCCCAGACCGTCAATCCCATCCAATTGAGATGAAAAAGAATTTTTTGAGCGCAGTTGGCGGTGGAAGGTGATAGCAAAGCGGTGTACCTCATCTTGGATGCGTTGAAGGAGGAAAAATTCCTGAGAATTTCGTGACAACTCCACCACTTCCAGCGGATCTCCAAAGAGCAATTCATGGGTTTGGTGCTTATCATTTTTTTGAAGCCCAGCAATGGGAATGTCCAAACCTAGCTCTTCTTGGATGACTTGCTTGGCGATATTGACTTGACCTTGTCCCCCATCAATCACAATCAAATCTGGCGGGGTTAAACCATCACGTTGAACTCGGCCATAACGTCTGCGAATAACCTCACGCATACTAGCATAGTCATCTGGACCGACAACCGTTTTTATCTTGTACTTTCGGTAGTCTTTTTTACTTGGTTTGCCATTGACAAAAACCACCATAGCTGAAACAGGACTGGTTCCCATGATATTAGAGTTATCAAAGGACTCGATGCGAACTGGAGTCGGTATTTGGAGCAAGTGTCCCAGATTTTCAATAGCTCCTTGGGTCTTTTCAACAGATTTCTCTAGCAGATTGAACTTTTGCTCCAGACTAACACGGGCATTTTTTATGGCTAGATTGACCAGCTGTTTTTTCTCACCACGCTGAGGTTTGAGAATCTTGGTATCCACCAAGACCTTGACTGCTTCTTCATCGATATCCTGCGGAATCAGCACCTCATTGGGAACCAGGTGAGATTTTTCTTGATAGAATTGTCCCACATAGGTCAAGAAGTCCTCATCCGGATCATTGTAGTAGGGGAAGAGATTGACATCCCTCTCAATGAGCTTGCCTTGACGAACAAAGAAAACCTGGACACACATCCAGCCCTTATCCACATAGTAACCAAAGACGTCCCGATTTTGCAAATCTTTCGCCATGACCCGTTGCTTGGTCCGAAGTGTTCCAATGGCCTGAATCAGATCACGGTATTCCGCTGCACGTTCAAACTCCATACTTTGAGCCGCCTTTGCCATCTTCCCCTTGAGGTCATCGATGATTTTATCATCCTGCCCTTTTAGGAAATCAGAAACCTCCTGAGCCATGGACTTGAAATAGGCCTCATCTTTTTTACAGATTGTGTGGGCCATACACTGGCCGATATGGTAGTAAAAACAAACCTTAGAGGGTGGATTAGTACACTTGCGAAAAGGAAAAATCCGGTCCAATAGTCGCTTGATTTCATTGGCTGCCCCTACATCGGGATAAGGTCCAAAATAAAGACCACCGTCCTTTTTGACCTGACGGGTGATAATCAATCGAGGATAACGCTCATTGGTGATTTTGATGAAGGGATAGGACTTGTCATCCTTGAGCATGATATTGTACTTGGGCTTATTCTCCTTGATGAGGTTGATTTCTAGGAGAAGTGCCTCAATATTGGACTCAGTGACGATAAATTCAAAATCTACAATTTCAGACACCAGTGCCTCCGTCTTGGTATCGTGACTTCCACGGAAATAGGAGCGCACACGGTTGCGCAGATTTTTAGCCTTTCCTACATAGATAATGGTGCCATTTTTATCCTTGTGAATGTAACAACCAGGGCTGGTCGGTAGGAGCTCTAGTTTTGATTTGATCAAGTTATTCATAGTTCCATTATAGCAAAAAGGCCGTAACAGGACGAACAAAAAGCCCCACCAATCACTTGTTGGAGGAGCTTTGATTTCTTTTCAGATTGCACCGACTTCATCTAGTCGCTACTGGAATAGAGTTCTTGAACAGCTGTCACATCCTGAGGCTGAATCCCATAATAGGAACCTGCTGGCTGCATGACAGAAGTCTCGTTGGTATGATCCAAACCGATGGCATGCCCCAGCTCGTGCTCCGCCGTGTGCACGATTCGGTCATAAGAATAACCATAGTTTGGATTGGATAGATAATAGTGATTCAGGCGAACCGTTACAGATATAAATTGTTTGGTTAACAAATTGGTTTGACTCTCGGCTTGACCTGCTACAGCGGTCGATCCATCATTCATCTCACTTGCCACAATATCTGCCTGGCTAGGATCCGCAACCACCTCAAAGGTAAAGGCTCCCGTTTGATTCCAGTTTTTTATGGCTTCTGCATAGGCACCTTGGAAGGTTTCATCCATTTGAGGCTCAATATAGATGCGAGCTGAGGCTTGAGCCCACTTGCCTTCTGCATGTTGGTGACTGTCTGTCTGAGACAAGACTTCCAGCGTTCCCGTCTCCTTCCATTGATTCCAGCCACCTTGACCAATCTTGCTCATTTTTTCAACCTGATTGACCGCAGAATGAAAATCACCTGTCAGATACCAAACCACTCCAAAGGCAATGATCAGTAGAATGACCACAGTCCAAACCAGACGCCAGAAGAAACGCCAAATTCCCAAAAGAAATCGGAAGAATAATCGAATAATCCAGAACATGACGCCCCACCTTTCATAAAAATAAGAACCTATCTTGAAATCACATTCTCCTTGATCAAGATAGATTCTCTATTTTACTGAAGAAAGCTGAAAGAAACCTAAAACTAAGATAAACGTTCTTCCAAGACAAAGTCAATTGGTAGAGTAGCTAAAAAACGCTCCAATTGTTTTTCCCAGTAGTACCACTCGTGCTTACCTGGACTATGACTATAGGTCACCTCAAAACCTAGTTTTTTGAGGTTTTTCACTGCGAGGTTATTGGCAGAGTAGAGATAGTCTTGCTCCCCACACCAAGCCCATAGTTTGGTCTTTTGATCGGACTTTGCAGCCGTGCTTTCAAGCGAATGAGGGCTAGCTGTCCAGTCTTTAATCTCTCCAAAAACTCCTCGCCAGTAGGCAAGTGACCCCAGATCCTGACTTTCAGGAGAAAATTCTTGAAAACTGAGCGCACCAGAAAAACTAGCCGCATGAGAAAAACGATTTGTCGATAGAGCGAGTTTGAAGGAACCATATCCTCCCATGGAGAGACCTGCTATGAAGGTCTTTTCTCGCTTGCTGGTCATATTGGGGAAGAAACGTTTCATGACTTGGGGGAGTTCTTCTGCTAGAGCAGTATAGTAGTTATAGCCATACTGAGTATCTGTGTACCAGCCATTGCTAGTATTGGGCATGATAACAATGAGATTGGTTCCACGCAACAAGCGTTCGACATTGGTACGTTTGAGCCAGCTATTTTGGTTTCCTGACATTCCGTGCAAAAGATAAAGAACAGGAATATCCGTGCAATCTGGTTCAGTCACCCGACTAGCATCTGGATAGAGTACGGTAACGCCCCACTCCATATCCAAAACTTTTGAGTAATACTCAATATTCATAACTGCCATGGTTGTCTCCTTTTACTATTCTATAAGAAAAAGCCGAATTTCGACTTTTTCTGTAGGTATTCTGCTTATTATTTTGCTTCCATCACGACTGGCAAGATTGCCGGGCGACGCTTGGTTTGATCAAAGAGGTACTTGGTCAGATTGTCGCGAACCTTGCCTTTGAGATCTGCCCAATCAAAGTCATCACCTTGAAGATACTCTTCTACCGTTTGGTTAATCAATTCTGAACTTTCACGGAGAATGTCACGACTCTTCTTGAGATAAACGAATCCACGCGTGTGAACACGGGCCTTGGCCACAATTTTCTTCTCACGACGGTTGACAGTGATCGCCACGATAAAGATTCCATCCTCTGACAAGACCTTACGGTCACGAAGGACGACATTTCCAACATCCCCGATGGCATTTCCGTCAATCAAGACATCCCCTGCAGAAACTGCTCCAGCTGGAACAAAGTCTCCATGTTCATAAGACATGGTCGTTCCCTTTTTAGGGATGAAAATGCGTTCCGGCAACATTCCAACTGCCATGGCAGCCTTGGCATGCGCATCCAACTCACGATACTCCCCTTGGATAGGGAAGAGGTAGTTCGGCTGTAGAAGATTGATCATCAACTGCAAATCACGCGCATTCCCGTGTCCGGATACTCGCAAGCTTTGGGTAATGAGTTTCACCACACCACCAGCTTGGTAGATCATGTTTTCAACACGCGCCATGACAGCTTCTTTGGCGATAGATGGAGTCGTTACGATATAAACTAAGTCCCCGTCTTTGATTTCCACATAGCGGTGGCGACCGATGGACATCTTACGAAGTCCATTAATCGGCTCACCCATACGCCCAGTCTCAAGGATAATCAACTCATGGTCGTCAAAACGAGACATTTCTTTGGGTTTAATCAAGAGACTTTCATTGGCTAGAGACAATTTTTTGAGTCGAATCGCAGTGCGGACGATATTTTCAATATCAAATCCAGTCAAAACAACTCGGCGACCTGTATCTGCTGCAGCATCAAAAACCTGCTGGATACGAGAAAGGTTGCTGGCAACTGCGGCAACGATGATACGACCTTCCCAGTCTGCAATGGTCTGGGTAATTTCGTCTCCAACTTCACTCTCGCTCGCCACCTGAATATTGCTGTCTGCATTGGCTGAATCACTGAGGAGTGCCAAGACACCATCACGACCAATCTCTGCCAAACGAGCAAAATCTGTCGCATAGGATTCGCTAGCTGTCTGGTCAAACTTGAAGTCCCCTGTGTAAACTATGCTACCTTCAGCTGTTTTCAGGACTACTCCCAAACTTTCTGGGATAGAGTGGGTTGTACGGAAGAAGGAAACCACAGTCCCTCCAAAGTCGATCTCTGTATCTTCATCAATCACATGGAAGTCATTGAATTTCTTAACCGTATCATTTCCTTTGACAAAGAGTTTGGCCAACTCAATGGTCAACTCAGAACCAAACACAGGCACCTTAGCCTCTGCCAAAAGATAAGGCAAGGCACCAATAGCATCCGCATGTCCGTGGGTCAAAAAGACCCCTGCAATACGATCGCTATTTTCAAAAAGGTAGTCCATATTTGGAATGACGACATCAACACCTAGTTGTTCATTTTCAGGGTATTTAAGCCCTGCATCCAAAACAAAAATAGAACCATCGATTTCAGCGATGTACATATTTTTACCATTTTCTCGTACACCACCTAGTGTTGTTAAACTAATATTACTCATTTTTCCTCCGAAACTTCATTTATCTTGATTATAGGGTGAATTTACCCTCTTATTCTAAAAGCACTAATACTTTTATACTCTTCGAAAATCTCTTCAAACCAAGTCAGCTTCCATCTGTAGCCTCAAAACAGTGTTTTGAGCAACCTGCGGCTAGCTTCCTAGTTTGCTCTTTAGCTTCCTAGTTTGCTCTTTGATTTTCATTGAGTATTAGCCGAATCTTTTCCTACCATTATACCATTTTTTTGATTATTTTCAAAACGAAGATCGGTTTTTAACTAGAGATTAGTCACTACTGTGAATCAAATCTTTTTACTTTGACTTCTCTTTTGGAGGCTTCATCTAAGATAATAGAACGATTTTACCATCAAAAATATAGATTTTCTGAATCAATTTGATTTCAGATACCTTTCTCGAACTCTAAATTTCTCTTTTAGTTCAAAAAACTTGCTTTTACCTCTCGACTTGAGAACTATTTTCCACAAAGACATGGTTTATCTACATCCAAAAGCGAAAATTTCCTGTTCGCTACAGAATCTAAAAAATTTTCAGCAATTAGTCATTAAGATGGAGGCTAACGATAGGAAATTTTTTCAAAAAGAAAAAAGACTTAGAAATTCTAAATCTTTTTATCATCTTTAATTTGGATAGATATAAGTGACGTTACCTAAAAATTCATGTGGATTAAAGAAGCCACGGTAATTCGCAATCTGCTTTTGACGTCTGTAGTTTGCTTCCAATACCTGGATAGAGTTTTCACTTTGAACATCTGTTACATAAGCAACGTGTCCATATTCACCACCGTCCCAAACGGCGATTGCTCCTACTACTGGAACACTTCCTGTCTTATAGCCTTGAGCGCTCGCGTAGATTGCCCACGTGTTGGCATTTCCCCACCAGTTGCTGGCCCAAGGCGCCAATTCTTTCACACCCCATGTACACTGACCAACAGGATAAGAGTTTCCATAGTTTGTTGGAGTCTTTTCGACAACATCCTCTGTATCTGATACCACGTTCGCAGTGCTAGCTGGAGCACTGTAGGTTGAGCTAGCCTGAGCGGAACCACTCACTTCCAATACATCGCCTGGGTGGATAGTGTCAAAGATGGTTTTTCCATTCAAAGCTGCCAACTCATGCGGATCCATGCCGTTTGCAGTTGCGATGGCATAAAATGAATCACCGTCTTGGACAACGTAAGAGTTCGCGTGCACAGTTTGAGCACCAACTGTAGCTAAAATAGCGGTAGAAGTCAAACCAAGAGTCAGTTTCGTAACTGTTTTTTTCATAACTGGATTCCCCTTATATTTTCTTGATAAGAAAATCATACTTGATTTACATGTCAGTTCGTTTAGAGTTATATTTTAGTCATGTTACAAAAATTTATACTTTTACTACATAAGGTTTAAAAGCAGACATCGTATAAAGTGATAGAAGAGAATAAAAAAATGAATCATTTCCCCAACCTTTACATCAGCAAACCATCCAAAAGACTATCCAATCAACCACTCCCACACCAAGCATTTATCCGTCAAAAAGAGACCGAGATAGGTCATCTCAGTCCCTTTCCACCCATAACTCCATTAAAAAGTCATACATTTCCTGCACGGTACCCAGCGCCATCATTTCTTGGTATTTGACGGTTCTTTAGCTATCTTTTTCTACTATCTCTGGAAAATAACTTTCAAAATATGCCTTGGTAAGGCTAAATAAATGTAATTTTTTACCCTCAATATTCACAAAATTCATTTTATCATTGATTCCTTCTAATTTTAAATCATAGACATATTTATTTTCTAAAATATCAATAAAAAATATTTTAATCTTTTCAATATCTTCAATTCTTGAGTCAAACTTCAATAGTAGATTATTTGAGGTTTTCTTATCAATCATAAATCTTTCTTCAGCCTTTAATTTATGATTACCTCCCGATCCATTTTTTTCTATATATTCTATTTTATCAATTAAGGCATGACCTAACCCAATATTTCTAATTTTTATAAGAATAGCAATCGATTCTTCATCTTGAGCATCTTCTTTGTTAATCTTTATATAATTATACTGACAGATATAATTCTTGCCTTGTTTCTTGCCTTGTTTCTTGCCTTGTTCTGAATCTATTTTTAAACAATTAGAGGTATGTTTATGTTTATCTTTACTTCCCATTTGTTCATAATTTAATCCAACATTCAATATTGGTCTAACTGAGTCACATTTTTCTTCCCTATATTTTGTATTTTCATTCTTTAGAGTATATACAATCAAATAACTCCCAATAATTGACCCATAATAAGCTAACCAATCAAAGTCTATTGTTTTTCTCAAATTAATACCAAAATCTTCAGTTCCAAAGTGCGTTTTTAAAACAATTTTTACAACAGCATACAATATAGGTAAAAAAGACACAAAAAAGAATATTACTATTACTTTATCTTTAACAATCCAGCTTGAAATTTTCTTTAAAGACATCATGCTTATCCTTTCAAAAAGTCATACATTTCCTGCACGGTACCCAGCGCCATCATTTCTTGGTCTTTAACGGTCTGTTTGAGATTTTGGTAAATCTGACTTTCAGCAATTTCCCTTTTCGGCGCTTCTTTATTGACTGTCATGACACCATCTTTGATCGTCACAAAGCCCAGCTCTTCAAATACTTGGATCATCTTGACCAGCAAGATTTGTTGGATATTGAGATAAGTTGCCAAATCTTTCAGCTTGTAGCGAATATCAAACTCTGGGAACTGGTAAATGGTCTTGTACAATTTGGCAAACTGTTCCCTAGTCCCATAACCTGTCAGATAGTAGGCCTTATCGATGTCATTTTTGAAATAGACAGCAGAGAAATCCTGTTCCTGAAAAATGGTCTTCAGCAAGGTAATATCCTCGGGAATGGTTTTCACAACCACAGCATCACTAGTCGCTAAATCTGGCACCTCTCCAGAGAAATCCAAGACTGGAACCCCTTCTGGCAGGGCTACGTTCTTCCCACGAATGTTAAAGAGTTGAACACCTTCCACACGCGCATCCACCATCATCAACTGGAGGGCAGTTTGCCCATTCCATTGGTTGACAGACAGGGTGACTGCTAATTCTAGGTTTTTTGTTTGAGCAAACTCTGTCGCCCATCTACCTTGTCCGAAGGCCACCACTTCAAAACTCGCCTCACCCTTGGAAATTTTTAGTTTGAGGTGGGCATTGCCTGCTCCCATGGTTCTGGCACTTTCGACATGAAAATCCTTGATATAAAAGACAGGTTTCTGATTGTCCATTCCAAAAGGTGCCAAACGTTCAAAGTTTTTGACCGTTTCCAAGCTAAGCGTCTCCAAGTCTAGCTCTTCGTCTAGATTTAACTTGTTCTTACCACTAGCATCTGCACCTTTTTCACGGACATAGTCTTCCAAAACCTGAGATAAATCTGAAAGTTTCTCAACTTCCAGCGTCATTCCAGCTGCACCAGCATGGCCGCCAAAGGCGATAAAGAGATCTCGGTGGGGATCCAGAGCTTCAAAAATATCGACCGCTTCCACACTACGAGCACTGCCCTTGGCACGACCATCTTCTATATTAAGAACGATAACTGTCTGCCCTAGCTCTTCCAACAAACGACCAGCAACGATACCCAGAACGCCAGGATTCCAGCCTTCCTTTGCCAAGACCTGGACCTTCTTCTCAGGATCCACCATGGTCTTAGCTTCTTCATAGATTGACTGAACGATTTCCTTGCGCTCTTCGTTTTTCTGGTGAATCATGAGGGCAATCTCATGAGCTTCCTCGTCGTCAAATCCAGTCAGCAAATCAATGGCAGGATTAGGATCATCCAAGCGCCCCAAGGCATTTAAACGAGGGGCAATCTGGAAACCAACCGTTTCTTCTGTTACTTCATTAGCAGCAATTCCAACCATGTCTAGCATTTCTTGTAGTCCAATGCGCTGGGTATGTCCCAACATTTCCAGACCATATTGGACCAAAATGCGATTCTCATCCGTCAAACTCACCATATCAGCAATGGTACCGATAGCGACCAAATCAAGCAATTCCACTTGCACTTCTTCTAAAAGAGCGCAAGCTAGCTTGAAAGCCACTCCGCATCCGGCCAAATATTTGAAAGGATAGTCCGCATCCGGATGCTCAGGGTGAACAATGGCAAAGGCATCGGGAAGGGTTTCAGGCATGGAATGGTGGTCGGTCACAATGACATCCACTCCCATAGACTGGGCCAATTCAATGGCTTCGTGACCCGCAACCCCATTATCCACTGTCACAATCAAGGAAATACCCTCTTGCTCGATAAAATATTTATAGACACTGGCATTGGGGCCATACCCATCGGTAAAACGATTAGGCAGGTAAACACGGCACTCGGCGCCAAGCTGTTCTAAACTTTCCTTCACAATCGAAGCCGAAGTCATGCCATCCGCATCGTAGTCTCCATAAATGAGAATATTTTCCCCTTCTTCAATGGCCTGACGAATCCGTTCCACTGCCTTATCCATATCATGGAGCAGATAGGGGTCATGTAAATCCTCTAAAGAAGGTTCTAAAAACTTCTTTAGACTTTCTTCATCCTGAATCCCTCTTTCAAATAATAACCGAGCCACCTCAGGACCCAGTCCAGCCTTCTTGGCTATCTTTGTAAAATCCGCATCTTCAACCTGCGGGGCAAACTGCCATTCATAAGTAGGTGTTATCAAAAAGACATCCACTCTTTCTAAGAATTCTATCGTTTCATTATAACATGATTTAGGCATTTTCTCTATCCAGATTGCTTTTTTATAACATTTTAGTGAATTTTTTCAGATATGATTTGACAAGAACATTCTTTTGGTGTAGAATCATGTTATAAAATCTAACACAAAGGAGATCTCTCATGGCTTTAGTAGAATTTAAAAACGTCGAAAAATATTACGGAGACTATCACGCACTCCGCGACATCAATCTCCGTTTTGAAAAAGGACAAGTTGTTGTCCTGCTTGGACCTTCCGGCTCTGGGAAGTCCACTCTTATCCGTACGATTAATGGTTTAGAGGCTGTTGACAAAGGAAGTCTCCTAGTCAATGGACACCAAGTAGCAGGTGCTAGTCAGAAAGATTTAGTTCCTCTTCGTAAGGAAGTTGGCATGGTTTTTCAACATTTTAACCTTTATCCACACAAAACAGTGTTAGAAAATGTTACACTAGCGCCCATAAAGGTTCTAGGAATTGATAAAAAAGAAGCTGAAAAAACAGCCCAAAAATATCTGGAATTTGTAAATATGTGGGACAAGAAAGATTCCTATCCAGCTATGCTATCTGGTGGACAAAAACAGCGGATCGCCATCGCTCGTGGTCTTGCCATGCATCCGGAACTCCTCCTCTTTGATGAGCCAACATCTGCTCTTGATCCTGAGACCATTGGAGATGTTCTAGCAGTTATGCAAAAACTGGCGCATGACGGGATGAATATGATCATCGTTACCCACGAAATGGGCTTTGCTCGAGAGGTTGCGGACCGCATCATCTTTATGGCAGACGGAGAAGTTTTGGTGGATACGACAGATGTCGATGACTTTTTTGACAACCCAAGCGAACCTCGTGCCCAACAATTCCTCAGCAAAATTATCAACCACGAAAGTGACAAAGTCAAATAAGGAGGCGCCTATGAAAAAGAAATTCTTTTTATCCGCATTATTGATTAGCCTTTTCAGCCTTGCTGCTGCCAAACCAGCCCAAGCCGATACCAGCGTCGCAGACATTCAAAAAAGAGGCGAACTAGTTGTCGGTGTCAAACAAGATGTTCCCAATTTTGGCTACAAGGATCCCAAGACAGGGACTTATTCTGGTATCGAAACGGACCTTGCCAAGATGATTGCAGACGAACTCAAGGTCAAGATTCGCTACGTTCCTGTTACCGCTCAAACCCGTGGTCCACTACTAGATAACGAACAGGTCGATATGGATATCGCGACCTTCACCATCACAGATGAACGTAAAAAATTATACAACTTCACCAGTCCCTACTACACGGATTCTTCTGGTTTTTTGGTCAATAAATCCGCCAACATCAAAAGCATTGAGGACCTAAACGGTAAAACGATCGGAGTTGCCCAAGGTTCCATCACCCAACGCCTGATTACTGAACTGGGCAAAAAGAAAGGTCTAACCTTTAAATTCGTCGAACTTGGTTCCTACCCAGAATTGATTACTTCCCTTCACGCTCACCGTATTGATGCCTTTTCCGTGGACCGCTCTATCCTGTCCGGCTACATCAGCAAACGGACAGAACTACTAGATGATAGTTTCAAGCCATCTGACTACGGTATCGTCACCAAAAAATCAAATACCGAGCTAAACGACTATCTTGATAGCTTGGTCACTAAATGGACCAAGGATGGTAGTTTACAGAAACTCTATGACCGTTACAAACTCAAACCATCTAGCCATACCGTAGATTAAGGAGGACACCCCATGACAGATTTATCATCTTGGACAGCCTATTTTCAGGATTTTGGACAATTTTTCAATGGTTTCCTCTTCACCCTTGCCCTAGCGGTTGGATCCTTTATCCTCGCCATGGTTTTGGGCATCTTCTTTGGGGCCATGTCAACCAGCAAACGCCCATTATTGCGTGTTTTGGCTCGTATCTTTGTCGAATTTTATCAAAACACTCCCCTCTTGGTGCAGTTTGTCATCGTCTTTTATGGTTTACCTCTTATCAGTGACCACACCATCATGATTCCCATTTATTGGACAGCTGTACTCTGCGTGGGACTCTATCACGGCGCTTATATCGCTGAGGTTATTCGTTCAGGGATTCAGTCTATTCCTAGCGGTCAAATGGAGGCCGCCTTGTCGCAAGGTTTTACCTATATCAGTGCCATGCGCTTGATTATCTTGCCTCAGGCCTTCCGTATCATTCTCCCACCTTTGACCAACCAAATCGTCAACCTCATCAAGAACACCTCTACAGTTGCCATCATCTCTGGAGTAGACTTGATGTTTGTGACCAAATCTTGGTCGGCCCTCAACGGAAACTATATCCCAGCCTTTTTAGGCGCTGCTCTTCTCTACTTTGCTCTATGCTTCCCTGTTGCCCAGTTTGGTCGCAAGATGGAGCAAGCCAACAAAAAAGCCTATTCACTTTAGGAGGTTACTATGGAATCTATTTTAGAAGTTTTGACCCCAGATAACCTAATCTTTATCTTTAAAGGATTTGGCTTGACCCTATACATTTCTCTAATCGCTATCGTCCTCTCGACCCTTATCGGAACAGTACTAGCCGTCATGAGAAATGGGAAAAATCCTATCTTACGGATCATCTCCAGCATTTATATCGAGTTTGTACGTAACGTTCCCAACCTCCTCTGGATTTTCACCATCTTTTTGGTGTTTAAGATGAAGTCCACACCAGCTGGTATTACAGCCTTTACCCTCTTTACCTCAGCAGCCCTGGCTGAGATTATCCGAGGCGGTCTCAATGCCGTGGACAAGGGTCAGTATGAAGCAGGAATGTCGCAAGGATTCACCTCTGCGCAAATCCTCTACTACATCATTCTCCCACAAGCGATTCGAAAAATGCTGCCAGCCATCATTTCACAGTTTGTAACCGTGATCAAGGATACCAGTCTTCTCTACTCTGTTATCGCTCTACAAGAACTCTTTGGCGCCAGCCAAATTCTCATGGGACGCTATTTCGAACCAGAGCAGGTCTTCAGTCTTTATATCCTGATTGCCTTAATTTACTTTATCTTTAACTTTGCTATTTCCAGCCTGTCTCATAAGCTAGCAAAACGTTGGCAACAAGCAGCAGAATAAAAAAGAAATGTGAACTCAAAACAAGGGTTCACATTTTTTTCTATAGATGGAAAAGAGTAACTCAATGCTATGCAAACGTTTTACTTTTTGGTAAAATGACTTTAAAACCATAAAGCAAGGAGAAAAATCATGATCCACGAACTTTGCAAAGAATTCTCTCAACTGGAACAAGTAGAAGCTATCGCTCTTGGTGGCTCTCGTGCAGGACAAAACTATGATCAAAATTCTGACTATGACGTTTATGTCTATCTCAACTCTTCTATTGATGAGGCGACTCGCCTCAAAATTTTGAGTAAATACTGCTCCTATATGGAAATTGGAAACCAGTTTTGGGAGTTAGAGGACGACTGTGTACTAAACAACGGTATCGAAATCGAGTTGATTTATCGTTCGCTGGAGTCGTTTGAACAGGAATTGAACTCAACCGTTTTTCAGCACAAAGCTCAAAATGCTTATACAACTTGCATGTGGCATAATCTACTCCACAGCAAGATTTTATACGACCCGAATGGACACTATGCTTCTCTCCAAAAGACTTACCAGATTCCCTATCCACAGGAACTCAAAAAGCATATCATCGAAAGGCAACTCCTTTTGCTAGAACAAGCCATGCCTGCCTTCTCTCACCAAATAGAAAAAGCTATCAAACGCCAAGATCTTCTCAGTATGAATCATCGTACGAGTGAGTTTTTTGCTTCCTACTTTGACTTGTTATTTGCGCTCAATGAGCAAACCCATCCTGGTGAAAAACGAATGTTGGAGTACGCAAAGACCAATTGTACACTCCTCCCTAAGCAATTTGAAGAAACTATTCGCAAGTATTTCCAACTACTCTACCAACCACAACAAGGAGAACAAGCGATTGTAACCTTACAAACCATCCTGAACCAACTAAAGGCCATTTTGCCATGAGTAAAAAATGAAATGTGAACCTCTGTTGCTGTTCACATTTTTATTTGTCGTTGACTGTAAAATTCTAGTCTACTCATATTCAGTTGCCTATTTTTGACTCTCTCTGAAAATCTGCAACTAGGTTAGAAATTGTTCAATTGATTGACGAGCAATCATGAAACCGTTCCAAAAACCGCACTCACAATCACTTACCCTGCTCTTTCATTACTAGTGACAATTTTTCCCTTAGGGTTACTACAAGATTTTTTAGAGATTCTAACAAGAATTACAATATGAATTTTACATATTACCATAGAACACCTCTATAGGAGAAAATCAGAGCTAAAATTAATAAAATATAGAAGGCGAGAAAAAGCCATCTCATCTTCACACATAGAGCAATGTATTCTCTGATAAAGGCCGATGGGATATAGTAGGCGGCTGTACGGCAACCAAGACCATCTCCCTTCATCCCAATACGGCGAGCATAGGTACTGGTACGAAAAACATGGTAATCATTGGTCACAAAGAGAAAACGTGGACTGGCTACCAGCTTCTCACCCATTTCTTTTGAGAAGAGAAGATTCTCATAGGTCGTCGTTGAGTCTTCCTCTAGGAGAATCGCTTCTCTCGGAACATCCGTCTCTTCCAGCAAATAATTACAAATTGCCTGAGCCTCGGAAATCTTCTCATCCCCACCTTGACCACCACTTGCGATGATTTTAACATTGGGATTGAGAGACTGGTGATAAGCTTCTACTGCCTTGTCAATGCGACTCTTCAGTAAGGGAGTAACTTTTTCTCCATTCAACAAGCCTGCTCCGTGAATGATGATAAAATCATAATATTTTTTCTTAGGAATGAAAAGATACAGAATGGAATAAAGCAGAAATCCTGCAAAGGCAAAACCAAAAATCAAATACGAATAAATCAAAAAGAAAAAGATAATATTCACTAGATGATTGGTGTAAAACAAGCCCTTGGTATCGCTCACTCGAATCGCCATGATTACAAAAAAGAATAGAATCACACACCCTAGCCCCAGAGACAAATAATTTGCCTTGGATTTTCCTTCTTTTCTCAACAATACAAATCCGTTATAAATCAGAAAAAAGCCACTTAGAAAAACTAAAAAAGGCAGCAGGAGAAAAATCCCTGCAAAGAAAATCATGTGCACTTCTTCCTGCCCAGCTTCATAAAAAAGATTGGCAATAGACAGGTAAGAAAAGAGCAGAGATAAAAGCAAGAGAGCTGGATTCCAGAGACTGCGATTGTCCCTAAAAAATGAAATCAAAAAAAGTAGGACGAAAAATCCTGTAATAAAGTACATAGTCTCCTCCTTTAATGACTACATTGTACCATAATTATGGCAATAGAAAAAGAGAACCTTAGTCCTCTTACTTAGACAGTTTATTCTGAGCATCGGCTACAACCTGAGCCAGACTTGTCTGACGCAGTTGGTTTTCCATAGCTGCTTGAACATCGAACAGCTTTTGGTCCAAGACCCCATGGATATTCGCACCAATTGGGCAATTAGGATTTGGATTGTCATGAAAACTAAAGAGCTTACCGGATTTTCCTAAACACTCCACAGCTTGGTAGACATCCAACAAACTGATATCCTGAAGGTCTTTTATTATCTCAGTTCCCCCCGTACCACGAGCAACTGAAATCAATCCTGCTTTTTTGAGTTGCGATAAAGTCTTACGGATAATGACTGGATTGACTCCGACACTAGCCGCAAGAAAATCACTGGTTACCTTGCTGTCTGTATCCTGCATTGCAATAATAATCATCATATGAGTCGCAATTGTAAATCGGCTTGAAATTTGCATCTTCTTCTCCTTTCATTGATATTTTATTCATCTTTTCCCGTATAAACATTATACCGTTTTTGGTTTCCCTGTCAAATATTATAGACTGATTACCTTCTCCATGCAAAAAGTCCTGTATCCCTCTTGGTAACCAGAACAGCGGAGGACATACAAAGACTTATTTTTTTATGCAATTTTACGGGCAATCCCCTTTGTTTTATGACTTGACCAAACCGAGCTGATAGACACCCCAGCACCAACTAAGGTAAACACAGCTAACATAGCTAGATTATAAAAATAGTTATCTGGGAAATCACCGCTAAAGATTAATTCATTCACCGCTCGGAAAGCAAAGGCAAACTCAACCCCTAGTTTGGAAACGACTTCCATCGCCAAATCAATTTGATTCACTAGAAAGACAGTAATCACCATCCAAATAGAGGAAATTACAATCCCCTTTCGAGATATCTTTCTTCCAAGGATTTCATATCCTTTAATGGTACAAATCCCCAGAACAATCCCCGCTACCATAGCTACATAACCTAGACGAGCGATAAATAGAGCAACTGCTCCACCAATCAAGGCTCCAAGCAAGGCACCAACTGCTCCAAGAAGAACATTTTCCTTTTGATTTTGATAAGAATCCACCTCAATCTGAAGATTGCTCTTCAGCAATTGATAGCTTTCCTCATTGATAAGGAAAATTGAATCACCTAATTGATAGAGACCAACAGGACCCTCCTGACCACTGTAGGCACAGACTTGGACGAAATGATGGGTTTCAAGGAAGGCAACGAGATCTGTTATGAGCGTCTGTAACTTCTCAATTGTTTTTGATTTGCGCATGGCACCTTTTACGACAAAAGAAACAAGGTACTGGTTGATAGACAAGGTCGACAAGTTTGGAAGAGATTCACTCTTAAACTCATCCCAAACCAATTCGTTTTCTTCTGAATCCGCAGGATTGCCATTCAAACTCACACTGACACAAAGTCGAAACTGATTTTTCACATCAGTTTCTTGCAGGAAAAGTAAATAGCCTGACTGCGTGCCATAAATACTACGCGAATCTTCGTCAAATTGCAA
This sequence comes from Streptococcus sp. VT 162, assembly GCA_000688775.2. NCBI lineage: Bacteria > Bacillati > Bacillota > Bacilli > Lactobacillales > Streptococcaceae > Streptococcus > Streptococcus sp. VT 162. The sequence continues at coordinate 1,440,284 of CP007628.2, forward strand.
GCCCAACTCCGAGGCAATGGCGTGTAACTCTTCTGGTTTCATTATCTGTCTCCTCTTATTTTGAATATCAATTAGTATGGGATTCAAATTAGTTATATTCCGTTATTCTAACATAAATTTGAGAAGCCGTCAATTCGTATCCAGTTCGACTTATCGCGAAACAGCAGCAGTCACTAGACTATCTGATTTCTAGCTAGAAGTCCTCTTAAAACCAATCTTTCTTGTCTCTTTCCATCCAGAGTTCAACATCCTGATCATAACCTTCTTGTTCACTAATCTGACCTAACAATTCATGGTTATGAGTGTGGTGAATTCCATTTACCAAACTTTCATAGTAGACCTGGAAATAGGGGAGCTTCAAATCTTTAGCCAACTGCAATTCAGTTTCCACATCATAATCCACACGACGAAAATCAACATCAGACAAACCTGCCTCATCAAACTCTAAGATCATATACTGGGCCCGCAGGTCCTTACGCAACTTCGCATCTAGAAAGAAAGGTTGTCCAATGGAACCTGGATTAAGAATCAACTGTCCATCACTTCCATAACGAAGCAACTGTTGATGAATATGGCCATATACTGCGATAGAGGCGTGTGGATTCGTGACCAATCTATCAAAATCTTCTTGTTTTCCCGTATGAATCAATTCTCTACCCCAGTTTTTATCAGGGAGATGGTGAGTGATTCCCACCATCAAATCACCAAACTGACGATGAACTTGCAGGGGTTGATTATTGAGGTCTTCGATTTCTTCAGGGCTGACCTCCTCTAAGATGTACTGACTTTGACGCAGGAGATAACGATGACTCGCTATTGTAGGATCTAACTTGCGATGCAGACCTCGCCAGAGACTATTCTCCCAATTTCCCAGAACTCTTACTGTAATAGGCAAGCTAGCTAAGAGGTCCAAGATCCTTCTACGTCCTGTCCCTGGCATCAGAATATCCCCTAAAAGCCAGTACTCATCTACCTCTGCAGCTTTAGCATCATCCAGTACAGCTTCCAAAGCTGTCGTATTTCCATGTATGTCTGAAAGAACTGCTATTTTGGTCATTCTTTCTCCTCATTCTCTTACTTCTTTTGTTAGTATTATAACAGAAAACACTCGAAAAGATCACTATCACTGATCACTGGATTAAATTGTAAGAGCTTCTAAATCGTGCTATAATATAAGTAGAGATTTCCCCTTCATTTAGGATTATGTGGTCTACAATATCTCTCAAATATCTCTCAATTTTTGCAGATTGGAGGATTATTGCCATGCGGAATTATCTTAAGTATATTCAATACTACCTTGTCATTTTCTTCTTTTACTGGCCACTCTATGAACTCCTCTCTCTATGCATCTCTGACCCATATACACTGAAGGGACTGTACATTTATAACATCATCCTCTTTTCACCTCTGGTTACCTTCATCGTATCCCTTCTTTATAGTTATCGTTTCCATTTCTCACTTTGGTGGTTGCTGGGAATTGGACTGCTCTATTGCTTTACCATCATCACTTTTGGTGAGTTCATTCTTCTTTATCTCGTAGCCTATGAAATCTTTGCCCTACTCGGTATGGCTTCAGGTAGAGGTCTTAGTCATCTTACAAACAAGCAGAAAAGTAAAAAAATAGGATAAAAGCCTTGAAAAATCTCGCAATCATGCTATAATAATCCATAGAGACAAGTCACTTAGTCCCTTTCTACTAGAGAGTGCGTGGTTGCTGGAAACGCATAGAAAGCCTAAACTGATACTACTCTACTGACTTTTATGCAAACATAAAACGGTGGCTACGTTAAAGCCAATCTGAGGTGTCCCTCTTTTTTGAGGAACATAAATGAAGGTGGAACCACGTTGCGACGTCCTTTTAGGATGTCGTTTTTTGTTTGGAGAATAGAGATATTGCCAGATTAAATGAAACATAGCTAAAAAAAGAAGATGGAGGTTGATATGAATAAATCATTGTCTTGGGTGATTCCCTGTGCCTTCCTTGTCGTCTATGTATGGCTAATGAAAACTCTCAGTCTATGGGGGTTAGAGTACATTGTTGTCTTTTCATTTTTTGCATTTGTTCCTCTTTTGCCATTTCTAGCTCCTTTTTTTGGTATCTTAATGTTTTTTAAGAAAAAGAAACTCATCCTATCAGGATATTTCCTAAGTCTAACTGCTGGTATTTATTTGGTTAATGCTATAAGAAACTATCCACTAAGGATATACATGAGAGGTGAGATGACTGATGAACAATATCTGTCTCTAATCCTTTCCTTAGTATGCTATCTATTCATTTCTACAGCTTTCTTTATCTTTAGAATGAGAAAGTTAAACTATCATTTATTTAGATAATCAACCGTTATCATTCTTTGTAGATAACGAATCCTCTACTTCTTCAACCTCAGTTTTTAAATATGATAATTTTTTAAGGAGAAAACCATGATTAAGATTACTTTCCCAGATGGCGCTGTTCGTGAATTCGAATCTGGCGTTACTACTTTTGAAATTGCCCAATCTATCAGCAATTCCCTAGCTAAAAAAGCCTTGGCTGGTAAATTCAACGGCAAACTCATCGACACGACTCGTGCTATCACTGATGATGGAAGCATCGAAATCGTGACACCTGATCACGAAGATGCCCTTCCAATCTTGCGTCACTCAGCTGCCCACTTGTTCGCCCAAGCAGCTCGTCGCCTCTTCCCAGACATTCATTTGGGTGTAGGTCCAGCTATCGAAGATGGTTTCTACTATGATACGGACAATCAGGCTGGTCAAATCTCCAACGAAGACCTTCCTCGTATCGAAGAAGAAATGCAAAAAATCGTCAAAGAAAACTTCCCATCTATTCGTGAGGAAGTCACTAAAGACGAAGCACGTGAAATCTTCAAGAACGACCCTTACAAGTTGGAATTGATCGAAGAACACTCAGAAGACGAAGGTGGGTTGACTATCTACCGTCAGGGGGAATACGTGGACCTTTGCCGTGGACCTCACGTTCCATCAACAGGCCGTATCCAAATCTTCCACCTTCTTCATGTAGCAGGTGCTTACTGGCGCGGAAATAGCGACAACGCGATGATGCAACGTATCTACGGTACAGCTTGGTTTGACAAGAAAGACTTGAAAAACTACCTTCAAATGCGTGAAGAAGCTAAAGAACGTGACCACCGTAAACTTGGTAAAGAGCTTGACCTCTTTATGATTTCACAAGAAGTTGGTCAAGGTCTACCATTCTGGTTGCCAAACGGTGCGACTATCCGTCGTGAATTGGAACGCTACATTGTCGACAAGGAGCTGGCTTCTGGCTATCAACACGTTTACACTCCACCACTTGCTTCTGTTGAGCTTTACAAGACTTCTGGTCACTGGGATCATTACCAAGAAGACATGTTCCCAACCATGGACATGGGTGATGGGGAAGAATTTGTCCTTCGTCCAATGAACTGTCCACACCACATCCAAGTCTTTAAACACCATGTTCATTCCTACCGTGAGTTGCCAATCCGTATCGCCGAAATCGGGATGATGCACCGTTACGAAAAATCTGGTGCCCTTACTGGTCTCCAACGTGTGCGTGAAATGTCACTCAACGACGGTCACCTCTTCGTTACTCCAGAACAAATCCAAGAAGAATTCCAACGTGCCCTTCAGTTGATTATCGATGTTTATGAAGACTTCAACTTGACTGAATACCGCTTCCGTCTCTCTCTTCGCGACCCTCAAGATACTCACAAGTACTTTGACAACGATGAGATGTGGGAAAATGCCCAAACTATGCTTCGTGCAGCCCTTGATGAAATGGGTGTTGACTACTTTGAAGCTGAAGGTGAAGCAGCCTTCTATGGACCAAAATTGGATATCCAGGTTAAAACTGCCCTTGGAAAAGAAGAAACCCTTTCAACTATCCAGCTTGACTTCTTGCTTCCAGAACGCTTCGACCTTAAATATATCGGAGCTGATGGTGAAGAACACCGTCCAGTTATGATTCACCGTGGAGTTATCTCAACTATGGAACGCTTTACAGCTATCTTGATTGAGAACTACAAGGGCGCCTTCCCAACATGGCTTGCACCACATCAAGTGACCCTCATCCCCGTTTCTAACGAAAAACACGTAGACTACGCATGGGAAGTGGCTAAGAAACTCCGTGACTGTGGTGTCCGTGCCGATGTGGATGAGCGCAATGAAAAAATGCAGTTCAAGATTCGTGCTTCACAAACTAGCAAAATTCCTTACCAATTGATCGTTGGTGATAAGGAAATGGAAGACGGAACTGTCAACGTTCGTCGCTACGGCCAAAAAGAAACACAAACTGTCCCAGTTGATGACTTTGTTCAAGCTATCCTAGCTGATATTACCAACAAATCACGTGTTGAGAAATAATACTCTTCGAAAATCAAATTCAAACCACGTCAACGTCGCGGCTAGTTTCCTAGTTTGCTCTTTGATTTTCATTGAGTATAAGAGCCTAGCATAAAAGCCTCCATTCGGAGGCTTTTTCTCATTTATGTTTACTCAATAACGAGCTTCACTTCAGCGAATTTAATCCTTACTATCGTTCCTTTTCCAACCTCAGACTCGATGCGAATCTGGTGACCCAGTTCTTCAGAAATTTTCTTAGATAGATAAAGTCCAAGTCCAGATGACTGCTGGGTCAAACGCCCATTGTAGCCTGAAAAGCCACGTTCAAAGACTCGGAGCACATCGCTGTTTTTTATCCCGATTCCCGTATCCTTGATACAGAGTTCCTGACCCTCCATATAGATCTCTAGCCCACCTTCCTTGGTGTATTTGAGACTGTTTGAGAGGATTTGTTCAATGACAACCAACAGCCATTTCTTATCAGTCACGATGATTTTGTCAAGGTCATGGAGATTGAGCGCCAGTCCTTTTTGGATAAAGAAAAGGGCATATTTGCGAACCACTTCCTTCACCAGATCCTCCACTTGAACCTTTTCAAATACCAAGTCATCGTGGAAGCTCTCCAAACGAAGATACTGCAACACCAGATTGGTATAGGAGTCAATCTTAAAGATTTCCTGTTCCAGTTGCTGCTTGGCCTCACGATCAGAGACTTCTGCTACCAAGAGACGACTCGCTGCAATGGGGGTCTTGATTTGGTGAACCCACAAGGTGTAGTAGTCCAGCAAATCCGTCAGTTTGCCCTGCGCTTCCGACTTCTTTTGATACAATTCAGACTCACGCTCTTCGAGCTTTTCTGCTAGCGCACATTCCAGAGGAGACTTGGGGTCTCGCTCAGCATAGAGTACTTCCTGCCGGTAAACCTGAGCTTCTGCAAATATATCCCAAGCCAAAAATAAGAAGGTCAAAAAACTACTGAGCAGAAAGAAATAAAGAAAATAAGTTCCTAGACTAGCAAATAAAAACTGAAAGAGAAGGACGAGAAAGTCTAATGAAAAAATATAGGTAAAAACGCGACTGCGAGAACGCAGGTAGGCTAGAAAAAATGATTTCCAATCAAGCATGTTTCAGTCCGTATCCTATCCCTTTCTTGGTTTCGATAAAGCCTGCTAAACCTTGCTCCTCCAACTTTTTACGCAAACGAGCCACATTAACAGACAGGGTATTGTCGTCGATAAAAAAGTCGCTGTTCCAGAGTTCCCGCATCAGGTCATCACGCGCCACGATATTACCCGCATGTTCAAACAAGACCCGCAAAATTTGAAATTCATTCTTGGTCAAGCTCAGGACTTCACCCTGATAGTGCAGATCCATAGACTTGGTATTGAGAATCACACCTGCATACTCTAGCAAACTTTCATCCCGCCCAAACTCATAGGAACGGCGCAACAAGCCTTGAATCTTGGCAAGGAGCACCTGCTGGTCAAAAGGCTTGGTCACAAAGTCATCCGCTCCCATATTGATCGCCATGACAATATCCATAGCCTGATCTCTCGAAGACAGAAACATGATAGGTACCTTGGAAATCTTACGAATTTCCTGGCACCAGTGATAACCATTAAAAAGAGGCAAACCGATATCCATGAGGACCAAATGAGGCTCCGACCGGACAAATAAGCTCAACACTTCCATAAAATCCTCTACCAAAACGACTTCAAATCCCCACTCAGAGAGCAATTTCCCAACTTGTTGCCGAATAACTTGGTCATCTTCTACTAGTAAAATCTTGTGCATGCGCTCCTCCTTTACTCTTGTTCAAAATATCAAATACCTTAATAAAAAATCTATGGATTAGTATCTCTTACCTATTTTTCAAATTCAGATTAGTAAACGGACGCTAAATAGAGAATCATCCCATTGATATCATACCTTATTTTTAACTATAGTTCCAGCCTTATCCTATATTTTCCTTTTTGTGCTCATTTAGTTAGCGTTTCTTTAACTTATTTAATAGATCTAGCCTTCTTATTGACAAGCTAGCCATGATTTGTTAGAATATGAATGAACAGATTTATTTATTCATTCATGGAACAAAGGAGGTTAAATCATATTGGACAAAAAACAATCTTTAAAGACAGCAGCCTATGAAGTTTTTTCGAAAAAAGGTTACAAGGCAACAGGAATTTCAGAAATTGCTAGACAAGCTGGTATGGCAGTAGGCTCTTTTTATAACTATTACGAGAGTAAAGAAGCCATTTTTCTAGACATCTATATAGATGAAAACAACCGTGTTCGCCAAACTATGATCGAAGAACTGGATTGGGAAATTGATATGATTGATCTTATTAGTCAACTCTTTGCTCAGTCCAGAGCACTCGTTTCTTCCAATAAAATCCTTGCAGAATGGTACAATCCTGCCATAGCCGATGACTTGCATAGCTACTATTCCTCAGAAGAGGGCAAAGTCGCAAATCCATTTCATCAGTTTCTAGTAAAAACTTTTACAAACCGTATGCAGGCTGAGGGGTATTCTCCAGAAAAGATTCAAGAGATTTTACAAGTTTACAACCTATTTTACTACATGGATATGCATATCACGGAAAAAGATTTTCCAGATATTGGCAAAACTGTCGAAATACTTGCAACCAACTTCATAAAAGGAGTTCTAAAATAAAGAAAATGGTTTTCTTTATTTTTTTTTTGGAAATGTATGAATGAATTTATTTTTCGTTCATTCAGTGATTAAAATTAGGAGTCATAAAAAATGAAAAGAGGTAAAAAAATGTTTATTATCATTCTATCAACACTTGGATTACTAGCCCTTATAACTTGGGGTGCCATCGCCTATCTTGGACGAAGTCAAACATTATCGATAAAATCCATCGAAAACCCCAGCGGAGATTTATATTTAATTCATATCACAAAACCGAGTCATCAAATCTGGAAAGCTGGGGCTTATGCTAAGTTTACACTCCCTGATACCTCGTCCGCTACTAGGAAAAACGAAGCTAAGGGAGAGCAGACCAGTCGATGGCTAACCATTGCCTCCACACCTGATGAAGATGAAATCCTCATTTTAACGCATAATAGTGGTAGCCACTTTAAGGAAACCTTGACACATTTACCGACTGGCAGTGAGATTGAGATGAGTTGGCTTGATTCCTCTTTAACCGTTAAAGATACGAATCAGCCACTAGTTTGCTTTGCATCTGATGTTGGTATTTCTGCTCTACGCCCCCTTATCAAAGAATGGGCTGGTAAAGCACCAATTATTCTCAACCATTTTGACAAAGGAGTTACTATTTTCGATAATGAGATGAAGGAACTGGCTCAAAAAACATCGAATTTTACTTATAAAACTAGCGATGAATTTTCTCAAAGTCAAGCATTTTTAAAACACGCTATTGATGAATACGGCAATCAAGCCAGCTATCTCATCACAGGTCAGCCTGATGATGTAAATGAGATGAAGAATTTTTTAAAGGAAAATGGCATTGATAACAAAAATATCCAAGCAAGCTCGTTTAGGGGGTTGAAATAAAAGCAATCTGTCTTCTCTATATCTGAATCAAACCCTAACTACTAGGTCATTATGTAGAGCGGCTAAACAAGCCTACTAGCTAATTCTATGTAAATGTGGTAGGATAAACATAGAGAAAGGAGCTTTTATGGCCAATATTTTTGATTACTTGAATGATGTAGCATACGATTCCTTTTATGACCTTCCCGTGAACGAGTTAGATGTTCTTGCCTTGACCGAATTAACCTACCTTGCTTTTGATGATGTAGTTACCCAAGAACCACAGCGTCTCATAGATCTTGCACCTCAAATCCCTAGAGACACGACGATGTTGACCAATAAAAACCGTCTCCAGTTGTTGGATCAGCTCGCTCAACACAAACGCTTTAAAAATTGCAAGCTCTCAGACTTTATCAACGATATCGATCCTGAATTGCAAAAACAGTTTGCGGCTATGACTTATCGTATCAGTCTCGATACTTATTTGCTTGTTTTTCGTGGGACGGATGACAGTATCATCGGTTGGAAAGAAGATTTCCATATGACCTATATGAAGGAAATCCCAGCTCAAAAACATGCCCTCCAGTATTTAGAAGACTTTTTTGCTCAACATCCTAATCAAAAGGTTGTCATGGCAGGACACTCAAAAGGGGGCAATCTAGCTGTCTATGCTGCCAGTCAACTTGATCCAAACTTACAGAAAAACATTGTCGCTGTCTACACTTTTGATGCCCCTGGGCTTCACAAGGAACTAACCGAAACACCTGGCTATCAAAACATGATGGAAAAAACGAGAGTGTTTATCCCGCAAGGGTCTATCATCGGAATGATGCTGGAAATTCCGGATAAAAAAATCGTCGTTCGAAGCACCGCCTTAGGTGGCCTTGCCCAGCACGACACCTTTAGTTGGCAGGTTGAAGACAAACACTTTGTCCAACTGGACGAGACCAATAGTGACAGCCAGCAAGTCGATACTACCTTCAAGGAATGGGTTGAGACGGTCCCTGATACGGAACTGCAGCTCTACTTCGACCTCTTTTTTGGAATCATTCTCGATGCAGGTATCTCTTCTATCAACGACCTTTCTTCCTTCAAGGTCATTGAACACGTTCACCATCTCTTTGTCCAAGCCCAGTCCCTCACTCCTGATGAAAAAGAAATCATGGGGCGCTTAACCCAACTCTTGATTGACACCCGTTACCAAGCTTGGAAAAATCGAGAATAGACAAAAACCAACTAATCCAATGATTAGCTGGTTTTTTGTTTAAGAAACTAAAGGATACTACTTAGAATCTCGAGTATAGAATTAGTCTTCTTTTTTCTTGCGAGACACAAGTCCAAATCCGCTCATCAAACCAAGTACTCCTAGAGTTGCCAAAGCTGCATGATCTTCCGTACCAGTATTAGGTAATTCTTTGGTTGCTTTAGTAGTTAGAGATTGCTCAGTCGGTTTTTGTTGAGGAGCAGTAACAACTTTTTCGTAGACATGTTCTGTGTCACCGTTTGGAAGTTTCTTAGTCTCTATGGAATATCTTTCTTAGGTTGTTCACCGTCTTCGCTTGGAATTAATGTATTCCCCTTAGTATCTACAAATGAAGTAATTGGACGGACAGTCGGAGTGTATTTTGCAGTTATTTCTGTTCCGTTCTTATCAACTCGTTTGACTGTAACTCCTGAAGCCTTCCCAACAAAGTCTTTTTCTGGTGTGAAAGTTACCACACCATTTTCATCAATGGTATAAGTTCCTTCTCCCGGAACAACTTTCTTAGTTGTGCCATCATCAAAGGTTGGTTTAACATTTTCATCAATTTCAACAGTCTTCTCTACACCGTTTACTTCAACTTTACCACCAGTAAAAGTTGGTGTACCGTTTTGTGTTTGTCCTTTAGGTCCTTCAGACTCATCATCTGTAGAAGTTGGTTTAACAGGTATTACAGTCGGAGTATACGTTGCTGTAGCAGTTGCTGTAATATCCGTATCATTAGCATCTTTTCCTAATTTTGCAGTAAGTGAAACTGTGACAGGTGTAGCTGTACCGGTAAATGTCTTCAATGGAACAAAAGTTACTTCACCTGTTTCATTATTAATTGAGTACGTGCCCTGACCATCAATTGTTAGTGTATCAACAAATCCACCTGTTTTTGGATCTACTAACTTAGCAGGCGAAGAAGCACTTGGTTTTACTGGCGATCCATCTCCAACAGATGTAAAGGTTGGAGTTTCTTTTTGAGTAGCACCTTGAATATCAGTCGAAGTCACATTATGTCCTTCAATCGTATCAGTCACTGTAATATGGTAGGTTGTTGTAGCGGTTGATGAATCAACTCCATGATCAACTCCCGACTCAGTTCCACCGATTGTTGCTTCAGTAGTGTAATTTCCATTACTATCAATAACATCAATCTTAACAGTATATACTCCTACTTCATTTAAGCTATATCCACTAGCAATATTGTAGTTATTTGTATCTTGTTTAGTATCAAATACTTTTTGAACTCCTGAAGGCGAAGTTACTGTGATTCGAGTGATATAGGTAGTTTTTCCATATTTAGCATCTTCAGAGTCTGAGATGCTTACTGCAGCTTTTGCTTCATTACGAAGGTCGACAGCTGTACCTTTTGTTGAAGTATAATCTTGTGAAGTTGCTGTTGGTTTTGTATTTACAACCGTTGCCACATCCGTATTTGTGGCAATAGTCCCTCTAATAATACCACCAAATCCTGACTTAGTATGAACTTCCCAAGAGTCATTTCCAAGCTTAGTAGCAGTCACTTCCGTTCCATCAGATGACGCCCAGGTATTTGAATGTTTGTCATAAGTGACAGTTACTGACATTCCATCACCTACCTGATTAGTATTCTTAGAAACATAAATCGTTTCTGGGCGAGTTGGCGTTTCTACACTTGTCACTTTCCCAGTGCTATCAAGCTGTCGAATGTACTCATAGATATAAAATTTCATACCACCGTCTTGCTGAGCTTCTGTGTACACTTGACGTTTAGTCCATCTTGTCGTACCATCACTATTCAGTGTTTTACTTTCAGCATAGTCGCCAGGTAACTCCCAGTGTCCGGTAGCCTTATTAAAAGTAGCAGTATGTTTTTGCCCATCCGTTCCATTTAACTCAACTTGTTCACGTAAGAAAGTTCCCTTAACATTTTCAACAGATGCTTCCACTTTAATATTGTCCACACCAACTTTGGCAGTTGCCTCTGATGTCACAGGAATATTAAAGACTGTATCGGAATCTACAATACCTAATTCTTGATTTTCAGAAACAGCTGTGTTGGTTGAGGCACTGTCTACGAGCCATTTGCCATTAACTGCTTTTAGATTGGTTACAGTACCATCAGGCATTGTTACCTTAGCACTTGATGCACCTTTAGAAATTTTAACTGGTACAACCGTTGAGTAAGTCTCAACGTTTTGAACCTCAACCTTTGGTTTCACAACTAATGTTACGGTAGCATGTGCTTCTTGTCCAGATTGGTTCCAGACATTATTATTAGCCAACTTATCATAATCTTTTGCAAATACGGAGACTGTGTAAATTCCTGCTTCAGTTAATTTTCCAGAAATGATTCCTCTCCCCATATTCGTTTGATCAGCAGCTTGCTCATCAGAAGTACTGTTTGCAACACTATAGCTAGTACCTGGAATTAGGACTTTAGAATCATCTAATTGTTCACCAATGGTGTTATATCCTGAAACTCCTGTCACTGCTCTAGAAAATCTTTGAGGTACTCTTACAACTTTTCCTTCAACCGTTGTATAGTTATAAGTTCCTCGACTATTTGCTGGTGTTGCACTTGCACCTGACTCATCATAGAATTGAATATTTACATTAGCATCATCACCTACTTTACGATCATAACGCTCAGAGTCTGACTTTATTTTAGGAGGCGTGCTATCTTGCCACCCGACCCAACCAGCACGAAGATTCTGAATTTGGAAAGTTACTGTTCGACCATCTGTATTGGTCGCAGTAATATTAAATCGTAAATCATAAACTCCATTTTCAATATCCGCTATGACTTTTCCTTGAATTGTGTCTGTTTCTGAATCGTATGTCAAGCCCGGCACAAGGTTAGTTGGGGTTACAGAAGTTAAACTCCAACCAGCTTGCTTGGCACTTTCAGAAACAGCAATACGATTTTTCAAACCTTTAATATATACACGATCAATTCCTTGTTCATAACCCAATCCATAAATTTCTGTAGCTAGGTATTCATAACCACCATTAGCAGAGTAAATCGAAGTTGCAGCATTTGAAATTCTTGACCCATCCGCACGAAGTTTGTTTCTCCAAAGAGGTGCTTCTTCTGCTAATTTTTTAGCGGCATCAGGAGTTAATGGATAGTCTACACGTCCTTTGTTGTTATGACCTGTCTTTCCACCTTGTTCTGTATGCATCCCGTTTCCAGCATTTGTATCATTGCCAACTCGCTGATTAGAATAGACTTCTATCTCTAACCCTGTAGCATCAGTACCCGTAATTAATTTAATTTCTTGGACTGGAATCGTATAGGTATCCTTACCTGTATGATTTGCAGCGTTTGTTTCCGATGCATGAGTTGTGTTAGAACCCTCTTCAGCATAGAAATCTTGAGCAGCCAAAGCGACTCCAAAGTTTCCATCTTTTCCGATTCCTGCTTTCTTCAAATCATTGTAGACAGCAATAATGGAATCATTTAAGCGTGACAATTGATCATTGATTTGTTTAGCTGTAACGCTATCCGTAACTAACACTTTTTTAGCTTCCGCAATAACTTCCTTATTATTAGCTATCGCCGCCTCAATTGCCGCTTTGTTTTCAGCCTCAAGCTTATTTTTCCGGACTGCTTCAGTTGCTAAAACATTGGTTACCTCAGCTTCAGAGGTAACTTGTTCTAAGACTTTTTTACCTTCTTGGACTGGTTCGACAGTTTCTTTTGTTTCTTCTACTTTTTCTGCTTTTTCTGTAGATTCCGTTATTTTCTCAACTTCAACAGACTCAGCAAATACCGTAATTAAATCTTTAATCTTAGCAAGTTCAGTATCCACTTCCTCTTGCTCAACTATCTCTTTTGAGATGACAGATTTCGCAGAATCTAATAGTTCTTTAGCAGATGTTAGTACCACGTCATCTATATTCTTTACAGTATTTACTTTCTCTTCAAGTTCTGTAATTTTTTTAACTAAATCCGTTTTATCAACCGTCTTAAAGGCAACTTCTTTTTCTTTTTTTATCGAATTTTCGGGTGTTTTTGTTTCCGTAGAAGATTCCGTATTCAATGTCGATGTTGAAACAAGCGTAGTATCTGCTCCTTGAAGTTCCATCGCAGATACTGCTCCATTGCCCAAAAACATCAAACCTGCTGAAATTGCTACTGATGCTACTCCTAAACTATACTTTCGAATCCCGTATCGAATGTATTTCTCCGTTCTAAAACCCTGTTGCTTACTCTTCATAAGATACACAACCTCCCTATTTTTATTATGTTGATATTGAAATATAGAAAAACAAAATTTCTTTCTCTCCTTAAAAAGGCTTTTAAATTTTGATATTTCAAAAGGATTATATCCTCATATTCAATATGCATATTCATACTAACACTTTTCCCTATCTTTTTCAACAATTTATATAATTTTATTTTAGAAAAATACAAAAATAATTTAATGGTAAATACTTTAAAAAACCAATATTCATGCAGGTTTACAGCGTGTAAATTCCAGGAACCATTTATCTTAAAATTAAATAAAATACACTTTAATGTATCAATTTATTTTTTAGAGTCTTGTAGAAGTTAAATTTTTTCAAGCCTTACATTGTTATAACAAAAAATTTTCTATAAGAAGTGCATAAATTTAACAGTATATTTCTTAGCCATTATTTATAGATTATCATGAAGATTTGACTTAGAGGCCTAGAACCTAAACCTTGACTAGAGATTCTTTTTTTGTTAAAATGTAACAAATCTTATTACATCTAATATAAGATAAATCCATGAAAGGAATTCTACTATGAAATCATTAAAAGGTATTTTATTTATCGGACTTAGTATGCTTCTGACTATTCTAGCTTGGCTCAGTTCAGGTGCTAGTCAGTTTCTAATCCCTGGTTTAGCTCTCACTACCCTCTCACTTACTTTTATACTAGCTAGCCGTTTACCCTTGCTTGAGGCTTGGTTTAACGGACTTGAAAAGATGTACCTAGCTCATAAATTCACGGCTTTTCTATCCATTCTCCTACTAACCCTACACAACTTTAGCATGGGCGGTCTCTGGGGTTCGCATTTAGCCGCCCAGTTTGGAAATATCGCTATCTATATCTTTATCAGCATCGTTCTGGTTGCCTATCTGGGACAATATATCCAGTATGAAGCATGGAGATGGATTCATCGATTGGTTTATCTAGCCTATATCTTTGGCCTTTTTCATGTTTTGATGATCATGGGAAATCGTCTCCTCTCCTTTAGTTTCCTAGGTCTTATCTTTGGAATCTATGCTCTTTTAGGCTTGCTTGCAGGTTTTTATATTATTTTCCTTTATCAAAAGGTCGGTTTCACCTATCTTGGAAAAATCGTAGGAATCAAACGCCTCAATCACGATACAACTGAAATTGAAATAGAACTCAGTCACCCTTTCACCTACGAATATGGACAATTTGCCTTTCTAAAAATTTTCCAAAAAGGTTTTGAGACTGCTCCACACCCTTTCTCCATCTCTGGAGGGCAAGGACGAACTCTTTATTTTACGATAAAAAACTCTGGTGACCACACCAAGAATATCTATGACAATCTTCAAGTTGGTAGCAAGGTTGCAGTTGATCGCGCCTATGGACATATGACTATGGAACATGGTCCAAAGCAGCAAATCTGGATTGCAGGTGGAATTGGAATGACACCTTTCATCTCTTATATCCGAGAACACCCTATCCTAGACAGGAACGTCCGCTTCTACTATAGTTTCCGTGGAGAGGAAAATGCTGTCTACCTAGATCTACTTCGTGACTACGCCCGTCAAAATGCTAACTTTGACCTGCAGCTGGTCGATAGCAATGAAAAAGGATACCTGACTTTGGATCAAGAAGAAATCCCTGACCAGACTACAGTCTATATGTGTGGACCTCTTCCTATGATGAAGGCCCTTGCCAAGCAAATCAAGAAAAAGAATCCCAAAACAAAACTCATTTACGAAGGTTTCAAGTTTAAATAAGATTATTGTCCCTCTAACACAAAAGAGAGACTTTCTTTTCACTTTATTTCTCTCTTCTATGCTATACTTAGTTTAGTACATTCTTTGAGATTGGAGCCAGTATGAAAATCCATAAAACCGTGAATCCCGTTGCCTATGAAAACACTTATTACCTGGAAGGAGATCAACACCTGATTGTGGTTGACCCAGGTAGCCATTGGGAAGCTATCCGCAAGACTATCGAAAAAATCAACAAACCAGTCTGTGCGATTCTCCTGACCCACACCCACTACGACCATATTATGAGTCTGGACTTGGTTCGTGAAACTTTTGGAAATCCTCCAGTTTATGTAGCAGAGAGTGAAGCTAGCTGGCTTTACACTCCAGTCGATAATCTCTCTGGTCTCCCTCGTCATGATGATCTGGCAGATGTGGTCGCAAAACCAGCAGAACACACCTTTGTCTTTCACGAGGAATACCAGCTTGAGGAATTTCGTTTTACAGTTCTACCAACCCCAGGGCACTCTATCGGCGGTGTTTCTATCGTCTTTCCTGATGCTCATCTAGTCTTGACGGGAGATGCTCTTTTCCGAGAAACCATCGGACGGACAGACCTTCCTACAGGTAGCACGGAACAACTCCTCCATAGCATTCAGACGCAACTCTTCACTCTTCCTAACTACGATGTCTATCCTGGACATGGTCCAGCTACGACTATCGCTCACGAAAAGACTTTTAATCCCTTTTTTTAGAAAACAAAAAACCAAGGATAACATCCTTGGTTTTTGTCTTACCAAATAATCACACGGTCTTCTGGTGAACGCCACATGCCGTCGCCTTCTTTGACATCATAGGTTGTAAAGAAGTCATCGAAGTTTGGTACTTGAACGTTGACACGGAGTTTGGCAGGCGCGTGCACATCGACACTGGCCATGAGTTTCATCAACTCAGGACGGCCTTTCATGCGCCAGATACGAGCAAAGTTGTGGAAAAATTCTTCAACTGAGAAGTCTGGTTCTCTCTTAGCAGCTTCAAGGGCTGCAGCAATTCCGCCCAAGTCAGCAACGTTTTCTGATACAGTTAGTTTTCCGTTGATTCTTGCTCCGTAAGATTCTTGGCCATCAAACTGGTCGATAACTTTTTGTGTTTTTTCTTTAAAGGCAGCATAGTCACTCTCTGTCCACCAATCCTTGAGGCTACCATTTTCATCAAAGGACGCACCATTTGTGTCAAAGGCATGAGAGATTTCATGGGCAATAACAGCACCAATACCACCGTAGTTGGCAGAAGACGACTGATGCAAATCATAGAATGGAGCCTGTAAAATGGCAGCTGGGAAGACAATCAAGTTCTTCTGAGGATTGTAGTAGGCATTGACCATATGAGCTGGCATGCCCCATTCCTTGTAATCAACAGGCTGATTCCACTTGCTCCAGCTGTGCTTGATTTCCACACGCGCAAAGGCTAGGGCATTCTCAAAGAGACTGACAGTTTCGTCCACTACCTTGTCCTTATAGCGTTCTGGCAATTCCTCTGGATAACCGATATAAGGCTTGATGACATTGAGTTTGACAATGGCCTTATCTCGTGTTTCAGGCGTGAGCCAGTCGTTCTTAGCCAAACGTTCCTTATAAACGTCAATCATAGTCGCCACTTTTTTCTCTACGTCTGCCTTAGCTTCTGGAGAGAATTTTTCATGCGCATACCAGAGACCAAGGGCTTGCTTAAAGGGACCTTGGGCCAAGTGATAGGCTGCCTTGACCTTATCCTGAGCTTCTGGAACACCTGAAAGGGCACGACCATAAGCACCTGACAAGACACGAATCTCGTCTGTGAGATAGCTTGTTGAGAGATTGACCACACCCAAAATCAAGGTTGCTTTAAATAGAGGCCACGCTTCTTCACTATAAAACTGATCTGCTGCTTGCCAAAAACGTTCCTCGTCTACGATAACCTTATCTGGAGTTTGTCCAATTACTGCTTGGAAGAAGTCATCTAGAGGTAGTGCAGGGGCAAACTTTTTGAAATCTTCATAAGCGTATGGATGATAGAGTTTGGCATATTCTGAACTTTCTTCGTTTGAAAGAACCACTGCTGCGATACGACGGTCCAATTCCAATCGTTTCTCTAAAAGATCTTCGATTTCTTCATCTGAGAAGTTATAGGCTTTGAGGAGATTAGAAGTACTTTCTTTCCAAAGATTCAATAATTCCTCACGCTGAGGATGGTCTTCGGCATAGTAGGTTGTATCAGGCAAGATAGTTCCTGGAGCACTAGCCCAGAGAACATTGGTTCTAGCATCCATAAAGTCTGGTGATACGCCAAATGGAAGGAAATTTGGTTTGCCAGCTAATTCAAATGCTGCTAATTTGCTGGTAAAATCCGCAAAACTCTCCAAATCTTGGTATTCCTTGAGCAGAGGAAGAACAGGTTTGATCCCATCAGCTTCTCTCTTATCAAAATCACGTACCATACGATGGTACTTAACAAAGTTTGCGAGGATAGCGTCCTCTGGAACATCTTCCCCTTCCAACCACTTGTCCGTAGTTGCCAGCATTAACTCTTCAATCTCCTCATCAAGGTCAATAAAGCCACCTGTTCGAGATTTATCAGCTGGAATGACAGCTGTCTTTTCCCATTCGCCATTGATTGCATCATAAAAATCGTCTTGATAACGTGTCATCTTGTTCTCGCTTTCATTTTTTCACTTATTCTTAGCTTAGCAAAAAACACTTGGGAATGCAATTAAAAATGGTCTCTCTTTTTTCTTCATTTTTCAGTTATTATTTTAAATTTTTTAAAAATTAACTTGACTTAATTTTTTTTTTAAGGTATATTAAAAGACAGGAGGAAAATAACTGTATGATACGTATCGAAAACCTCAGTGTCTCCTACAAAGAAACGTTGGCACTAAAGGATATTTCACTAGTGCTCCAAGGACCAACTATTACCGGAATTATTGGTCCAAACGGTGCTGGAAAATCAACTTTATTAAAAAGTATGTTGGGAATTATCCCACACGAAGGCCAGGCCTTTCTCGATGACAAAGAAGTCAAGAAATCTTTACATCGAGTTGCCTATGTCGAGCAAAAAATCCATATCGACTACAATTTCCCTATCAAGGTCAAGGAATGTGTCTCACTGGGACTCTATCCATCTATCCCGCTCTTCCACACTTTAAAGGCCAGCCACTGGAAAAAAGTGGCGGATGCACTTGAAATCGTTGGACTCTCAGACTATGCTGATCGCCAAATCAGTCAGCTCTCTGGAGGACAATTTCAACGTGTGTTGATTGCCCGCTGCTTAGTGCAGGAAGCTGACTACATCTTTTTAGATGAGCCTTTTGTCGGGATTGACTCGATCAGTGAAGAGATTATCATGAATACACTGAGAGACCTTAAAAAAGCTGGTAAAACAGTTCTCATCGTCCATCATGACCTCAGCAAAGTCCCTCATTATTTCGACCAAGTTATGCTTCTCAATCGAGAATTGGTTGCTATTGGTTCAACTGAAGAAACCTTTACCGAAGTCAATCTCAAAAAAGCTTATGGTAGTAAGCTCTTCTTTAATGGAGGTGACCTATGATAGTAGAATTTATCGATGGATTGCAACATTTCCATTTCCTACAAAATGCCTTGATCACAGCTATAGTCATCGGGGTGGTTGCTGGAGCCGTGGGATGTTTTATCATCTTACGTGGAATGTCTCTCATGGGGGATGCCATCTCTCACGCAGTTTTGCCCGGCGTAGCCCTTTCCTTTATCCTGGGAATTGATTTCTTTATTGGAGCGATCATCTTTGGCTTGATGGCTTCCATCATCATTACCTACATCAAGGGGAACTCTATCATCAAGAGTGACACTGCCATTGGTATTACCTTTTCATCTTTCTTAGCCTTAGGTGTCATCTTGATTAGTGTTGCCAAGAGTTCGACAGACCTCTTCCATATCCTTTTTGGGAATATCCTCGCTGTCCAAGATACGGACATGTGGATCACCATTGGTGTGGGGGCATTGATTCTCTTGATTATCGGGATTTTCTTTAAACAACTATTGATTACATCCTTTGACGAGCTTTTGGCTAAAGCCATGGGAATGCCTGTTAATTTCTATCACTACCTCCTCATGGTACTCTTGACCCTTGTGTCAGTCACTGCCATGCAAAGTGTTGGAACGATTCTTATCGTGGCCATGTTGATCACCCCAGCTGCGACGGCTTACCTTTATGCGAATAGCCTAAAGAGCATGATTTTTCTTTCATCAACCCTAGGGGCAACCGCTTCTGTTTTGGGACTCTTTATCGGCTATAGCTTCAACCTCGCAGCAGGATCCAGCATCGTGCTCACATCTGCCAGCTTCTTCTTAATCAGTTTCTTTATCTCTCCAAAGCAACGATACTTGAAACTAAAAAATAAAAAAATCAATAAATAAGGGGAAACCCTTCTGGAGGAATCTAATGAAAAAATTAGGTACATTGCTCGTTCTTTTTCTTGCTATCATTGGATTAGCTGCCTGTGCTAGTGGGAAAAAAGATACAGCATCTACAAACCAAAAACTAAAGGTTGTAGCGACTAACTCTATCATTGCTGATATTACTAAAAATATCGCTGGTGACAAGATTGATCTTCATAGTATCGTTCCTGTTGGTCAAGACCCACACGAGTACGAACCACTTCCTGAAGACGTAAAGAAAACTTCTGAGGCTGACCTCATTTTCTATAACGGTATCAACCTTGAAACAGGTGGCAATGCTTGGTTTACCAAATTGGTCGAAAATGCCAAGAAAACTGAAAACAAAGACTACTATGCAGTTAGTGACGGCGTAGATATCATCTACCTTGAAGGTCAAAACGAGAAAGGCAAAGAAGACCCACACGCTTGGCTCAACCTTGAAAATGGGATAATTTATGCTAAAAATATCGCTAAACAGTTGATTGCAAAAGACCCTAGCAACAAGGAATTCTACGAAAAAAATCTCAAAGACTATACTGAAAAGCTAGACAAACTGGACAAGGAAGCCAAAGAGAAATTTAACAATATCCCTGCTGAGAAAAAACTCATTGTAACCAGCGAAGGATGCTTCAAATACTTCTCTAAAGCTTACGGAGTTCCAAGTGCCTACATCTGGGAAATCAACACGGAAGAAGAAGGTACTCCGGAACAAATCAAGACCTTGGTTGAAAAACTTCGCCAAACAAAAGTTCCATCACTCTTTGTTGAATCAAGTGTCGATGACCGTCCAATGAAGACTGTTTCACAAGACACAAATATCCCAATTTACGCACAAATCTTTACTGACTCAATCGCTGAAGAAGGTAAAGAAGGTGACAGCTACTACAACATGATGAAATACAACCTTGACAAGATTGCTGAAGGTTTGTCTAAGTAATCCATTAAAAACGTCGTTCTCACATGAACAGGCGTTTTTTATCGCTTAATTTCCAGTCAAATCATTGGAAAAATCTGACAATTCTCGGTAAAATAAAAGAAAAAAGAATGGAGTAGTTTCATGACCACTTTTCTCGGAAATCCTGTAACTTTTACAGGTAAACAACTGCAAGTCGGAGACAAGGCACTTGACTTTTCTCTTACGACAACCGATCTCTCTAAAAAAACGCTAGCTGACTTTGATGGAAAGAAAAAAGTCTTGAGTGTTGTCCCTTCTATCGATACTGGTATCTGCTCAACGCAAACACGTCGATTCAACCAAGAACTAGCTAACCTCGACAATACCGTCGTTCTTACTGTTTCTATGGACCTACCATTTGCCCAAGGACGCTGGTGTGGGGCTGAAGGCCTTGACAATGCCATCATGCTCTCAGACTACTTTGACCATTCTTTCGGACGCGATTATGCCCTTTTGATCAACGAATGGCATCTCCTTGCACGTGCCGTCTTTGTTCTCGATACTGACAATGTCATCCGTTATGTAGAATACGTTGACAACATCAATACAGAACCAGACTTTGAAGCTGCTATTGCTGCAGTAAAAGAACTGGACTAAAATCAAAGCCATTAGGGCAGAAGGCTAGAGAAATCTAGCTTTTTTTGATATACTAGATGGAGAGAAAAGACAAGAGGAAACGAATGACTCCAAATAAAGAAGACTACCTAAAATGTATTTATGAAATCGGTACGGAGATGCAGAAAATCACCAATAAGGAAATTGCTGCCCGTATGCAGGTCTCTCCGCCTGCTGTAACAGAGATGATCAAACGCATGAAAAGTGAAAATCTCATCCTCAAGGATAAGGAGAATGGCTATCTATTAACAGATATTGGTCTCAAACTGGTCTCTGAGCTCTATCGTAAACACCGTTTGATTGAAGTCTTTCTAGTTCACCATTTGGACTATACTAGCGATCAGATCCACGAAGAAGCTGAGGTCCTAGAACACACTGTCTCCGACCTTTTTGTAAAGAGACTGGATAAACTGCTTGGTTTCCCTCAAACCTGCCCCCACGGTGGAACCATACCAGCCGAGGGAGAACTCTTGGTTGAAATCAATAACCTGCCACTAGCAGCCGTCCAGGAAGCTGGAACCTATCTCCTGACTCGTGTTCATGATAGTTTTGAACTACTCAAATATCTAGAAAAGCACGCAATTCATATCGGTGACCAAGTCCATGTCAAGCAGTTTGATGGCTTTTCCAATAGCTTTACTCTGGTCAACAAAGACGAAGACCTCCAAGTTAGTATGGATATCGCCAAACAACTCTATGTCGAAAAAATCAACTAACCCCTTATTCCTGAAAGAAATTCCTTTCAGGGATTTTTTATTATGTTAGTTGCAACTCCCATTCATTTGGTGTAGAATGAAGGTAGATAAAAGAGGGAGGTCATCCTATGAAAAAGCTCTTTAGAATCCATTTTGCAGCTATTGCAGTCAGCGATTTGCTACTATTAGCAATTTTTATCTCCAAAACCGACCCCTCTGTAGACTGGCTCCTGCTGTCTGGTTTTATTTTCATCCTTGCTCAAGGACTACTGCTATTTCGCTTGGTCAACCGACTCAAAAAACATTTCTCTGAGATTTATCCTCAAATCAATAAAAAGTTTCGCTTCTACTATTTAGGAGTGCTCATCAGCGATTTTCCTCTCTTATGCCAATCGTCACTTCTTGCCATTCTACTTTTTATTATATAATGGCTAGCCACATAAGAGAAAACTATCCAGACTTTTACGACAAACACATCTCTTTCTGGGAGTGTCTATAAACAAAAACCAAGCCAGCTGGGCTTGGTTTTCTTATCTATTTTTAGTATCAAGGATAATGGTGACTGGTCCGTCATTGACCAGCTCAACCTGCATATCTGCTCCAAAGATACCTGTCTGAACGGGCACTTCTTGCGCTAGCTTTTGATTGAAAGCATCATAGAAATCTGATGCCATATCAGGCTTGGCTGCACCTGTAAAGGCGGGACGATTGCCTTTCTTAGTGTCCGCAAAGAGGGTAAACTGAGAAATAGAAAGAATTGCGCCCTCAATATCCTTAACAGACAGATTCATCTTGCCTTCTGCATCTGAAAAAATCCGCATGTTGACGAGCTTTCGGACAGCATAGTCCAGATCTTCCTCTTGGTCCTCTGGTCCTACTCCGACCAACAATAAGAGCCCCTGATTGATTTTTCCCTGAACCTGACCTTCAATACTCACTTGAGCTTTCTTAACTCGTTGGATAATAATTTTCATAATAGCCTTTCTAGTAACTGAAGGGAGAATTAGCCGTTGGTCCGTTTGACAGAGTAGACCTCTGGCACACTCTTAATCTTGTCCACGACTGTAGTCAGTGTAGAGAGGTTGGAAATACCAAAGGAGACATGGATATTGGCAAATTTCATATCCTTGGTTGGTTGAGCATTAACGGTCGAGATATTCTTAGTTGTGTTGGAGAGAACTTGTAAAACATCGTTCAAAAGCCCTGTACGGTTGAGACCATAGATATCGATGTGAGCAGTGTATTCCTTGCTTGAGAATTGATCTTCCCACTCCACATCAAGGAGACGTTGCTCGTAGTTTTCTTGGGCACGGAGGTTCATACAGTCCACACGGTGAATAGCCACACCGCGTCCCTTAGTAATGTAGCCGACAATGTCGTCACCTGGCACTGGATTGCAACACTTGGCAATCCGAACTAGGAGACCTGAAGCCCCTTCAATGACCACACCACCCTCATGCTTAACCTTGAGGGTTTCTTTATTTTCAACCTTAACTTCGCCACCTTTGACAAGCTCTTCTGCTTCCGCCTTGGCCTTAGCGCGTTCTTCCTCACGACGTTCCTTTTCTGTCAAACGGTTAAAGACGGTAATAGCGCCAATTTCTCCAAAACCAATGGCTGCGTAGAGAGCCTCCTCTGTCTTGTAGCTGGTCTTTTGAAGAACCTCATCCATATGGCGCTTGTCCATGAATTTATTGGCTACATAGCCGTTTTCTTGGAACTGGGCCATCAACATCTCACGGCCCTTATTTACAGATAATTCCTTGTCTTGATTTTTAAAGAACTGACGAATCTTGTTGCGCGCCTTACTGGTCTTGACCATGTTGAGCCAGTCACGACTTGGACCAAAGGAGTTGGGGTTGGTGATAATTTCAACCTGATCCCCTGTCTTAAGCTTGGTTGTCAGTGGAACCATACGGCCATTGACCTTGGCACCGGTCGCTTTTTCACCGACTTTGGTGTGGATTTCATAGGCAAAGTCAATCGGTCCTGAATCTTTTGGAAGGGAGCGAACCGCACCATCTGGAGTAAAGACGTAAATCTCCTCCGCCAGATAGTTTTCTTTAACAGAGTCCACAAATTCCTTGGCATCATCAGCCTGGTCTTGGAGCTCCATCATCTCCTTGATCCAGTTCATCCCAATAGCAGATTCCTTGCTATTGACCTGCCCTTTAATACCTTTCTTATAAGCCCAGTGAGCCGCAACCCCGTACTCAGCCACTTCGTGCATTTCCTTGGTCCGAATCTGGAATTCAATCGGCCCTTTTGGCCCATAAACAGTCGTATGAATAGACTGGTAACCGTTGGCCTTGCGGTTAGCGATATAGTCTTTGAAGCGGCCTGGCATGGGTTTCCAAAGTTCATGCACATAACCCAGCATGGCGTAAACATCACTCTGGGTATCTAAGATACAGCGAATGGCAATCAGGTCATAAATTTCCTCAAAGCGTTTCTTCTTATCCTGCATCTTGCGGTAGATCGAATAGATATGCTTAGGACGACCATAGATTTTCCCTTTGAGATTGCGTTCGGTAGCATAGTCCTCCAACTTGGTTACGACTTCGTCGACCAGAGCCTCACGTTCTCTGCGTTTTTCCTTCATCATGTGGGTGATCTTGTAAAACTCAGTTGGATTGAGATAACGGAAAGATAGATCTTCCAACTCCCACTTGACACTGGAAATCCCTAGACGATGAGCAAGTGGTGCGTAAATTTCCATGGTTTCTCTGGAGATACGTTCTTGCTTGTCCTTTCGCAGGTGTTTGAGAGTCCGCATATTGTGCAAACGGTCCGATAATTTAACCAAGATAACGCGGATATCCTCAGACATGGCCATAAGCATCTTGCGGTGATTTTCAGCCAATTGTTCCTCGAGTGATTTGTACTCAACCTTACCAAGCTTGGTCACCCCGTCAACGATAATCCGAACATCATGACCGAACTCTCTCTCCAAATCATCCAGTGTCGCATCTGTGTCTTCAACCACGTCATGCAAAAAACCACAGGCAACGGTTACAGCATCCAGCTTGAGCTTAGCCAAAATGCCTGCTACCTGAATGGGATGGATAATATAGGGCTCTCCTGATTTCCGAAACTGCCCACTATGACAATCAACTGCGTAAATCAATGCTTTTTGTACAAAAGCAACGTCTTCCTTTGTTAAATATTCTTTCGTTAAAGCGACTACCTGATCGCCCGTCAAATTCACTTCTTTCGGCATCTATACTCTCCAATTCTTCCTACCATTTTATCACTTTTTTAAGGATATGAAAACTAGAAAAGCCTGTTTTTATGCCAATACCAATCATTAAAAAAACACTACCAGATTTCTATAGTAGTGTTTTGACATTTCATTTTCTTAGTAGACTGTTTTTTCAGTTTCTACATCGAAGAAGTGTGCTTTGTTCAAGTCAAATCCAAGTTCAACTGTTGCACCTGTTTGCAAGTAGTCACGAGCATCCACTTTTGCAACAAATTCATCTTTACCAACTTGGCAGTAAAGGTGAGATTCTGAACCAAGCAATTCTGATACAGAGATAGTTGCTTTAACAACTGATTCTGGGAATGTTTCAAGGAAAGCAGGTTCTGCATTCACATCTTCTGGACGAATACCGAAGATCAATTCTTTTCCTTCGTAGCCTTTGTCACGAAGAACTTTCAAAGCACCTTCTGGCACTTTCAAACGGAAACCGTCAGAAACAATTTCGCTACCAACCAATTTCACATTGATGAAGTTCATAGCTGGGCTTCCGATAAATCCTGCTACAAATTTGTTAACTGGGTTTTTGTAAACTTCTTGAGGGGTACCGATTTGTTCAACACGTCCGATAGTACCTGTACCAGCAGGGTTCTTAGTAGCTGACATGATAACAATACGGTCTGCAAGAGTCATCGCTTCTGTTTGGTCGTGAGTTACGTAGATAGTTGTAGCTCCGATACGACGGTGGATTTTCGCGATTTCAGCACGCATGGATACACGAAGTTTGGCATCCAAGTTTGACAAAGGTTCGTCCATCAAGAACACTTTTGCATCACGGACGATCGCACGACCCATGGCAACACGTTGGCGTTGACCACCTGAAAGGTCAGCTGGTTTACGATCCAAGAATTCTTTCAAACCAAGGATTGCTGCTGCTTCTTGCACACGTTTGTCGATGTCTTCTTTGCTGTATTTACGCAATTTCAAACCGAAAGCCATGTTGTCATATACAGTCATGTGTGGGTAAAGAGCGTAGTTTTGGAATACCATGGCGATGTCACGGTCTTTTGGAGCTACGTCGTTGACAACCACGCCATCGATAGATGCAGTACCTTCTGTGATGTCTTCAAGACCAGCAATCATACGAAGAGTTGTTGATTTACCACATCCTGAAGGACCTACGAAAACGATAAATTCCTTGTCTTTGATGTCCAAGTTGAAGTCTTCAACTGAGTAGTGTTCGCTGTTTGGATATTTTTTGTAAATGTTTTTAAGATTTAATTCTACCATCGAGGTGAACTCCTTTTGTCTTTTGATAGTTTTATTATAGATGAAAACGCTTTATTTTTCTATGGCAAGGTGACCAAAAAAATAAAAAAGTTCTGTGCAACTTGCACAAAACTTTAAAGAATATCTGGTAAAATCAACTGATAACAAAGAGTGAGATCCGTCAACTCCTTCAACTGAAGTCCTGTCAATTCTTCCCATCTATCAATCTTGTATTGGAGAGAGTTGCGGTGCAGATAGAGTTGCTGGGCTGTTTTAGTCAGAACAGCACTGTTTTCCCAGAGAGAAAGGATAATTTCCTGAATCTGGTCTTGATCCAAGATCATCTGGTGCAGGCATTCCTTGGTTACCTTCAGGTCCACTAGTCTTTCTCCCATACTCCATAGATAGAGTTGTGAAAAGGTGTGTACACCTTGGTGACCCTGACGCCACCAAGTCTTAAACAAATCTCGCTCCGCTTTGATTAAGTCTGATAGGGCCTGAGGACCTGTCTGAGACCAAACCTGCCCCAACATGATCGACAGACGAAGACCAAAATCATACTCAACTGCCTCAATCGTATCAGATAAGATCGAGCGAACAGAGGTGTACTTATCTTGTTGAAGCACAAATACATAATCCTGAGCCCCGACCTGCAATACTGTCTGGCAGTTGGGAAAGAGGGTCCGCATCATGTCTAGCCAAGAGGATAGATTTTCCTGTTGGAAATAGGAAAGATGGCAATAAACCAGTTGTATCTTTTTAAATGTTTGCGGTGCCTGCCCCTTCCCCTCAATCAGATAGGGATACCAAGGATTGAGCGAACGAGCCTGCTCTTGCTGGGTCAAAAGGGCAACCAGCTGCTTTTCACGCTCGCTGAGCCCAGCTTCCTCCAGTAAAATCCACTGCTGAGAAGCTAAAGGGAGAGTGAGATAGCCTGGTTTCTCTACTGGCTGATCTGAAATCTGAGCTTCAGGAAACCAGTCTTGTAATTCCTTTGCAATCATGTCCTAGCCCTCCACTTTTTGGATGCACCAAGAAATTATAGTCTCTAGACGCTCCACATTTTCAGTCAGATGGAGATAGCCCATCACTGCTTCAAAACCTGTAGACATGCGGTAAGTCACCACATCTGCATTTTTAGCCTTTGTGTGACTATTGGTATTGCGGCCACGTTTGTAGATTTCTTCTTCTTTTTCCGTCAGGACTTGCTCTTCCAACATGAGGGAAATCAAGCGAGCCTGAGCCTTGGCTGACACATACTTAGTCGCCTCTTGGTGGAGTTTGTTGGGTTTGGTCATGCCTTTAAGGATGAGATGGCGACGGATATACATGGAATAAACCGCATCTCCTTCGAAGGCAAGCGCAATCCCGTTAATGAGATTGACATCAATCACGAGTCCACCTCACTCCATCCTTGGTGTCAAGGAGCTTAATTCCTTGAGCCGCTAATTGATCACGGATTTGGTCTGCTGTCGCAAAGTCACGATTAGCACGCGCTTCTTGGCGCTTTTGGATCAAGGCTTCAATGTCTGCATCCAAAACTTCCTCAACAAAGACAATCCCAAAGACCTCTAACATAGCCGCAAGAGCTTCCTTAACACTTGCATCATAGTTTCCTGAGTTGATCCATTTGGCCATTTCAAAGACAACTGTGATACCGTTGGCAGAGTTGAAATCCTCATCCATAGCGGCAACAAACTTATCTTTAAAAGCCTGTAACTCTTGAGCATCTACAGTCCCAGAAAATGGTTGCTCATAGGTGTTCTTTAGATACTTGAGATTGGTCTCGGCATCACGCACTGCTTTTTCTGTAAAGTTGATCGGCTTGCGGTAATGCTGAGTCGCAAAGAAGAAACGAAGTACTTGCCCATCAATGGTCTTAAGAGCATCATGCACGGTAATAAAGTTGCCCAAGGACTTGGACATCTTGACATTATCGATATTGACAAAACCATTGTGCATCCAGTAGTTGGCAAAGATCTTGCCTGTTTTGGCTTCTGACTGGGCAATTTCGTTGGTATGGTGAGGAAACTCCAGATCAGCTCCCCCACCGTGGATATCAATGGTATCGCCCAAAATCTCTGTTGACATGACCGAACACTCGATATGCCAGCCCGGACGACCAGGTCCCCAAGGACTGTCCCAAGAAATCTCGCCTGGTTTTACAGCTTTCCAAAGGGCAAAGTCTACAGGATTTTCCTTGCGAGCCGTTTCTTCATCGGTACGACCTGATGCACCTAGCTCCAAATCTTCCAAGGTTTTGTTAGCCAACTTAGCATAGTTATGGGATTTTTCCACTCGGAAGTAAACATCTCCTTGACTCTCGTAGGCATAACCTTTTTCAATCAAGTCTTCCACAAAACGAATGATGTCAGCCATAAACTCTACTACACGCGGATGACGAGTCGCAGGTTTCACGCCCAAAGCCGTCACATCCTCACGAAAGGCAGCGATGTACTTGTCCGCAACCTCCAGAGGCGTGATACCTTCTTCCTTGGCACGGTTGATAATCTTATCGTCTACATCCGTGAAATTGGAAATATAGGCAACTTCGTAGCCACGGTATTCGAAATAACGACGAATGGTATCAAAAGCTACTGTTGAGCGGGCATTGCCGACATGGATATAGTTGTATACAGTTGGCCCACAGACATACATCTTAACCTTGCCGTCCTCAATAGGTACAAATTCTCGCAAATCACGAGACATGGTGTCATAAATTTTAATCATGCGGTCCACTCCCTTCTCTATTTCTGACTTTTTCGGCTGAAAACCAGCTCTGCAAAAGGGCCAAATTGTCTGAGGCTATCCAGTTGGTAAAAGTGCTGCCCTTCCTCTTGAGTAAAGAGGGGAACTCCCTTTCCTAGGATAAGGGGCGCTATCTGAATAATGAGGTGGTCGAAAAGATCCGCATCCAAGAGCGGTCCTACCAAGGAATTACCACCAATCACAAAGACATTTTTGCCTTTGTCAATCTGTTGAACAAAGTCCACCACATCCCCAGCTACTGGCTGGTAATTGCTGACAGGCAGGTGCCTATCATGTGTAAAGACATAGTTTTCCGTAGCTTGATAAAAACTTTCTACATCTTGCAAATCTTGGATTTCCTCAAAGGTCCGCTTGCCCATGATGGTGATATCCATTTGCCTGTAAAAGTCATCATAGCCTGTATCCTCTACAGAACCAAGCTGATGCAGCCAGTCTATCCTGTGCTGACTGTCTGCCAAGTAGCCATCCATGGTGATACAGCCGTAAAAATATACTGCCATTCTTGTAGTTACCTTTCTAGTTCCTCGGCTATTATCAAAGCGATAGTGAAAAAAGTCATGGCATCAGCTGTCCGCTCTTCATGGCGGGCATCCCAGATTCGGTTATGATGATCCACATAGTCAGCTGTGTAGAAGAACTGATAGACTTTACTCTTGCGAAATTGACTCCAAGCCATGATAGCTGAAGCTTCCATGTCCACCACTTTGGCTCCAGCAGCCAAGCGACGCTTGACCTTATCAGGCGTTTCTCGATAAAAGGCATCAGTCGTCCAAGACTTGGTGCGGATATGTTCGATATTGTGCTTGTCAAAGATGGCTTCCAGCTCGATCAGCAGAGACTCGTCATAGGCGACTTCGTCACCCGGTGGGGCATAGTGATAGCTAGTTCCTTCATCACGCAATGCAGCTGCAGGCAGAATAATCTTGTCAGCCTCAATTGAGCGGTCCAAAACGCCACAGGAACCTAAAATGATGAAATTTTTGAAGCCTCTGGCCGCCAACTCCTCCAGCTGGCCGACTATCATGGGAGCCCCAATTGGAGCCAACATAACTGCTAGCTTGCTAGGTCCTTGGCCATAAATATACCATGGATGATGGCCGTTTATGCTTTTCAAATAGCCTCCCTGATAGACATTTTCTGACTCAATCAAACGTTTCAGAATCTCGCCATTAAAGGACAGGATGATGGTTTCGCACACCTCACCCTTGTCAGGGACTGGCTTTTCAGTTGGCTCAATAACTGCTGCTACATCTTCAAATTCCTCTAATAGCATAACTTCTCTTTCTTTAAGGCTTCAGCAAATCCGCCTTCATTTTATTTAGACGGCGCAGTTTGGTCTCATCTTTTTTGGCTTCACTGATATAATGAGCCCATTCACGCTGGTGGCTAGGTGGCAGTTTAATAAAGCGCTCCTTAGCAAGACCATCCAAGCGTTCTTGCAACTCAAGAACTGCCTGGTTCAAAATTGCATCTGATAAATCTGACATAGTTCTTACCTCCTGTCATACTTCACCTCGATAACTTTGCTACCCTATCCTACAGACTTGATGAATGGTGACTGGCTTCACGGGCATGTTCTAGCTTGTCTAGATAGTATTCTCGTTTTTCTTCAACTTCGTGGATCATCGGCTCATCTTTCTGTCCATGAACTCGGACGATCTTAGCTGGGATTCCGACAACTGTCACATCGCTCGGAACATCTGCCACAACCACTGCACCCGCCCCAACTTTGGCTTTCTCTCCAATTTCAATAGGGCCAATCACCTGAGCATGGGCTGAAATCAGCGCCCCTTTTCGGACAGTCGGATGGCGTTTACCAACATCCTTCCCTGTTCCACCAAGAGTCACTCCGTGATAGAGAAGAACGCCTTTTTCAACAATCGCCGTCTCTCCAATCACCAGGCCTGAGCCATGGTCGATAAAAACACCTGATTCTATCTGAGCACCCGGATGAATCTCTATCTGAGTCCAAAAGCGCCAAAACTGACTATGCAGCCGAGCCAGGAGTTTGAAGCCGTGCTTCCAGAGAAAATGCGAGAAACGGTGGGCAGCTAAGGCCTTGACACCTGGATAAGTCAGCAAAACTTCCAAACTGTTGCGTGCCGCTGGATCATTTTCTTTTACAATATCAATGGTTTCGCGCCACCATCCCATACATTTCTCCTTTTCTTATTCTGAATCTTTTGGTGTTTCTGTAAATTCTTTCTTAGGTTTGTGGTCCTTGTGATGACGTGGACGGTGAGGTCGCTCAGACTTTTCGCCTTTTTCATCATGATCAGGTTTTGGAGGACGAGGAAGAAGAGCCTTCATAGAGGCATCGATACGGCCTTTTTCATCAATCTTGATAACCTTAACGTCGACTTCATCACCGATAGCTACCAAATCTTCGACACGGTTGGTACGAGTCCAAGCCATTTCAGAAATGTGCACAAGTGCATCTGTCTTATCAAAGAGGTTGACAAAGGCACCAAATTTCTCGATACGAACAACCTTAGCATGGTAAACTTCATCCACTTTGGCTTCACGAACCAAGCCAGCGATGATTTCTTTGGTTCGGTTAATAGCAGCTTGGTCGCTAGAGTAGATAGAAACATTACCTTCTTCGTCGATATCAATCTTAACGCCTGTTTCAGCGATAATTTTGTCGATGGTTTCTCCACCCTTACCGATGACAATCTTGATCTTGTCCACATCAATCTTGATAGTATCAATTTTCGGTGCAGTTGGAGCCAATTCTGGACGAACTTCTGGAATAGTTGCTTCAATCACATCAAGGATTTCAAAACGAGCTTTCTTGGCTTGAGCAAGGGCCTCAGTCAAGATTTGTGCAGTAATCCCTTGGATCTTGATATCCATTTGAAGGGCTGTAATCCCGTCACGAGTACCGGCAACCTTAAAGTCCATGTCTCCAAAGTGGTCTTCCAAACCTTGGATATCTGTCAATACAGTGTAGTTATTTCCATCTGAGATAAGTCCCATGGCAATACCAGCTACTGGCGCCTTGATTGGCACACCACCAGCCATAAGGGCGAGCGTTCCCGCACAGATAGAGGCTTGAGAAGATGAACCGTTTGATTCTAACACTTCAGCTACCAAGCGAATCGCGTATGGAAATTCTTCCAAACTTGGCAAGACTTGAGCAAGAGCACGTTCACCGAGAGCCCCATGACCAATTTCACGACGACCAGGCGCACCGTAACGACCAGTTTCCCCTACAGAGTATTGAGGGAAGTTATAGTGGTGCATAAAGCGTTTCTTGTACTCTGGATCCAAACCATCAATGATTT
Organism: Streptococcus sp. VT 162; assembly: GCA_000688775.2. Taxonomy (NCBI): domain Bacteria; kingdom Bacillati; phylum Bacillota; class Bacilli; order Lactobacillales; family Streptococcaceae; genus Streptococcus; species Streptococcus sp. VT 162. The sequence goes on from CP007628.2 coordinate 1,472,564, forward strand.
GAGTTTCACCCATTGGAGCCAAAGTCAAAACTGAAAGAGCCTGAGTTTGTCCGCGAGTGAAGAGACCTGAACCGTGCACACGAGGAAGGAAGTCAACAACCGCATCCAAAGGACGGATTTCATCGACCTTACGCCCGTCAGGACGCACCTTGTCTTCTGTAATCAAACGGCGCACTTCAGCGTGTTCCATTTGTTCCAAGATTTCAGCCACATCACGCATAATACGGTCAAATTCTTCGTGGTCTGCATATTTTTCTTCATACACCGCAGTCACTTGGTCTTTAACTGCTTGAGTCGCAGCTTCTCGAGCCAATTTTTCTTCTACTTGGACAGCTTTTTGGAGGTCACTGTTGTAGGCTGCGATGATTTCAGCCTGCAAGTCAGCGTCTACATGAAGCAATTCCACTTCTGCTTTTTCCTTACCAACTGCCGCAACGATTTCTTCTTGGAAGGCAATCAATTCTTTGACTGCTTCGTGCCCTTTGAGAAGGGCTTCCAACATGATTTCTTCTGACAATTCTTTGGCACCAGACTCTACCATGTTGATGGCGTGTTTGGTACCAGCTACTGTCAATTCAAGGAGAGATTGCTCTGCTTGTTCTTGCGTAGGGTTGATGATGATTTGACCATCTACATAGCCCACTTGCACCCCAGCAATTGGTCCGTCAAACGGAATATCTGAGATAGAAAGTGCCAAGGATGAACCAAACATAGCCGCCATTGGAGCAGAGGCATTTTCATCATAAGAAAGGACGGTGTTGATAACTTGGACTTCGTTACGGAAACCTTCCGCAAACATAGGACGGATTGGACGGTCAATCAAACGCGCTGTCAAAGTCGCATCTGTTGAAGGACGTCCTTCACGTTTCATAAAGCCACCAGGAAACTTCCCAGCCGCATACATTTTTTCTTCGTAGTTGACTTGAAGAGGGAAGAAATCCCCAGTTGCCATTTTCTTAGACATAACGGCAGCAGTCAAGACAGTTGACTCACCGTAACGCACGACAACAGAGCCATTTGCTTGCTTAGCAACCTGACCAGTCTCTACAATTAACTCACGACCAGCAAAAGTCGTTTGAAACACTTGTTTTGTCATTTTAATCCCCTTTGGATTGATGAAATTATACGCCTTGCCTACAAAGATCAAGATACTAAAGTCGCAAAAAGCAAAGTAAAAATAGGAAACTGGCGAAGTCTTCGATAAAGACAAGACAGTTTATCTTTTTTACACAGCTTTTCGGCCGTGTTCAATTACTCATGATTGCATAAATTAACGCAGTGTGCGATGCACACCAGGAAATCTATCTTTTTCACTAGGGATTTAGCCCGTGTTCAACTATCAAGATACAAATCATTAGAAAGGTTTGATGCTAAAGCATCTAATCCTTTCACGCTAATCGCTATTAGGCGATTAGCTAAATACTTTACTAACTCTCTCGTCAAATAACATCGATTTGACTCGTTCGTGTCGCTCAAACTAAATACTGAAAAGAACAAATTATGAAAAAATTTCTATCATAAAATTGAGAATCGACAAAGCCTTTAAAACTTTTATACCCTCATCTTTGTATCAAGTACGTACAGAGTCTATTTTATCATATTTTTCTTAAAAAGTACGGGCTTTTCTATTAAAAAGGAACCATTCCCCTCACCTGAGAAGAATGGTTTGCTTTTTATTATCCTAAAGACTGATGATTAAACAAGGCATGGGTTGCTTGGTGGATGTATTTTGCTGTTTCAGCATTGTTCATGGTGTAGAGATGCACACCAGCAACATCCTGAGTTACCAAGTCCACGATTTGATCCACTGCATAGGCAAGTCCTGCTGCTCTGAGCGACTCAGGGTCATGCTCATACTTGTCTAAGATGGCTTTAAATTTACGTGGAAGGTGGATATTCTCACAAGTCTTCAAGAGACGAAGCGCTTGGTTACGGTTAAGAATGGGCATGATCCCCGCATGAATGGGAACATCAATCCCTGCCAAGGTACACTTATCTTGAAAATCATAGAAGCGCTCATTGTCAAAGAAAAGCTGCGTTACGAGGCTGGAACAGCCTGCATCCACTTTCTTCTTGAGATTTTGAATATCTGAGATCTGGTTTGGAGAGTCAGGGTGCCCCTCTGGGTAGCAAGCGCCAATAATATCAAATTGAGGGGCTTGTTCCTTGATGAACTCGATCAAATCCGTTGCGTAGCGGAAATCCTTTTGTGGTTCCACATCAGGGATAATATCCCCACGCAAGGCCAAGATTTTCTGTACCCCAACCTTATCCAAGTCTGCAATGGTTTCAGCAACTTTATCCTTGGTCAGATAGATAGCTGGCAAGTGGGCAATAGTTGGAATCGCCAAGTCATTCTGGATAAAATCAGCCAAACGAACCGTTGTTTCCTTGATATTAAATTTATTATTGCTGGCAGTCACACTGATAAAGTGAGGTGTCAGCTCCCGCATATCCTGCAAGGCTGAAATAATTTTATCATTACCCACTGCTGGGTTTGGAGGGAACACTTCAAATGAAAGTGACGGTGTTTGGCGTGACATAGTCATTATCCTTTTCTTTTTGATTTCATGATTGCTGAGCCGGCTTGGGCCAAGCAGTTCCTTGATCAGTCAGTGTCAAGAGAGAAATCTTATCTTACAATTTCTCACGCGCAGCTTTTGCTGCTTCGACAAGGCGGATCAAGCTTTCTTTTGTTTCTGGAATACCACGTGTTTTCAAACCACAGTCAGGGTTGATCCAAACTTTCTTGCTTGGTACTTTGGCAAGAATAGCATCAATCGTGTGGTCGATTTCGCCTTCGTTTGGCACACGAGGTGAGTGGATATCGTAAACCCCAGGTCCCACTTCTGTTTGGAAGTTTTTCGCTTTGAGTTCGTCCAAGATTTCAAGGTTTGAACGGCTTGCCTCAAATGAAATAACGTCCGCATCCATGTTGTCGATAGCTGGGATGATATCTGTAAATTCTGAGTAACACATGTGAGTGTGGATTTGAGTATCTGGCGCAACTGTAGAGTGTACCAAGCGGAAGGCTGGAATAGCCCAGTCAAGGTAGTCTTCGTACCAGTCGCTACGACGGAGTGGCAATTTCTCACGAAGAGCAGCCTCGTCGATTTGGATGATTTTCACACCTGCAGCTTCAAGGTCAAGAACTTCATCCTTGATAGCAAGGGCGATTTGAAGAGTTGAGTCCTTGATAGAGATGTCTTCACGTGGGAATGACCAGTTGAGGATGGTAACCGGTCCAGTCAACATACCTTTGACAGGCTTGTCTGTACGGCTTTGTGCGTAGCTAGACCATTTGACAGTGATTGGGTTAAGACGAGTGACGTCACCCCAGATGATTGGTGGTTTCACCCCACGCATACCGTATGATTGTACCCAACCATTCTTAGAGAAGAGGTAACCGGACAAGTTTTGACCGAAGTACTCAACCATGTCGTTACGCTCGAACTCACCGTGTACAAGCACGTCAAATCCAACTTCTTCTTGCCATTTGATCCATTCGTCGATGGTTTCAGCAAGGAAAGCGTCGTACTCTTCTTGTGACAATTCACCCTTACGAAAGGCCAAACGTTTGGCACGGACTTCCTTAGTTTGAGGGAATGAACCGATGGTTGTTGTTGGAAGAGCTGGAAGTTTAAAGGCTTCTTCTTGGATGGCTTCACGTTCTGCAAAGGCTGGCAAACGAGTGTAGTCTGCGTCAGTCAATCCAGCGATGCGCGCACGAAGTTCTGCATTTTCACCCACACGCTCAGTCGCAAAGAGTTCTTTGTTAGCTGCAAGAGCTTCTGCACCTTGACCATTGCGGATAGCATCCAAGTCACGGATCTCATCCAATTTTTCAACTGCAAATGCAAAGTGGTTCAAGATAGCTGGTTCAAATTCTTCGTTAGCAGTTGTAAATGGCACGTGAAGAAGTGAGCATGAGCTTGTCAATACGATGGTTTCAGCTGGGATTTGCTCAAGAACAGCCAAGCTCTTTTCGTAGTTGTTGCGCCAGATGTTTTTACCATTGACGATACCAGCATAGAGAGTCTTGTCAGCTGGGAAACCACCTTTAACGAGTTCAAGAGTTTTCTTACCTTCAACGAAGTCCAAACCAATGGCATCTACTGGCAAGTTCACAAGATCAGAGTAGACGTCACGAACGTCACCGAAGTAAGTTTGAAGCAAGACTTCAAGACCTTTCTTGTCAGCCAAAAGCTTGTTGTAGAGGTTCAAGAAGAGAGCTTTTTCTTCAGCTGTCAAGTCTTTGACAAGAGCCGCTTCGTCGAGTTGGATGCGAGTTGCACCAAGCTCCGCCAATTTAGCAAAAACTTCTTGGTATGCAGCCACTAAGCTATCTACGAAGTCTTCAGCTTTCACGCCTTCTTCAAAGTCTGACAATTGAAGGAAAGTGAATGGACCTACAAGAACAGGACGAGTGTTGAGACCAAGTTCTTTTGCTTCTTGGAACTCATCAAAGATCTTGTGACCAGCCAATTTAACTTGAGTGTCTTTTTCAAATTTAGGAACGATGTAGTGGTAGTTGGTGTTGAACCATTTCTTCATCGGAAGGGCACGAACATCCCCTTTTTCTCCTTGGTAACCACGTCCCAAAGCAAAGTAACGCTCAAGGTCAGACAAGTCCAAGTTTTGAACTGAAGCAGGTACCACGTTGAAAAGGAAAGCTGCATCTAGGAAGTTGTCATAGTGAGAAAAGTCATTTGAAGGGATTTCAGTGATGCCTTTTTCTTTGACAATGTTCCAGTGTTTAGCACGCAAGTCTTTTGCTGCTGCCAAGAGTTCTTCTTCTGAGATTTCTTTTCTAAAGTATTTTTCAGTTGTAAATTTTAATTCGCGGAATTCGCCCAAACGAGGGAAACCGATGATCGTAGTTGACATGATGTGTCCTCCAAAATTTGTTGTTGAAACTATCTTAACAGAAAAGAAAGGGTCTGTATAATTGTAAATAATTAGGCTTTGATATAGTTTGAAACTATATCATTCTTTTGGACAAAAGAAAAAGACTTGAGACCAGTGTCTCAAATCCTTTGTATTGCTTATTTTATGACTGTATTTTAGTTGGAATGCTCAAACGAGCTATTGACAATTCTCATCAGCGACTATGGCTTGCTATTAGAAAAGACTATAGGGTGGTTTTCTTTTGTAATTCTGATATTTCCCTGAAAAAATGCGGACGGGAGATGAAATTGTCCAGTGGATGATTTTAGAAATCCAAGGAATTTCATCCTATCAATTTTTTTCCTGTTCAAGTGGGACGACTGCTAGTGTCTTTCCTAAACTGGCTAAGACTTTTAAGACCGTATCCAACTGAGGACTAGTCTTTCCTGTTTCCATCCTAGCTATGACAGGCTGGCTTACTCCACTGAGTTCCTCTAGCTTTTTCTGACTGATACCTTGCTCATGTCTAGCCTCAATCAACTCACTCATAATAGCCACTCGCATATCACTTTCAAGAATTTCTTCCTTGGTAAAGAGTTCTGTTCGGACATCCTTCCAATTACTTCCAATGGTACTATTCTTCATCACTTAACCCTCTTTCTTTTATGTCCTTCAGTTCACGCTTGGCTTTTTTAAATTATAACTTAAAAGTTATTAAAAATAAATCCTAATATTCATAAAAAGAAGACCTTCAGAAAAACTCTAAAGGTCTCATCTTTATTATTCGAAAAAATTATGAGAAGAGTTATAATGTGGAGCTAATCCTGACTCTTACACCAACTCAATGCCTTTCTCACGGAGATTAGCCAGACATTCCTCATAGTATCCTGCATCATGCTCACTATAGATGGGCTTGCCCAACTTTTCCTCAGGCAAGTCTTCATAAGGAGGGCAGGTCTTACCTCGGTAGTTCTTGTCCAACCACTCTGGACTGACATTGTAGCCACGGTTAGCCATCTCCTCCATGATCAAGCGATGATAAGCATAGAGTTGATAGGGCGAGTGAGTAAAGACATAGTCCACCGTCGCATGCTTTCTCCCCCAGCCATTGCCACGCAGGGCACAGCACTCTCGATGTTGTCCCAAGAGTTGCGGACGGGGAAGTTGTGAAATCAAATCCTCATGCCAAAGTCTCATTGGAGTCTCCTTTCAGTAAGGTCGAATATTGCAAGTAGGTATTTGGATAGTGTTCAAGCAAGTCTCGAGTTTTAACGACTAAGTCTTCCTTGGAAGCCTGACCAAAGCGGTAGCGATCCAGCAAGAGCATATAGTCCTTACGCTCAACATCTGTCGCTTTCTTTTTGAAATAGCCCCAAATATGCTGAAAGGCATTGCAAACCTGACCCCTGTGTTCGGGGATTTGACAGGCACGGTCAATCATCTCTTGAACCTGACTCACCTCCACCTGTTCATTCTTCAAGTATTGGCGAATCTCATTATAAATATTACTGGAATGGCTCAAAACGAGGTATTTGTTTCTAGCCCAGAGTTGTTGGCACTGGGATTTTTGGTTAATTTGTTCCATGTTCCTCCTTGCTGTCTATCAGTTTCCAGGAAATATGGAAACAAAGTTGTATCTAAAAAATGAGCGAATTACGAGCGGATCAATTAAGCCCATCACCCTTTAAAGTTTTTCAAAAACTCTTTAAGTTCAGCATCGGCTTCTGGTGTGGTTCCGTGGAGTTGGTTGAGTATTTCCAATAATGAAGCTGTTTGGCTTTCGATAGCTTTATTTGTCTCGTTAATCTTGCTGACGATTTCTGTCAGTGGCTCTACTTCTTCTTCCTCAAAGGTATCTACATAGCGAGGGATATTGAGGTTGTAGTCATTTTCGACGATTTCTTCATAGCTTGCTAGGTGGGCAAACTTATCCATCTCCTCACGTGACTTGTAGGCTTCCAAAATCTTCTCAATATGAGCATCCGTCATGATATTTTGGTTTTTGCCTTTATCAAACTCCTTAGAAGCATCGATAAAGTAGACATCCCGATTGGTACGGTTCTTTTTGAGAATGATAACCGTGGTCGGAATGCTGGTATTAAAGAAGATATTGGCAGGTAGACCGATAACCGTATCAATAGCACCTTCTTCTAGCAAAGCCTTACGAATGGTCCCTTCCGCATTACCACGGAAAAGGACACCGTGGGGAAGGACGATAGCCATAACACCATTATCCTGCTTGAGATGGTAGTAACCATGCAAAAGAAAGGCAAAATCAGCCTTGGATTGGGGCGCTAGTTTCCCAAAAGGAGAGAAACGAGGATCATTCAGGAAGCCAGAACTTGCGGACCACTTGGCAGAGTATGGAGGGTTCATGAGAACCCCGTCAAAGTTGGTCGGTTCCTGTGTCGGCCAGTCTTCGTCTAGTGTATCGGCATTGTGGAGAAATTGATTCTCAACTGGAACACCGTGTAGAATCATATTCATCCGAGCTAGGTTATAGGTTGAGGTATTGAGCTCCTGACCAAAGTAGACCACTGTCTGCGGTTTATGAGAGTATTTCTTGGCATTGAGCAAGAGAGAGCCAGAGCCCATGGTCGCATCATAGATGGTAAATCCTTGCTGGTCCTCACGATCTAAAAAGGCAATCTGAGTCATGAGCTTGGCAACAGGTTGAGGCGTATAGAATTCACCTGCTTTCTTACCCGAGTCAGTCGCAAACTGACCGATCAGATACTCATAGGCATCCCCCAGCATATCACCAGCATGACCAGCCACATCTAGCACAGCCAACTCTTTCATGACTGCCGCCACTGTTTGGTTTTGCTTTTGTGGAGTTGCCCCTAGCTTTTTGGAATAGAGATCAATATCTTCAAAGAGGTTTTCATAAAGGTCGTCACTCTGCTCGATATCACGAAAACCTTGAGCCAGATCTTCTAGCTGAAAAGTCCCCTCATTGACACGTGCTACCAGAGCCGTAAAGGTCAGGTCAGGCTTGATACTATAGTTGAGTTCGTCCTTCATGACTGCAATAAGATCCTCGTGAGTGTCCGCATCCTCGTAGTAGTTACGATAGACCTCAAGAGCATCCTCAAGACTATCCGTCCCTTCTTCCATAGTCTCCGCCACGAAAAAGAGCATCTTGTCTGACAGATACTTATAAAAGACCATGCCCAAAAGATAAGACTTGTAGTCGTTGGCATCCATCTTAGAGCGGAGAACATCCGCTGAGTTCCACAGGGCTTGATAGAGCGACTGGGAAGTTTGTGTTGTTTCCATAATGTTTCTTTCTAAGTTTTGCAATTAATTTTTTTAAACAAGCAATCATTTATAACAAATCACTTCTTTTTCAATCGTTCGAATCAAATCTAAAGGAATAGAGGAGACTGGAAGTTGATAAACGATGTTTTTTCGAGGGTTATAAAATCCAAGATTTTCGATAGAAAGGAAGTCAGGATCATAGGAATGTAAACCCATGATGTAGTATACAAGTACTTGTAGCGTATGGTCTTTATTTGGAGCTGTTTTAGTAACCTTAAAATCCCACAGTGTATCCTTGGTCAGAAAATCTCCATCACCCTTATCAATCGTTTCTGTATAACCTCCAAGAAAATGAAAGCCATCCTTTACCAAAGGACCATAGAGGTCGAAAAAGCAAAGACTTCGTTCTACCATGATACGAATATTCTCTATCGTTTCTGCATCCACCAAAATTTCCTCAAAAGGCTTATAATACTGTTTCCCCGCACGATAAACAACATCAAAAGAAACCAAACGACACGCACTTTCTATCGATAAATCGTCCAATCCTGTCACCAAATCGAGCAGTGCTTCTGCTAGGTCTCCCATGCCCACCATCTGAGCTCCCTTGAGAGAAATTCTGAAAGCATCATGGGCTTCTGTCCCTTTCATAAAGCGTGTCAAGTAGTCCACACAAATGCCCACTAAACTAGGAGATACAGACTCTACAGGATGCAGAACTCTATGGTCTTCGAACTGCTCTACTGAAAATAACTTGATGGGCAGATAACCACCTCGAGGTTGGTTAATTTCTTTTATACGTTGTGTTACAGATACCATTAATACTCCTCTTTATAGATAATTTTTTAAAGAATGTTACTTCAGTTTTCCTTCTTCCGTAATCGCCTAGCAGAGCTGGCTTCCATCTGATGACTTGTAATTGGATTAGTATATAATCTCCCTAACGCCAATTTTAAGAAACTTGTCAATCGTTTGTTGGTATCAATAATAAATTTTCCTTCTGAAACCTTGAAATCCTGCTCTGGATATTGTTCATATGATGTTAATAAGGTGCTAATTATTGAGGTATCAGATAGGTCAATTTCATCATCTTTTAGAATTGCCACCATTTTTAAATTATTAGATTTAATTTCAAAATCTGAGAAAGTAACTAAATCAATTCTTTTTAATTCATCAACTTCTGCAAGACTAGCTATACGGTAATAATCATCAATACCTTTGAATAGACTATGAATCGTCCTAAAACTTCTAAAGTACAATTTATTATTTCCATCAAAATAGGCATCGTTCTCAGATTTTAATTCTATACCATTTTCAATAATTGTTCTCTCAGCTTTTCTACGTCTCCATTTCAAGATTGACTTATCAACCATTCTCTTTGATTTAGTTATTTTTTGAAAAACTAAACCGTCATTTTCAACTTTTCGAAAAATCAAATCAATTTTCGAGAACTCTTCCTCAGTTACATCATTTAAACTTACAGTACTTGAAAACTTATCCCCATATTCTTTGACCATAGACATATGTTCATCATCAATTTCAATATAGAACCATTCCTCATGTTCTAACTTTATTTCTGGATCAAATTCTCTACTATTTTCAGGATCAATCTCCGGAGCAACTAATTCAGAAATATCATCCGTGTTATCCAATTTTCTATACGTTCGACCTACTTTTACTAAAAACATACTATTCCTTCTCCAAAAAAGTAAAATTATTTATTCTAACTAGTCCTTTTATAGTCCCAGTTTCTTTAACATCTTTTTTCTTACTATAAATAATAAAGACATTGCCGTTTTTATCAGTGACTCTGTAATAACGATATGAGAGCAACCATATCAAATTAAAATAGTATGACCTCTCCATAAGAATCCACCATATTAGAAAAATGAGGACTATTACTACAATCTGATATAAGAATGTTAATTCACCTAAACCCAGCATAATTACAAAAAGGCCTAAGTAAGTTGGAATGATTTCATTTTCTACTGGTTGTATACTTTCAACTTGAGCAGTATCATTTGCTTCTTTAAATCTTTTCAAATACTGTAAGACTCCAAAAGAAAAAGAAAGCATCAGGAAAATCAACACTCCTATTTTTAGAAAACTACATACATAAGAATCCTGTGAGGGAAAAATATCTATAGTAAATAGATACAAGACTAAACCTGGCGAAAAAGAACAAATTGATAAACAAAACGACAAACATAATCTTCTAATTTTTTTCATAACAAAATTCTATATAAACATATCCCGCAAGAGTTTCTTTTTCAAAGTCTCAAGCTGAGAAATTTTTTCTTGATGAGAATTGATGAGGTTATCAAGGTTAGAGAAATAGGAGCCGATAGCACGTTGTTCCTCCATAGAAGGATAGTGTAAGACAACTTTTTCTAAATCGTTATTTCTTAAGTGTACGACTGACTTCCCTTGTGCTCTTTTAATCAATTCTTTCTGTTGACTTCCATTTGAAATAGTTAAAGCTAAGAAAATAGAGTCCACTTTATTTTCATCTGGATAGATTATATTTAAATCACCACCCAAAATAATTCCTGATTTCTCAACAACTGATGCTCTTGAAATATCTTCTGCAGTTTCACCAGATGCTGGAACTATAACTTCTCCACCTTTACTAATCACAGTATTTACTTTTACTGATGTGACAAAAGTGTTAACTTTAGAAATTATAGTTTGATAATTAGTATAAAGTCGACCATATAGAATTATCTCTTTGCCCGAATTAACCAAATCATTTTTGGTATAACCATTCCCTTTAGAAAAACTAGCTAATTCTTTTAAAGTTTGAACTTCCCACTCACCTTCAAATCCATCCAAGCGAATCTCAGGTACCGTATGTCCAGTCTTCGGAAACATCTTTGAGAGCATGGTCGCCTTGAGAGATTGGTAGTTGGCGAGATTGTCCTTGTAGCTAGACAGAAGGTCATCGAGGGTGTGGAAGAGGGAGCCGATGGCGGATTGTTCGTCTTGACTTGGTAAATAAATTTCAGCTGATTTTATATCACTTGAATTAATGCTCTCAAAAGTTGAACCTGTAGAAAATTTTGCCCAATAATTTGTTTGCTTCATCCTTGACAATAATTGAAATATAAACTCATTTCCTCTTATTGCCGCTACCCCACGTCCGATAACAACATTATAATCTGTCTTACCTATATCTCCAACAGGTGCTCGAACACTTAATATAAAATCACCTTTTTCAGCTAACTTTGTAATCTGTGTTGTCCAGACTCTTGGGACAACCCTACCATTCTGCATATCTGCATTACCTTGTACTAATATATAATCATTTGGATTATCAGTATAGTTTTTACTATCGGGTGATTGCCCCATAATTATTTCGACAGTTTTTCCAAGGCTTTGGCGAATCCATTCATCATTAAAGCTACTATTTCTATATTTAGGAACTTTTTTGGAATAAGATTCTCTTAATGATTTGAGTTCTTCTTCATAACCAAACAATGAAATTTCTTTACTATCATTCCCTTCAATATTAGAGCAAGAGTTGCATGTTTGTTCTCGGTAAACAACTTGCAGAAAATTCTCTTTACTAGATAAAGCATAATCTAGCAAATTACTCTTGTATAAGTAAACATAAATAGAGCATGCTTCAGCTTGACAATTTTTTGATTTATTTGGATTAAATTCTATATCAGTAAATGTATCATAATTTATAATTTGATTAGCCAAGAATTGGTTTTTGTGAAGAGAGTTAATATAAAGCCAATTATAAAAAAATGTTTGAGGTTTTAGTGGAAATATTTGACCAAAAGATTCAAAAGAAACTAATTCATCAACTTGGTGAAGTTTACCAATATACTTTTTTAATTCTTTTGACGTCATTTGATCTATCAAGTGCAGTTGAGAGCCACCTCGCCTAAATTTCTTACTCCCTTGAAAAATCTGTTCAACAGAAAACTCTTTTCCAGATTTTAAAATTACATTTAAGTTAAATGCACTAGCTTGTCTACCTATTTCGTCAAGAGATTTACTAGATACTTCTAGTATCTTTCTACCTGGAAAATTCCTAATAATACTATTATGCAAGGATTGAATTGACTTTTGTTTTTGAGACAAAGAAAATCCTGTGAAAAACTCAAAATCAATCATGTGCTTTTTATACCCAAAAGCATCTCCATAAAATACTGGTCTATAAGCCATCTTTACTCCCTATAATCATTTAAATTTACTGGAAAGTCGAATGGAACTCTTCCACTATTTAACCATCTAAGTGTCTTGTAACTATCAAATAAATCTGTTGATTGTCTTAACTCAATATTTGCTTGATTTACTAATTTAAAGATATCATCGTCAAAAAAATTTTCATGAAAAATAATAGCTTCAATTTGGCTAACTGGAATGCACTCTTTTATCAATACTTCTGCCTGTAAATTAGAAGGGATACTAGAAATCCATTTAGAATTCCTATCCCATCCATCATTCAGAAATATAGATTCATAAGCTTCAACTCCATCACTCACATATTTACCACATTCCTTAGCTGCATTGACAGGGCAAAACAGGCTTGTATCGTCAATAATATAAGGATTAATTTTAAAGATAATCCAGTCTTCAATATTCGTTCCGGTTTTCTGTACCATGTTATTCAAACAATATGTATTAGGTAATTCTACAGATGTACATACGTACTCTGTATAACCATCAGCTCTATCTTTATCATTCCATTTACTATAAGGAATATTTCTTGATGACAAAATACCATTTTTTAGTATATTACTTAAATTTGAAACATGTGTGAAATGACAAAGCCTATGGATTTGTCTAGATTTAGTAATTAAATCATATGGATTGTTATAAGGCATTTTTTATCCTCCACTTTATAAATTATTTTAGTATAAAATCACTTATTTCTCAAAATATTCTAGAAATTTATCTCCAAATATTTCTTTAAAACCATTCAACAATTCCTGCATATATTTCTTATTTCTCAGTCTCCCATAAAACTAAGTCTTACATCAAATAAAATAATAGTCTTTTCATATTGTTTACAAAGATATTTTAATTAATCCTTGGTAGAGATATATTTTTGTTCTACTAAAATTATACCATGAATCCACCAAAAAACGCCTTTAGATAATAATATATCTAAAGACGTTTATTTTTTATCCTGCCACTTGTGTCGCTTCTTCTGTTTTCACTTTCTTCTCCTTCTTATTGAAACCAGTCAATCGTCGCTTACTATCTCGGATTGTATTCAGGTCTTTAAGGAGTTTAGTCAGGTGTTCTTTTTCTGGATAGGCTTCTGCACTGGCTGCGGTATAGCGCATAAAGAGATCGTAGATACTGGTTAGTTCGGTACGGACTTGTCTGGTCTTGCCGACTTCCTTGGCAGACTTATGCGCACGCGCCTGACTTTCCACCTTATCATAGTCTTCCTGCGCACTGATCACCGCCTGTAGCATAGGTGTCAGTCCTAGGCTGGTCACTGCCGTGTGGTAGGGTTCTTCACTGAGGGTTTTGAGCAAACTCTTGATTTCTGCCGTTTCCACATCATTGCTGTGCTTGGTGATATCCTTGTACTTGGCAAAGACTGGTTTCAAGATCTCATGAGCTTCTTTGAGTTTGGTCTCCTTGATCTTAGCAAATCCTCGATGAAGAGTAAAGAGACCGACTAGGGCGCTGTCACGATTGCGATCGACTTCGGTCAGGTTCGTCGCCTCTTTCTTTTCTACGATAGCGAGTTGGCCTTGGAAGTCTGCTAGCTTGCTCTTGAAGGAATCAAGGTGCTTACTATACATAGTCTCGTCCTTATGAGCCTTAGCAAAAACTTCTAGTACTTGACCCGTGTCTACCATGAGACTTTCAAACTCACGGTTGGTAAAGTTGGTATAGCTTAGCGGACGGATATTGAATATTTTTGTCATGATGATAACCTTTCTATTTAACGAATCATTTCGTTTTTTCTTTATCAAATAAAGACTGGATTAGTTCTGGAAGATAGACCTGTTTTTGATCTGTTTTTACAATGCTTCCTTGTCTAGGAGGTTGAATCAAAGGTCTATCCTTTCTTACATAGACTTGAAGCAATACACAGACCAAAAATAGGAGTCCCCATAGAGGAAGGGCCGATAGAAAACTCTCCTCATTTTCTTTATCTTTCTTCATCAGATTTCTCCTTTAAGTTGATAAGACAATTCTAACAAATAGCAAAGAACTTATGACACTCATCCGCTCAACTGTCTACTTTATCATCCCAACAGCACTTTTTTGGGCTATTTTTTACTTTTATAGAATAAATCCGTCATTTCAAAAACAAAAATCCCTATCTGACTGGAAATACACTCCGTCTGTCAGATAGAGACTCTTACTATTTTCAGATTTTAACTTTTCTAGCCTTAGAATACATCTAAACTTTAGGAAAGACGACTATTCGAAAGTTCGAAGACCCCAAAACTTTCTCAGATAGACTATTCGAAGCTTAGAATACTCATAAATTTATGTATTTCTTATCATTCTAAGTTTAGAATGCATATAAACCTTAGGAAGTCTATGTCTTCGAAACTTAGAAGGACTATCTCCCCACCCTCAACGGCTCAATCACTTCTTCGACAAGTTGCTTATAGGCTTCCTTGATTTGTTTTTTATAGAGGAGAGGATTGAGGGCGTCTGCCACTTCTATCTTATAGTCCTGATAACGCTGGCTCTTGGTCAGCTGGCTCTCTCCTAGTTGTTTTTTGGCTCCCTTGCGGTAGTGTTCGACATAGTAACGGAGTTCATCCTCTCCGACATACCAACGCTTGCTAAAGACTTGGATGTGTTGCTGGATAACCGCCTCGATCATCTGATCCAAGATATTTGCGATAGACTGACCACGATAGCTTTCTGGATTTGCTTGGACTTCTCTCCACAGTTCAGTGATAATCTGGGCAAGATTGGGGTTAGTCTTCTCCAGACTTTGGATATAGGTATCCACCGCTTCTCTATCTTGAGCGCTTAGGTTCTTTTCTTGACTCTGACCTTGCTCGATCAGACTTTGGATTAAGGTTAGGATATAGGCATAGTTGATCTCATCCACTTGGATAGACTCTAGTTCATAGTGGATATCAAGGGGTTCCCCATCCTCATCACCATCATCTCTTCGGCTTTTTAATTCTGCAAGGATATTTTGATAAAAGCCTAGATAGTTTTCCAATTCTTCTGCGCTTAGTCCTGTCTGGGCGTAAATTTCTTCCTCATCATACTCTTTATACACTCGGATAGAGGCTAGATATTTATCAAAGACTTGATAGGCCTTGGCGAGCTTTCTCAACTCAGGTGTAGAAATTTGCTCGATTTGAAGCCCTTCCTCCGGATCATCTGTGATGAGATTTTGGAAATCACTGCAACTCCGCAAAAAGTTTCTCTTTTCCTCTTCCCAGCTAGGCGCTAGAACCTCATTTTCTCCACCATTTGAGTAGAGCTTGAGGGCATTGTCCACCGCTTCCTTAAAAGCTAGAGGCTTTTGGAAGGTGATGATATGACCATAGGTCTTACTAGAATCAAAAATACGGTTGGTTCGACTAAAGGCCTGAATCAGATCCTGTGGTTGCATGGGCTTTCTGTCAATAAAGAGGGTCGATAGACAAGGCGCATCAAATCCTGTTAAGAGACGATTGACCACGATAACCAAGTCCAACTGCTCATTGCGATAGAGGTATTTATCCTGTTTCCTAGCTAGACGGTTATTGACATCGGTGTTAAAGCCACGAAGATCCGCCATGGTAAAGTGAGTATCAAACTCTTGGTTGTAGTCCTCTAAGACCTGCTTCATGTGGTCTTGGTTGGCTCTTGACTCTTCTTCATTTTCCGTAACGGAGTAGGTGATGGTCGCCTTTGGAAAGTCTGGAAGGACCTGCTTGACCCTCTCAGATACCTTGACACGTGTCTGACCAGCCTTGACTCGTTTGAGCAAGTCATAGTAGGCTTGGGCTTGAGGGATGGATTTGACGGTTAGGATGGCATTGTAGGTCTTACCTACTCCCTTTTGGAAGCCTAGCTGTTGGCGGGATTTATTGATAATGGCATCCAAGACTTCCAGCATGTGCTCCTCATTCTCATAGACGCTATCAGGTATTTCATTTTCAGACTGGTCTGTGATGAGGGTATTGCGATAGTCTACCTTAAAGCCTAAGACAGCTCCGTCATGGATGGCTTCCTTGACTGTATACTCATGGAGACGGTCTCCATACTGTTGCTGGGTGGTTTGGGCGAGGTCGCCGACCTGCTGGCGTTTATTTTCCTTAAAGATAGGCGTTCCTGTAAATCCATACCAGAGGGACTGAGGGAAAAAGGCTTTAATGTCTTTTTGTGTTTGTGGTGTCACTGCACGGTGGCATTCATCCACGACAAAGACCACTCGGAGACCCTTGATTTTATCCGCATCTCTTTGGTAAAGACCTTGGTCAAACTTGCGCATCATGGTGGTGATTTTCTGGATGGTGGTTACCACCACACGCTTATCATTGCTTCCTAAGCGCTTGACCAAATCATGGGTATTATCCGTCTCATCAATATCAATGACATCATTGGTCGCATAAGAGAGAAAAGATGAAGTGGTCTGTTGGTCCAAGTCCCTGCGGTCAACGACAAAAATCGTCTTTTGGATGGAAGGAATCTGAAGGAGATTCCTCGCTACCTTATAAGAAGTCAGAGTCTTTCCTGAACCTGTCGTATGCCAAACATAGCCTGATGCTTGCTGACGAGATGCTTCCTGCACTGCTTCAATAGCATGAATCTGGTAGGGGCGCAAGAGGATGAGAGCTTTCTTGCTATCATCAATGACAGAATACTGCATGACCATCTGGTGAGCACGAGGGATAGAAAGGACTTCGTGGGCAAAGCTAGTCAGGTTTGTCACAGGATGATTGTCCTTATCCACCCACTTGGTTAGAAATTGCTTGTTGAGTTTATTTTCACGAGCTGCAGCGATATAACGAGTATCGACCTTGTTAGTCACAACAAACATCTGCAAGCTAGAGTAGATACCACGGAACTTGCCTTCGCGGTCATATTTTTTAATTTGGTGAAAAGCATCGATAAATGCTGCTTGGGAACTCTTAAGTTCGATTTGAATCATGGGTAAACCGTTGATGAGAAGAGTAACATCCAGTCTACGGTCTTGGTCCATAGGATTTACTTTTTCTCGTTGGACTTGATTGACAACTTCATAGCTAGACTTACCAGCAGCGATATTATCTCGCCAGATGACGGATAATCGGATGGTTCCTAGGCTGGCATCCTCTCTCTGAACTTCAACCTTGGCAATGCCGTTTTCACCGACCAACCACTTAGCAGCATCGTAGTAGCTGATAAAGTTGAGTTGGTTTTGAATCTGGCGTTTTTCCTGTTCAGTCAAGGGATGGTCTGCCAGCAGGGAAACGTTGTTTTGGGCTAGTTTCTCAAAGAAATTGTCCCATAGTTGTTCTTCTGTTTTGAGGTCTTCTCTATAAGTCCATTGGCTTTCACCAGTTACCAGTTGGGTGATTAGTTGTTTTTCTATCTCCAGTTCTGGTTTTACTTGCATCATTCTCTCCTTTATAATGCACAATTTTACTATATTATATCATGTTTCAGATAGATTTTCCCATACGCCCCTACTCCAACCGGCTTTTAACCTTCTTCTTAGTCAAGGTACGATCATTTTTGTTAGAGAGAGCTTTGATACGAGCTTCGAGAAGGGTTTTCCGTCCGGCCTCTGTTCGTGTGTAGACGAGGTGATAGCGTCCGATAGTTGGCCTCAGAAAGTCAAGGAATTTCTGTGCTTCTTCCTTGCGCTTATCAAAAAGACTAGGCACGACATAGTAAGGTGACTGACCTTGTCGGACTTTCTCTGCCTTCAAGAGATAGCGCTGATTGTCCACTGGAGCAAAGAACTCTCCCACAGTCTGCGCAAACAGCTCCTTGTCCCTCATGCTTCCTCCCTTGAGATAGGCAAAGACCATGTAGTTTTCCTTGTCCTCCTCTACCTGAACACGGGATTGATCATCCGTTAGATGCCCCGAATCTAGCAGAGCCTTTCGGATCTGCTCACCCAGAGACTGCAAACGTTTATAAGGACTCTTATAGCGTAGGTAGCGCCAAGATGCAAAGGCCAAAAATAGGAGACAGGCTGTCGTAAGCCACCAAACACCGATTAGTCTCAGTCTAAATAGCAAAACCAACAAATCCACTGCCAACAAGAGTAATGACATGCGAACCCATTTTAATGCATCAAGCAAGAGCATGACTGGGATCTTCTGTTTTTGGGTTGCGACTTCTGTAACTATCTCAAATTGATCCGCTACGACAAGAGCTTCCTGCCATTTTTTTCTCAAGCCTGCTCGATCCTTGGAGAGACTCTTAACTCGCTCATTGTACTCACTAATTTGCTTTTTCTTAAAAGGGGGCTTTGGAAAATCCAAACGATCCAAACCGGTCTCAATACTCTCCTGATTATAGGCCAATCCAAGAAAATGCTCCATCCGTCGCGACAAGGTCTGCAGATCTTGATTGCTCTCTGGTCTAGGCTCCTCACCAGGAAGAGTGATAAGTGCTTGCGCTTGAACGGCTACCAGATGCCAGATGTTGCTAGTCTTTTCTGGATGTCCCGGCCAGATACGAATGGCACGCCCGCGCATCTGGTTACTCAGCATAAAGCTCCCCACAAAGCTTCCGAGGATTAGGGAATTAACACAAGGAGCATCCCAACCCTCTCCGAGGAGAGATTTGGTTCCGACTAGGACTTGAATCCGTCCTCGTTGAAAAAGCTCCGTCACTGCCGTTACGATTCCCTTAGCTGAGCTCGGAAAACCTACCTGAACATAATCTTTTGGATCTAAGTGACCAATAGATGAGAAACTAAGAGGAACCTGAGGCAAGAGCTCCTTCAACTCTGCTGCCACATCGGTAGGCAAAATAACGACACTACCTGACAAGACAGCCAAAGACACAGGTATCTCTTGCTCCTGAGCTTTTCGACGAATGCTTTCAAAATAAGGGAGAACCCCCAACTGAGAAATGGTTGCTTGATTATCTCCCAGATAGGTGGCAAAATCCTTGCGAATATAGTCAGCTAGTACTAACTGTCTCAGTTCCTGACCTAGACTCTCATACTCTGTCAAGAAGATATCGGCAATGGCAGACAACTTCCCCAGAGATTGGGTTAAAAGCTGGTCAGAAGCCTTGGACTTAACTAGATAAACCTGACGTTTTTCCACCAAGCCACGCGCCTTCAAGTCAGCCTCTAACTTTTTCCTATATCCATTTGGATCCTCATACCAATCTGGTGTCTGATAGAGGATGCTCTGCAACAGCATCTCCAGCCAGTAGGAGGTCAATGCAGGAAGCTTCTGGGTTCCCAGTAAATTTTGCAAAGATGGAGGAATCGTTAATCCCTGAGAATGCATATAAATCAACATAGCAGACAAGTACTTGGGATCTTCTAAGAGCAAATCAGATGATATATCCCCTTTGAGGACCTTAGACCCTGCTACAAATGTTTGAAAATCAGGATCGACTATAAGGTGATGAATATAGTCCCACTTAGTCTCCTCAAACCGTTTGAGACGTTCCGACTCTTCAGCTGTTGGTGAACACATATAGACAAAATCCTGATGAGGGCAAAGAGTGTCTTCCTTGACTAGTTCAGGTACCGTGATTTCTTGATCAATCTCCCCACACATACGGATATAGCGTTCCCAGAGTTCAGGCTCACTATCGTAGGGTGGAGTCGCCGTCAGGGAGATGAGTTTCAGCGGTCCATACTGCTTGCGAAAGACTTCCAGACTTTTCCACCATTCATTGCGCAGGTGGTGGCATTCGTCCAAACAAAGAGTCGCAACTTTCTGAGTTCTTAGACTTGCAAGCAAATCAAACCCCACAAAATCCTCTGCTTCTCCATCTTCTTGTGATTGCAGTTGGTTCATGGCACTATGAAAAGCCTGATAGGTCACAATCGTTAATGCCTTCATCTCCTTTAAGTTTTGGGAAACGAGGTCTGAAAGCCTCTGACCCTCCCCTAGAAATGCAGTTTGAATCCTATCTACCCATTGTTCACGAATGATGACAGTCGGAACTAAGATGAGGGCTGGGTTGCCAAAACGAGCGATTAGCTCGATACCAATGGTGGTCTTTCCAGACCCTGGGGCAGCCACTAGATGAACATGACCGTCTGCTTGATAGTCCTGAAAACGATCCAATACCTGTTTTTGATATTGGCGCCAGCTTCCTTTAAAGTTTAAACCTAACATGATACCCCTCATTCTATACCGTCATTTTCTTATTCTCATTTTACCACACTTATTTCGCCAGTCAGATAATCCAGATAGTTTTTCTCCATAAAATATGGTATAGTAGAATCATACTATCTATGAGGAGTTTACATGTCACAGGATAAGCAAATGAAAGCTGTTTCTCCCCTTCTACAGCAAGTCATCAATATTTCATCTATCGTCGGGGGAGTCGGCACCTTGATTTTCTGTATTTGGGCCTATCAGGCAGGAGTGTTACAGTCAAAGGAAACTCTATCGGCCTTTATCCAGCAAGCTGGGGTTTGGGGGCCACCACTCTTTATCTTTTTACAGATCCTACAAACCGTCGTTCCGATCATTCCGGGAGCTTTGACCTCAGTGGCTGGGGTCTTTATTTACGGCCACATCATCGGAACCATCTATAACTATATCGGCATCGTGATTGGCTGTGCCATTATCTTTTACCTCGTCCGTCTCTATGGAGCTGCCTTTGTCCAGTCCGTCGTCAGCAAGCGCACCTATGACAAGTATATCGGTTGGCTAGATAAGGGCAATCGTTTCGAGCGGTTCTTTATCTTTATGATGATCTGGCCTGTCAGTCCAGCTGACTTTCTCTGCATGCTGGCTGCCCTCACCAAGATGACCTTCAAGCGCTATATGATTATCATCATTCTGACCAAGCCCTTTACCCTAGTGGTTTATACTTATGGTTTGACCTATATTATTGATTTCTTCTGGCAGATGTTTTGATAATAGAAAATAGCCTGATACTAAATATACTTTGGTATGGAAATCATGCCAACTTTTCGATAGTGAATCGAGGACTAACCTAGCCTTTCCGCCGTGATAAAAACACCTGAAATCTCATGGTTTCAGGTGTTGGGAAACTTTGAGACAGTAGGCTCAAAGTTTCGATATGGAATTTCGAAGAAAGTCGCTACCGTCCATAATCACTTAAGGAAAGGCTCAAAAAAATTGTCTTCAAACAAAACATCCGTTTGGTTGCCCAAGCGGATATTTTCTTTGTTTTATTTTGCGACACTCTTAGCAAGGACAAAGTTCCCAAGTGTGGCAGAACCATTGCCTGCGACTGCTGGAGTCACGATATAGTCACGCACGTCTGGTACTGGTAGGTAACCATTTAGAAGAGCAGTGAATTTCTCACGTACACGGTCCAGCATGTGTTGTTGGGCCATAACCCCACCACCAAAGACGATGACGTCTGGGCGGAAAGTCACAGTAGCATTGACCGCAGCCTGAGCGATATAGTAGGCTTGAACATCCCAGACAGAGCTGTTGAGTTCGATGTTTTCGCCACGAACACCTGTACGAGCTTCTAGACTTGGTCCAGCCGCAAAGCCTTCCAAACAACCCTTATGGAAAGGACAGACGCCGTTAAATTCTTTTTCTACATCCATTGGGTGTTTAGCCACATAGTAGTGACCCATCTCAGGGTGACCGACACCACCGATAAACTCACCACGTTGGATAACACCTGCACCGATCCCTGTACCGATCGTGTAGTAAACCAAGTTTTCGATACGGCCACCAGCATTGTTACGAGCAACTACTTCACCATAGGCAGAGCTATTTACGTCTGTGGTGAAATACATGGGTACGTTGAGGGCACGACGGAGAGCCCCAAGTAGGTCTACATTTGCCCAGTGAGGTTTTGGAGTCGTTGTGATAAAGCCATAGGTTTTTGAGTTTTTGTCGATATCGATCGGACCAAATGAACCGACAGCAAGACCAGCAAGATTATCGAATTTTGAAAAGAACTCGATGGTTTTATCGATAGTCTCGATAGGAGTTGTTGTTGGAAATTGTGTTTTTTCCACAACATTAAAGTTTTCATCACCGACAGCACAGACAAACTTTGTACCGCCCGCTTCTAAGCTTCCATATAATTTTGTCATGATAAACCTCTTATCTTTGTTTTCTCTATTATAGCACATTTTAAAGGGCTAGATTTCTCAATATTTTAGATTTTCCTCTGTAAATCTTACCATCCAAGTAAAAACGAACAAACATAATATTTGTTCGTTTTATTTTTAAATCTGATTTTCGAAGAGGACTAGGCTTTCACTTCGATGATAGCGTCACCCTTGACAACTGAACCGCTTGCGACTGGTGTCACAGAAGCGTAGTCTGCTGTGTTGGTTACGATAACCATTGTTGTGTCGTCAAGACCTGCAGCAGCGATTTTGTTTGAGTCAAAGGTTCCGAGAACATCACCAGCTTTGACCTTGTCGCCTTGAGCAACTTTTTGTTCAAAGCCTTCACCGTTCATAGTCACCGTGTCGATACCAACGTGGATCAAGATTTCAGCTCCGTTTGCTGTCTTCAAACCGTAAGCATGTCCTGTAGCAAAGGCGATTGATACTTCTGCATCAGCTGGTGCGTAAACCACGCCTTGGCTTGGTTTCACTGCAATCCCTTGTCCCATTGCACCACTTGAAAAGACTGGGTCATCAACATTCTCAAGGGCAACTACGTCCCCAACGATTGGAGTTTGGATTGTTTCATTTTGAGGAGCTACTGGAATGTTACCAGTTGTTTCTTCTTGAACCAAACGTTCTGTCGCTACTTCACTAGCAACTTCTTCTTCGTCCTCGTAACCAAACATGTAAGTAAGTGCAAAACCAAGAACGAATGATACAGCTACCATAAGGATGTATTGGAATAATTGACCGTTACCAATGTACAACATTGTACCAGGGATGATGGTGATACCATTACCAGTACCAGCAAGACCAAGGATTGAAGCCAGTCCACCACCGATAGCACCAGCAATCAATGAAAGGAAGAATGGTTTACGGAAACGCAAGTTCACCCCGAAGATAGCAGGCTCTGTAATACCGAGGAAGGCAGAAAGAGCAGCTGGGAAAGCAAGTGTTTTCAGTTTAGGATTTTTAGTTTTGACACCAACGGCAACAGTTGCAGCCCCTTGAGCTGTCATAGCTGCAGTGATAATGGCGTTGAATGGGTTGGCATGATCGGCAGCAAGCAATTGCACTTCAAGCAAGTTGAAGATGTGGTGTACACCTGATACGACAATCAATTGGTGAACCCCACCAATCAAGAAACCACCAAGACCAAATGGCAAGCCAAGAATCGCTTTTGTACCGATAAGGATGTAGTTCTCAACAACATGGAAGACTGGTCCGATGACAAAGAGTCCAAGGATAGACATCACCAAAAGTGTCACGAATGGCGTCACCAAGAGATCCAAGACATCTGGAACAACCTTACGAACTGCTTTTTCAAACTTAGCTCCGACAACCCCGATGATGAAGGCTGGAAGAACTGAACCTTGCAAACCTACAACTGGGATAAATCCGAAGAACTGCATTGCAGTTACTTCACCACCAGACGCAACAGCCCAGGCATTTGGAAGTGAATCAGAAACGAGCATCATACCAAGAACGATACCAACAGCTGGGTTACCACCGAATACACGGAAAGTTGACCAAACAACCAAACCTGGCAAGATAATAAAGGCAGTGTCTGTCAAGATCTGAGTATAAGTTGTCACATCTTCTGGAAGTGTCATTCCAAGAGCAGTCAAGAGACCACGCACACCCATGAAGAGACCAGTTGCTACGATAACTGGAATGATTGGAACGAAGACGTCACCGAAAGTACGGATGGCACGTTGGAACCAATTTCCTTGTTTTGCAGCTTCTGCTTTCATATCTTCTTTAGAAGATGTTGGCAACCCAAGAGCTACGACTTCATCGTACATCTTGTTTACTGTACCAGTACCAAAGATGATTTGGTATTGACCTGAGTTAAAGAAAGCACCTTGAACTTTTTCCAAGTTCTCGATAGCATCTTTGTTAATTTTCGCTTCATCTTTAACCATCACACGGAGGCGAGTCGCACAGTGCGCAACACTGTTAACGTTCTCACGTCCACCTAAGGCTTCGATGACTTTTTTTGCAATTTCTGTATTGGTCATTTGCAAAAATCTCCTTATAAAAAAATTTGTTCTTATTTGAAAGCGATTTTACTCGCCCTACGAGTATTATTTTATCATCTTTCAAAAATATGTCAAGCGTTTTGCAGAAATTTTTAAACCCTTTCTTTTTTCTCTGATTATTTTTGCTCGTTTTTGAGGGAAATTCTCTTTTTCCTCAAAAAAATATCTTTATACTTGAGGAATAAAGGTTTTTATTTACATTTTCTTTCATATTTTCGTGAAAATTTGCCAGATTTCCTTTACTTGATTTTTGGCAATCGTTTGACATATTTTTCTCTTTTTTAACATAAAAGGCTTGCTTTTTTTGCCGAAAACGTTTACTATTAATAATAGAATAGAACTTATGGAGGAAAGATAAAATGGAATGGACAACTGAGCGTCGTTACAGACGCTACGAAGACTGGACAAATGATGAAGTCAAGCAAATCAAGGAAAAGATGGCACAATCTCCTTGGCATACTCGTTACCATGTTGAGCCTAAAATGGGGCTTCTCAATGATCCAAATGGCTTTTCTTATTTTGATGGCAAATGGATTCTCTTTTACCAAAACTTCCCCTTTGGTGCAGCCCATGGGTTGAAGTCTTGGGTGCAGCTTGAAAGTGATGATTTGGTGCACTTTACAGAAACTGGAGTCAAAGTTTTGCCAGATACTCCATTTGATAGCCACGGTGCCTACTCTGGTTCTGCCATGCAGTTTGGCGATCAGTTGTTCCTATTCTATACAGGAAATGTCCGTGATGAAAACTGGATCCGTCACCCATACCAGATTGGCGCTTTGATGGACAAGGATGGCAAGATTACAAAGATTGACAAGATCTTGATTGACCAGCCAGCAGACTCTACTGACCACTTCCGTGACCCACAAATTTTCAACTTTAAGGGACAATATTATGCTATCGTCGGTGGACAGGACTTAGAGAAAAAAGGCTTCGTCCGTCTCTACAAGGCTGTGGACAATGATTACACAAACTGGCAAGCAGTTGGCGACCTTGACTTTGCTAATGACCGCACTGCCTACATGATGGAATGTCCAAATCTAGTCTTTGTAGGGGAGCACCCTGTCCTTCTCTACTGTCCACAAGGATTGGATAAGGGTGTTCTAGACTATGATAATATCTATCCAAACATGTACAAAATCGGTGCTTCCTTTGATCCTGAAAATGCCGAAATGGTAGATGTGTCTCCATTGCAAAATCTAGACTATGGCTTTGAAGCCTATGCAACTCAAGCATTCAACGCTCCAGATGGACGTGCACTAGCAGTAAGTTGGCTTGGGTTACCAGATGTTTCTTACCCATCTGACCGTTTTGACCACCAAGGAACCTTCTCATTGGTCAAAGAACTCACTATCAAAGATGGCAAACTCTACCAATATCCTGTCGCAGCCGTCAAAGAACTTCGTGCTTCTGAAGAGGTCTTCTCAAATCGTACTCAAACCAACAACACCTATGAACTCGAGCTCAACTTGGAGGCCAATAGCCAAAGCGAGATTGTCTTACTTGCTGATAAAGAAGGCAAGGGGCTTTCAATCAACTTTGACCTTGTCAATGGACAGGTGACAGTGGATCGTAGTCAGGCTGGTGAACAGTACGCCCAAGAATTTGGTACGACTCGTTCTTGCCCTATCGATAACCAAGCTACTACTGCCACTATCTTCATCGACAAGTCAGTCTTTGAAATTTTCATCAATAAAGGAGAAAAAGTATTTTCTGGTCGTGTCTTCCCACATGCGGACCAAAATGGTATCCTGATCAAGTCTGGAAACCCAACTGGAACTTACTATGAATTAGATTATGGTCGCAAAACTAACTGATGTCGCAAAACTTGCAGGCGTCAGCCCCACTACCGTCTCACGGGTCATCAATAAAAAGGGTTATCTATCTGAGAAAACCATCCAAAAGGTTAATGAAGCCATGCGAGAATTGGGCTACAAGCCCAATAATCTGGCTCGAAGTCTCCAAGGAAAATCTGCCAAGTTGATTGGACTTATTTTTCCAAACATCAGTCATGTCTTTTATGCAGAGTTGATTGACAAGTTGGAACACCAACTCTTCAAAAATGGTTACAAAACCATCATCTGTAACAGCGAACATGACTCTGAAAAAGAACGGGAGTACATTGAAATGCTGGAGGCCAACCAGGTCGATGGTATCATTTCTGGAAGTCACAACTTGGGAATCGAAGACTACAATCGTGTGACGGCACCGATTATTTCCTTTGACCGAAATCTATCACCAGACATCCCTGTCGTCTCCTCTGATAACTACGGTGGCGGGGTCCTCGCAGCCCAAACTCTGGTCAAGACTGGAGCCCAGTCTATCATCATGATTACAGGAAATGATAACTCTAACTCACCGACTGGACTGCGTCATGCTGGCTTTGCCTCTATTCTCCCAAAAGCGCCTATTATCAATGTTTCGAGTGACTTTTCTCCCGTCAGAAAAGAAATGGAAATCAAAAATATCTTGACCCATCAGAAACCAGATGCGATTTTTGCTTCGGATGATTTGACAGCTATCCTGGTTATCAAAATAGCTCAGGAGCTAGGTATCTCTGTTCCTGATGAGCTCAAGGTCATCGGCTACGATGGGACTTACTTTATCGAGAACTACTATCCTCACCTGACAACGATTAAGCAACCTATGAAAGAGATTGCCCAACTCACTGTTGATCTTCTCTTGCAGAAGATTGAAGGCAAGGAAGTTGCGACAACTGGTTACTTCTTACCAGTCACCCTATTACCTGGAAAAAGTATTTAAGTACAAAAAACTCAGACGAATTCGTCTGAGTTTTTTATGATCTTAAGTTTTCGAGATAGCGCTGGGCTGTCTCTAAGTTAAAGGTTTTCTCCGATATTAAGCGCTCAACTAGGGGAACAACTTCAGACTCGCTAGCACCAGCTAGTAGAGCTAAGGATTTGGCCTGCAACTTCATGTGGCCTTGCTGGATGCCCGTACTCACCAAGGCTTTCAGAGCCGCAAAGTTTTGTGCCAGTCCGATAGAAACGATAATTTGAGCTAATTCTTTGGCAGAAGGATTTCCCAGTAGTTCATGACTAAGAGCTACACGGGGATTGAGACCGATAGAGCCACCCTTGGTCGCTACAGGCATAGGTAGGGTCATCTCACCGACCAATTCTTCTCTTTCCATGTCCAGCGTCCAGCGACTAAGACCTTGATAGCGTCCGTCTCGACTGGCAAAAGCATGACCCCCGGCTTCGATGGCACGCCAGTCATTACCCGTGGCGATTAAAATGGCATCAATACCATTAAAAATCCCTTTATTATGAGTAGCTGCTCGGTAGGGATCAGCCTGCGCAAACTGGCTGGCCAAGGCTATTTTCTCCGCAATTTCTCGTCCTTGATCCTTTTGAGGGTTCAAGTAGCGAAAGGCGATACGACAGCTTGCAGTCACCAGAGAATCGGTCGCGTAATTGGACAGGATTCCCATGAGACTCTGTCCCTGACTGAGTTCTTCTAAGACTGGTTTCAAGGCTTCAAGCATGGTATTGAGCATATTGGCTCCCATGGCTTCCTGGGTATCGATATGGAGATAGACGACGAGAAAGTCTGTTTCTCCCTTAATCTGCTCTACACGCAAATCACGCGCACCACCTCCTCGTTTAACGATAGAAGGATAGGCTTGATTGGCAAGTTCCAAGAGTTCGGCTTTCTTACTGGCAATCTTCTCTTGCGCTTGTTCAGGATCAGCAACTTGATAAAGGGCTACCTGACCAATCATCTGGCGCTCATGTACTTGAGCAGTAAAGCCGCCTGCTCGCTTGATGATTTTACTAGCATAGCTGGCCGCAGCAACCACTGAGGGTTCTTCTGTCACATAGGGAACTGTGTAGTCCTGACCGTTCACCAAAAGCTCTGGAATGATGGAATAAGGTAGAGAAAAAGTTCCTACCACATTCTCACTCAGCTGGTCTGCAACAGCCAAGCTGACTTGTTCATCCTGCTCCAGACTGGTTTGCTTTTCAGGACTAAGGAGCGCCTGAGCTCGCAACAACTCCAGGCGCTCATGGTATGATTTTTTAGAAAATCCATTCCAACTTATCTTCATTATTTTTCAACCTTGCTATAACGGCGTTGGTGGTCGACAATTTCAACCAAGGCATAATCTTGATGTTCATAGCCTGCAAATTGGGCTGAGCCAGACTCATCCAACTGTACCTCTTCGAAGAAGACTTTTTCATAGTCTGCAACAGACAGTGCTGTACGTTGTTTGAGTTTGCTCAAGCGATCTTTGTCGAGATAGGCCTCATAGCCTTCGACCAATTCACCACTAAAGAACTCTGAAACCGCTCCACTTCCGTAGCTGTAGAGGGCAATTTTATCTCCAGCCTTCAAAGTTTCTGTATTTTCCAAAAGGGAGAGAAGGCCGAGGAAGAGGGAACCTGTATAGATATTTCCAATCATCTGACTGTAGAGAATGGACTTATCAAAGTTTTCTTGCAGACTATCCTTTTTCTCTTGAGATAAGTTCTTGTCCATCATCTTGCGCAAGCCTTTTAGGGCCAACTTAGGATAAGGCAAGTGGAAGCAGATAGCCGCAAAGTCATCCATAGTCCAATCATAGCGTTTCTTGTATTCATCCCAAGTCGTTGTCAGGCAATCAAGATACTGTTGGGTCGAGTACATGCCGTTTACATAAGGAGTGCTTGAATAGTTCGGACGCCAGAAATCCATGATGTCGCGCGTTTGGGCAACGTTATCATTGTTAAAGGCCATAATGCGCGGATTTTGGGTGATCAACATCGCCACACTTCCAGCACCCTGAGTTGGTTCGCCCGGAGTTCCGACACCATACTTGGCAATATCACTGGCAATAACCAAAACCTTAGACTCTGGAGAATTTTCCACATGCAATTTAGCATAATGAAGGGCAGCTGTCGCTCCATAGCAGGCTTCTTTGATTTCAAAGCTACGGGCGAAAGGCTGAATGCCTAATAGGCCATGAACAAAGACTGCCGCTGCCTTACTCTGGTCAATCCCTGACTCAGTCGCCACGATGACCATATCGATTTCTTCTTTTTCTTTGTCTGTTAAAATAGAGTTGCTTGCACTAGCTGCCAAGGTAACAATGTCCTCAGTCAGTGGAGCAATACTAATTTCATTTAACAAGAGTCCCTTGCTAAATTTTTCGGGGTCAACTCCCCTCGCTTCTGCTAAGTCTTGTAATTTCAAGACATATTGACTGGTCGCAAAACCAATCTTATCAATACCGATTGTCATATTTACCTCTGTTTTTTCATTCATTGTAAAAAATCGTTTCATTCTATTTTATCACAAATAGGAACAAAAGAGAGAAAAAAGACTTGATTCAACAAATCAAGTCTTTGCTTTGACTGCATTAGGAAGAGATTCCTCGTTGTTTGCGGATGTAGTAATAAAGCTTTAGAATTACCGTTCCACTTGCCATTCCAATAGAAATAACAAGAGCTAACATAACCACCAAAGTCGCGCTGGCAATAGCATGGCTGTAATCGCCTGTCACAAAGAAAGCTGTCGTTCGATAGGATAAATAACCCGGCACCAAGGGGGCAAGAATGGCCAAGACAAAAACTACCGCTGGTGTCTTATAGACAATACTTAAAATCTGGCTGATGCAAGAGCCAATTACTGCTGCGATAAAGGTCGCGACAATAACATTGGTTGGTTCTTTGAGCACGAGATAGAGGAGCCAAACGCCCATTCCCAAAATACCACCAGGTAGGAGCATGGAGCGTTGAACATTCAGTACGATTAGAAAGGTGATAATGGCGAGTAAACTCGCTACTGCTTGGAGTAAAATACTTGTTAGAGTCATCTTATGTCATCAAAACTAGGGCGACGGAGGTACCGGCCCCTAAAGCGAGGGTAATGAGCAGGGATTCAAACATCTTGCTCATACCAGAGTTGATATGGTTGGTCATGATATCCCGTACCGCATTTGTCAGAGCAATCCCTGGAACAAAGGGCATGACCGCTCCTGCTATAATCAGGTCTGCTGTCGAAGGAAAGCCTGTATAGCGGGCCCAGAACTGGGCGATCAAGCCGAAAACAAAGGCACCTGCAAAGGCCGTTACAAAAGGAATGCGGACAAACTTCTCGACATAGAGAGAGAAGGCAAATCCAAATAAAGTTGCAATAGCTGCACCAAAAGCGTCATAAACATTGCCCCCAAACATAATCGAGAAGAAAGGGGCACTGAGGGTCGCTGCTACAGTCACTTGGAACTTTGTATAAGGAAGGGCTTGATTACCAATTTCTTTGAGCTTTTTAAAGGCTGTCGAGAGATCAATCTGCCCGCCCACAAGCTCCCGTGATACTTGGTTGACATCGCAAACTTTTTCAATGTTATAAGAGGATGAGGTCACCCGTTTCATCCGAGAAATATTGGTATTTTCAATAGAAAAGAAAATAGCTGCGGGCATGGCAAGAACATTGCAATCCAATATTCCCTGCGAATGGGCAATACGGATCATCGTATCCTCGACCCGATGAATCTCTGAGCCACTTTTCAGGAGAATGGTTCCTGCTAGCATAATCACATCAATGACGGCATTCAACTCTCTCGATTCGTCCATTTTCTCCTCCTTTTTCTACTCCCTATATTTTATCACAAAATCTTGTGAAAAAAAATCTTTGTCATGAAATCATGACAAAGATTCGTCTAATCTCGAGAACTTTCGTGAGATCCTTCACTATTGGATGAACTGCTAGAAGGAGTGTTCCCTTGTTGATTTCCTTGTTGGTTCCCCTGGTTTGGACTTGTAGGAGAACCCTGGTTCCCACGTTGGGCAGGATTAGAGGATGAAGTTGATGGTGGTGTTTTTGGTTTGTAGATGGAAAGTTTGATACGTGTACTTGCAAGATCAACCAGTTCTCCTGCTCTTGGCGTTTGACTTACAACAGTTCCTTCTGCCGTTCCTTCAGGAGCAGTCGATACTTCAACAACCTCAATATTTGCTTCCTTCACACCGACAATCTGAGTCAAGTTATTCTTTGTAAATTCGAGGCTTGAACCAATGTAGTTCGGCATGCTGACACTAGTCACCTTCTTAGCCACTGTTAAGGTAATCGTAGTGGCTTTTGAGAGGTCATAAGTCGAACCTGAAGCAGGGGTTTGTCTGAGGATAGTTCCTGGTTCGCTTTCGCTGGATTCTTCCTCTTCCATCTTGATTAGATTTTCAGGAACCTTCTTCTCCTTGAGTTCAGCTACAACTTCTGTATACTTGCGTCCGACGTAATTGCTCAATTGGAAGGATTGCTTTCCAGAAGAAACAACCAAATTGACCTTGGTCCCTTCTTTTCGGCCGCTACCAGCTTCTGGATCCGTTCGAATAACACGTCCTTCTGCTACTGTATCGCTGGCCTCTGACTTTTCTTCACCAGCTTCAAACTTGGATTTTTTAAGAGTTTCCTTAGCCTCTGCAACGGTTTGTCCAGCTACGTCAGGAATAGGAATCGTTGCTGGTGTCCTTGATAAAATCCAGACCAAAGAGGCTACAACCAATAGAAGACTGGCCAAAAGAATCATATAGCGAGCCTTAAACTTCCGTTTCTTGGCTGGTTTTGGCGCTGGAGCCGGCTCTGCGACCGGTTGAGTTGGTTTCTTTGGCTGAGGGCGTTCTTCTTGCGCCGGAGCTTTAGGAATCGATGTCAGTGTACTTTGTGGAACTTTAGGTAAAGTCTTCGTGTCTGCCTTACTCGCATCGTCAAAGACCAGCTTCGGTTCATTCCGACGATTATAAGACAAGCTAGTTGACAAGTCCACATACATTTCTGAAACAGACTGATAACGGTCTGACAGCTTCTTAGCGGTTGCCTTGATGACAACATTTTCTAAAGCCTGAGGGACAGATGGATTTTCAGCTATGACGGACGGAAGTGGTTTCTGGAAATGCTGGAGGGCAATCGTAACCGCACTATCCCCATCATAAGGGATATGTCCCGTCAGCATCTCATAGAAGATAATCCCCATTGCATAGATATCACTCTGGAAGGTCGCTTTAGAACCACGCGCTTGCTCAGGTGACAAATAATGAACAGAGCCTAACATTGAGTTTGTCTGGGTCAGACTGGTCTCCGCAAAGGCTACGGCAATCCCAAAGTCCGTGACTTTAGCTGTGCCGTCAGGTGTCAAGAGGATATTTTGAGGTTTCAAATCCCGGTGAACGATTCCTCGAGTATGGGCTAAGCGCATGGCCAAGAGGATTTGCCCCATAATCCGAACCGCTTCTTCATTTGAAAGAGGATAGTGTTCTTTAATATAACGCTTGAGGTCAAGGCCTGCTACGTATTCCATAGCTAGGTACTGTTGACCATCTTCCTCACCAATATCTGTTATCCGAACGATATGAGGATGGTCCAGATCCGCCATGGCCCTCGCTTCACGCTGGAAACGTGCCACAGCAATCGGGTCCGTCTGGTAGTTGGTCCTCAGGACCTTCACTGCCACTTCTTCCCCGTCTAGGATCAAATCCTTGGCCAAGTAAACATCTGCCATGCCTCCTCGACCAATCTGCTTGACAATCCGATACCGCCCGGCAAAAATCTTGCCGATTTGGATCATTCTGCTGCCTCCTCGTTCATGTAAACAAGGGCAACCGTAATGTTGTCTAAACCTCCTGCATTGTTAGCGAAACGAATAAGGGTTGCCGCCTTGTCTGCTAGGGAAATATCGCTGATTACGATATCATAAATCTCGCTTGCCGAAATCATATTGGTCAAACCATCACTATTGAGCAAGAGATAATCTCCTGACTCCAGTGTAATCATCCCAAAATCTGGCTGGATTTCATCTTTTTGTCCGATAGACTGGGTGATGATATTCTTTTGAGGGTGAGTTTCTGCTTCTTCTGGAGTCAATTGACCAGCCTTGAGCAATTCATTAACCAAAGAATGGTCACTCGTCAACTGGTGGTATTCTTCTCCACGAATCAAACCGATACGAGAATCTCCAATGTGAGCATAGATGGCTTGGTTGTCAATAAACGCAACAGCTTCTAGCGTTGTTCCCATGCCTCTGTAAGCTTCGTCCTGACCTAGTTGATGAATTTTTTGATTTTCAATCTCCAGGTAGTGGGCAAACCACTCACGAACTTCATTGACTGAGTCAATTTGGGTATCCACCCAAGCCACACCAAGGTCTGTTACCGCCATCTCACTAGCGATATTTCCTGCACGGTGTCCCCCCATCCCGTCAGCCAAGATGATCATAGTGCGTCCTGCTCGGTTGACAAAGTGATTGACATAGTCCTGATTATTTGTCCGTTTCTGACCAACATCTGTTAATAATGCTATTTCCATTGTGTCAGTTCCTTCCTATTCTGATATCTTGCGAAATTGGCTGATAAAGAATCCATCACTTCCATACAATTCAGGAGTAATCAGGATGCAGCCATCTTTCAGGATATCTTTACATTCGTGTTCTAGTTTAACCTGCTCGAACTCGGGATGACTTTCTAAAAACGCCTCAACGACTTGAAAGTTCTCCTCAGAGACAATAGTACAGGTACTATACGTTATTATACCACCTTTACGTAGTGTTTGACAAACACTACCTAATATTTCCAGCTGAATTTCCTGTAAGGATGTGAAATCTGCTGTTTCTTTATTGTATTTGATGTCTGGTTTGCGGCGTAAAAGTCCAATCCCAGAACAGGGAGCATCTACCAAAATCTTATCAAAAGAATCCCGACCGAAAAACTCATGAACCTTTCTGGCATCCAATTTTTGCGTTTGCACTCGTTCTGCCACACCTAAACGCTCCGCATTTTCTTGGATCAAGTCCAACTTATGGTCATACAAGTCCAGAGCAGTTACCTGACCTGTAGCGAGATAAGAAGCTATATGAGCTGTTTTTCCACCCGGAGCGGCACAGGCATCCAGGACCTGCTCATCGCCTTGTAGATCAAGAGTCGGAGCAACCAGTTGACTGGACTCGTCTTGGATGGTTATAGCCCCTTCTGCGAACAAATCATGTCCTGCAAAGTGGCCTTGCTCCTTGACCAGACCAGTGGCCGCTAAAGGGGAATCGGTCGCCTCTAACAAAGCTTTGATTTCCTCTTTTCGGCTCAAGTTGGTCACCCGGATGCTAGCTTTGTTGCGCACCAAGAGACTTTTAAAGATGGCTTGTGCTCTCTCTTCACCGTATTCTTCCTTGAGTTTAGACACGAGCCAAACTGGGAGAGAATAGGCAATGGAATCACGCTTGTTTTTGCGTTTGATACTGTCAATGTCTGGCCAGCCTTCTCGCAAGATACGACGAAGGACGGCGTTGACTAATTTTTCACTGCCTTTTTTACGCGCTTTGGCTAGTTCCACTGCTTCATTAACAACAGCGTGATTAGGAATCTTATCCAGATACCGAAGTTGGTAAGCGCTCAGAAGGAGCAGGATATAGAGCCAGTTATCTAGCTTATCCCGGTCTTCGATAAAGTGGGACAGGTACCATTCCAGAGTCAGTTTTCGGGCTACCGTACCGTAGACAATCTCTGTCACCAACCCCTTATCTGTTGCTGAGAGGTGACTGCACTTGAGGTGTTTGTTTAAGGCAATATTGGAGTATGCTTGGTTGATAAAAACATCCTCTAATACTGCTAGAGCTAGACTTCTAGCCGTTTCTACTTTAGTCACCAAATCGTTCTCCTACAGTCAATGTACGTCCCACTCCGTTGAGGAAGGAAGCAATATCCATCTTAGGTTTACCAGCTGGCTGCACTTGCTTGAGAGATAGAGCTCCTTCAGCCGCTGCAACGATTAATTGTTTCTTGCCAATAGAGAGGATCTCACCTGGAGCTCCCTGACCTTCTACTGGCAGGGCTTCATAAATCTTAAAGCGGTCGCCTTTAAGGAAAGTGTGGGCAACAGGCCATGGATTCATGCCACGTATTTGGTTGAAGAGTTGACGGTTAGTCTTATTCCAGTCCAATTTTTCTTCCTCTGGTTTGATATTTGGCGAGAAAGTGACCTGACTAGGATCCTGTGGTTCAGGTTGGATTTCTCCTGTTAGGTAGCCAGGTAGCGTATCCAAAAGCAAATCACGACCAACAATGGCTAATTTCTCAAACAAGGTGCCGACATTGTCTTCATCTGTGATAGGAATACTGCGACGGGAAATCATGTCTCCTGCATCCATTTCCTTAACCATCTCCATAATGGTCACACCAGCTTCCTCATCCCCTTGAATCAAGGCATAATGAATGGGCGCGCCACCACGGTGTTTGGGAAGGAGGGAGGCGTGAACATTGACCGCAAAGTCCATGCTATCAAGGAGTTTACTAGGGAGAAATTGTCCAAAAGCAGCGGTCACAATCCCATCCGCTCCTAAATTCATAATGGCTTCCAGCTCTGGGCTTCCAGATAATTTTTCTGGTTGGTAAATAGGAAGGCCTGCTTCTTTTGCAGCCTGCTTGACTGGAGTTTCTTGGATCACTTTTTTACGGCCGACAGCGCGGTCTGGCTGGGTCACAACAGCTAGAATCTCGTAACAATCATCTGATAACAACCCCTTCAAAACTGTCGCTGAAAAATCAGGGGTCCCCATAAAGATTAGTTTTGTCATTTCTTCTCCTTCTTATAAAAATTGCTGCGGTTCATGGTCAATACTGAGACGAAGCTCGCTATTTTCCCGTTCTTGAGTCAAGGCCAAGACCTGGTTGAGAGTCTGTCCCAGCTCATCTTCTAAACGGTATTTAATCAAAATCTGGTAATGATAAAGGTTGTGAGTACGGGTGATGGGTTTTGGCGTTGGTCCAAGGATTTTACTAGTTTCCGATAAACCTGAGCGCAAAATTCCCATGACTTCATAGGCACGTTTGACAACCTCTTCTTCTTTCTTGTGAGAGAGGGTAATCCCAATCGTAAAATAATAAGGCGGATAGCCGAGTTGGCGTCTGATACCCATTTCATAGGCATAAAAGCCTTCATAGTCTTGGTCTTTAGCAAAACGAATGGCATAATGCTCTGGATTGTAGGACTGAATCAAGACCTGTCCAGCCTTTTCTGCACGACCTGCGCGACCAGCAACCTGAGTTAAGAGCTGGAAGGTTCTCTCAGAAGAACGGAAATCAGGCAAGTTCAGGGCTGTATCTGCATTGAGGACTCCGACTAGGGTCACATTTGGAAAATCCAAGCCCTTAGCAATCATCTGAGTTCCCAACAAGATATCTGCTTCCCCTCGGCCAAACTGGTCAAGAAGAGCTTGGTGACTGCCTTTCTTGCGGGTCGTATCCACATCCATCCGCAGAATGCGAGCCTGAGGAAAGAGTTCTGCCAGTTCATCGTAAGCTTTCTGAGTCCCCGTCCCGTAGTAACGAATACTGCGGCTCTGACAGTTGGGACAGACATGAGGAATTCCCTTCGAAAAGCCACAGTAATGGCAGTTCATGGTCTTGGTATCCATGTGGAGAGTCAGAGAAATGTCACAGTTGGGACAAGTATCCACCGTCCCACACTCCCGACACATAACAAAGCTAGAATAACCCCGACGGTTGAGCATGAGGACTACCTGCTCTTTTTTATCCAAGCGGTCTTGGATGGCTTCTAGCAAAGGGGGCGTAAAGTTTGACGTCTCATTCTGCCCGATATAGTCCCGAAAGTCAATCACTTGAACCTCAGGAATAGTGGCTAAAGGATTGGCCCGTTGGGTCAGACGTAAGTGTTGATAGACGCCTTTTCCAGCCCGCGCACGGCTTTCTAAGCTCGGTGTTGCCGAACCAAGGACTAGGGCTGCTTGATTGTACTGGGCCCGTAAAATGGCGACCTCTCTGGCATGATAACGGGGATTGCTGTCTTGTTTGTAGCTAGCTTCATGTTCTTCATCGATAATCATGACACCCAGATTTTTCAAAGGAGCAAAGATAGCTGACCGAGCGCCAACAACAACTTGGGCATCTCCACGCTCAACCTTGCGCCATTCGTCGTACTTCTCACCATTGGATAGGCCTGAGTGAAGAATGGCTACTTTCTCACCGAAACGAGCAATGAACCGCTCCGTCATTTGTGGCGTCAGAGAAATCTCAGGTACCAGTAAAATAGCCGTCTTACCCTTATCCA
Source organism: Streptococcus sp. VT 162 (assembly GCA_000688775.2). Taxonomy (NCBI): domain Bacteria; kingdom Bacillati; phylum Bacillota; class Bacilli; order Lactobacillales; family Streptococcaceae; genus Streptococcus; species Streptococcus sp. VT 162. The sequence goes on from CP007628.2 coordinate 1,509,986, forward strand.
AGGCTCCTTGGATAATCTGCAAATAAACCTCTGTCTTCCCACTTCCTGTAATTCCTTGAAGGAGGAAAGGAGGCTGTTGACTGCCAATAGCACTGACAACGGCATCACGCGCCTGTCTTTGTTCTGGATTCAATTCCAAAGGTTGGCTGGCTTCAATGCCTTCAAAATAAGCAGCTGAGCGTTGCACTTCCTTTTGGACTATGGACACAGCACCTTGTTCCACAAGGAAGTTGACTTGCTCGCGTGAGTAGGATTCTAACAAGCTAGCCAGAGGAGCACTCTTAGGATGAGACAGCAAATAGTCTCTCAGCTCTGCCTTTTTCTTAGCACGCGCAGAAATCTCAATCTGCTCTAGTCGAGTAGTATCAACCTCATACCAAGACTGGGTCTTGACCTTCTTTTGATCGACTGCCTGGTATTCTAAGCGGAGCAAACCTTTCCTGGTCAAGCGCATCATTTCTGCCTGCTTGGCCAAATCTAGGGAAGAAAAGGCTAGCGAATCTTCTGAACCAAACAGACGCTCTCGTTCTGCCTGGCTCAGACCTTCCAGAGGATAGAGAATCTTATCATAACTGGAGTTTAAAAATCCTGGAAGCATGGCCTTTAGGATGGAGATTTTGTAAGAAAAGACGGACTTGCGTAATTCCTCAGCCAACCAGAGTTGCTCTCGAGTCAATACTGGAGAAAAATCCAGCACTTCCGCAATCTCTTTCAAGTTCTGATTGGCAGCTTCTTCATCCGACTGGGACTCCAAGCCTAGCACAATCCCTTGAATCAAACGATTGCCCTTGCCAAAAGGAACATGGACCCGCATACCGACTTCCAGCATCTCTACAAATTCCTCTGGGACCTTATAACTATAGGGCTGGTCCGTCTGCATCAGGGGAACATCCACGATAATCTTTGCGATAGCCATTCTCTCACCTCCTTCTTGTCAGTAAATTCTTGCAATAGAAAAAATAAGATTGAGTCCCCCCAACCTTAAATTTTTTCACCATCTTCTTTTTCTTTAGCAATTTGCTCTTTGATTTTCTTTTCTTCTTCTTCTTTGCGGCGTTTTTCTTCTTCGATACGGAGACGAACCGCTTCACGTTTTCCTTCTGGATCTGGGTGAATCGTAACATTTCCTGACTCGATTTCTTCTAAAGCACGAAGAGTTGATTTTTCGGACTTAAACTCTTGAGTCGCTGGCGCACCTGCTTCTAGTTCGTGGGCACGTTTTGCTTCCAAGATTACGAGTGAATATTTTGATGGTACCTTGTCTAGCAAGGTATCAATAGAGGGTTTTAACATCATTTGCTTGTACCTGTTTCCTATAGTTTATCGAGTAGTTGGAGATTTTGGCAACATCTCCTGGTAGTGACCAATGACACGGTCCACACGGAAGTGTTCTGCTTCGATCACACGCTTGACACGTTCAGCAGCGAGGGGCACCTGATCGTTGACAATGGCATAATCATACTCACGCATGAGAGCAATTTCTTCCTTGGCTTTTTCGATTCGTTGGGCAATCACTTCTGCACTATCTGTTCCACGACCTACCAAGCGGTCTTGCAATTCATCCAAATCTGGTGGCGTTAAAAAGATAAAAACAGCATCTGGAACCTTTTTCTTAACCTGAAGTGCTCCTTGGACTTCAATCTCAAGAAAGACATCGATTCCCTTGTCTAGGGTTTCGTTGACATAGGTCAGCGGAGTTCCATAGTAGTTACCGACATATTCTGCATATTCCAACATCTGACCTTGACGGATCAGCTCTTCAAACTCTTCACGAGTACGGAAGAAATAGTCCACTCCGTCCACTTCACCAGGACGTTGCGCACGCGTCGTCATCGATACAGAGTATTGAAATTGATTCTCAGAACTCTCAAAAATCTCTCTTCTAACCGTTCCTTTCCCAACTCCTGAAGGACCAGAAAAAACGATTAGCAAGCCTCGGTCTGCCATTATGTCTCCTTTAGTTAGTCTGTGAAATAAAGTGAAATTTCTCTTGGATACTGATGATAGCGTCAGTTATCCTTCTACAGTCTTTCTATCTAGTGTAACAAAAAAGCAGTAATATTTCAACTGCTCTTTCTTATTTATTTAGCATAATCTACTGCACGAAGTTCGCGAATCACGGTTACCTTGATATTTCCTGGGTAATCGAGATTGTTTTCAATTTTCTCACGAACTTTGTGAGCCAAGATTGTGACTTTGTCGTCTTTGATTTGTCCTGGATTAACCATGATACGGATTTCACGTCCTGCTTGAAGGGCAAAACTATTTTGCACTCCTTCAAAGCCATTGGCGATTTCTTCCAAATCATGGAGACGCTTGATGTAGCTTTCAAGAGATTCACTACGAGCACCTGGACGCGCTGCACTCAAGGCATCTGCTGCAGCAACGATCACTGCAATGACGCTTTCGGCTTCCACATCGCCGTGGTGGCTAGCAATGGTATTCACCACAACTGGGTGTTCCTTGTACTTGCGTGCCAACTCTGTACCAATCTCAACGTGGCTACCTTCAACCTCGCGGTCAATAGCTTTCCCGATGTCGTGAAGGAATCCAGCACGACGGGCAAGAGCTGCATTTTCACCAAGTTCACTGGCGATGATACCAGATAACTTAGCAACCTCAATCGAATGACGCAAGACATTTTGTCCGTATGAAGTACGGAACTGCAAGCGTCCCATAATCTTCATCAAGTCCGGATGGAGGTTTGGCGCACCAATCTCATAGGCAGCAGCCTCACCATATTCACGGATTTTATTGTCAATCTCCTGACGGTTTTTCTCCACCAACTCCTCGATACGAGCTGGGTGGATGCGACCATCCTTGAGCAACATTTCCATGGTCATACGAGCAATTTCACGACGAATCGGATCAAATCCTGACAAGGTTACCACTTCTGGCGTGTCGTCAATGATGACATCTACCCCTGTCAAACTTTCAAAGGTACGAATGTTTCGACCTTCGCGTCCGATAATGCGTCCCTTCATGGTATCATCTGGTAGGTGAACTGTCGAGTTTGTTGACTCTGCTACATAGTCACCAGCGATACGCTGCATAGCCTGAACCAAGATATCTTTCGCAATCTTGTCTGAACGTTCCTTGACTTCTTGCTCTGCCTCACGAATGCGGCTAGCAATTTCCTTGGTTAAGTTTTCCTCTGTCTGAGCCAAGATAATATCTCGAGCCTCAGTTTGGGAAAGGGAGCCGATACGTTCAAGTTCAGCTTCTTTTTGTCTTTCGACTTCCTCTAATTGCTCTTCACGTGCATCAAGGTTTTTTGCTCTATCAGAAATACTTTGTTCTTTTTGTTCAAGTGTTTTTTCTTTGTTCGTCAAATTGTCGTCCTTACGGTCAAGGCTCGCAGCTCTCTCCGTCAAACGACTTTCAATTTGCTTGAGCTCCTGACGTTCTGACTTAAATTCAGCGTCCACTTCTTCACGGTATTTTCTGGCTTCCTCTTTGGCCTCCAATAGTGCTTCTTTTTTAAGAGACTTGCTTTCGCTCTTGGCTTCATTTAGCAATAAATCCGCTTCGCGCTCAGCTTGTCCTCGTAAATTAGTTGCTTCTTGTTCAGCATTTAGAAGCATCAACTCTGCAGCCTCTTGAGATGATTTCATCTTAGCTGAGATGCTGACATATCCAATGACTAAACCAATGATGACGGCAAAAACAGCAATCGCAAGTGTCATGATTTCCATGTTTTTACCTCATTAAATTTGTTTATCGAATGACATACATTCCTTAATATTCTATCATAAAAAACCGATTTTCACAAACCCAAATTGAAGAGTTTTGTGTGAATTTTAGGACTACAATTCTTCGGATCCCTTCAAACTTTTATACACATCATCAAAAAATATATTTGCTACTCTCTTCTTGAACGAATCATTATTTAATAGAGCACCATACAAATCCTGACTCTGAGAGTACCCTTCTATCAAGACATTGTCAATTTCTTCTTCAAAGGCAAATACGAAATCATCCCTAGAATTAACACGCGCAGATTGTTTAAGCCTTGGATTCTTTTTCATCAATTCACGAATCGAAACAGCTCCACTTAAGCCAACTTGCTGGTCAATGTTCAAATTTAACTGTTCGTTCATTTCGTCTAAGATTTCAGATAAATGTTTTTCTTGATCTCCAGTAACATCGCTCAAACTTGGTTTAGGAAGAGTTAATTCAGGCTGATATTCTAATTCAGAAACTGCCCTGAAAGAACCTGTTTGCTTATGTTTCATATAATCAACGACAATCTTATCTGCAATTGTAAAATCATTTCCTCCTAAACGAACATCAATCATCTTAACAAGACTTTGAAGATAGTTATATCGTTCGTGTAAAACCTCATTTTGATAAGCCGTTGCCTGAATCAAGAAAGTATACATCCGAAGAAAACCGCGAATAACCTTTCGAATAGACAATTGTTCTTTTTCATCAAAGCGTTTCACTCTATCATAACCTTTATTCAACAAAGCGACCATCTTTTGTTTTTCTCTACTTGAACGTTTTTCTTGATATAAAAATTGATTAAACTCTTGAACCTCTTCGCTGTCCAGAATACCATATTCATCAATTTTACGATCCAACTTTAAGACATCACTAGGAGCAATGGTATCAGCTAAAATCGTCTCTCGATAGTAGGGAGCAAAGGCTGAGCGAATATCGTCGTAGGTATTTTTAAAATCAAGGATAAATGTTTTCTTGTTATAGCCTCTAAAGATCCGATTCAGGCGCGACAACGTTTGCACCGCAGCCACACTACGCAATTTTTTATCCACATACATGGCAACCAACTTAGGTTGGTCAAAACCAGTCTGATACTTGTTCGCAACTATCAACACCTGATAAGCATCAGTATCAAAACGTTCTTTTAAATGCTCTTCCTTAAACTGATTCATTTGAGATTCCGAGAACTCTCTCCCTAGATAATCAACCTTACCAGAAAAAGCAATCAAGGTACCAATGCTGGTGATACTGTGATCTTTAAAGTATTTTTCAAAAGCCAACTGGTACTTGACCGCCACTTCACGACCAGATGTCACAAGCATGGCTTTTCCTTGACCACCCAACTCTGCCATAATATCATGACTGATAAAATGGTCCATGATAATTTCAACCTTTTGATTGATATTCTCATCAGATAATTCCACGAATTTAGCAATCTTACGCTTAGCAAGCGTAGTTTTTAGTTCAGGATCTTCTTCTACTACTTTATTAAGTTGGTAGTAGGTTTTATAAGTCGTATAGTTATCTAAGACATCTAGGATAAAACCTTCCTCTATAGCTTGCTTCATACTGTAGACATCAAAAGGGGCTTTAGAGCCATCGGGCTGTGTTGTACCAAACAACTGTAGGGTAGTTGCCTTAGGAGTTGCCGTAAAAGCAATGATTGAAACATTGTCTTGCTTTCCTGTACGCGCAATCTCCTGCTCAATGGCATCCGCAACTGTCACTTCCTGAATCTCATCAATAGTTCCATCCTCCGTATCCGTTTCAGTCAAGACCTGACTAACTGAACTCATGTAGGAGCCTGTCGTTGAACTATGGGCTTCATCAATCAGGATGGCAAATTTCTTTTTCGCAGTATTCCCTACAGACATCCAGTTGGATTGGTTGATTTGGGCAAACTTATGGATAGTCGTTGCAATGATCTTTGTGTTCCCAGCAATGGCATCAGCTAAATCACTAGATGTCTCACGATCACCCATCACCTTCACAACACCGTTCTTATGGTCAATCTGTCTAACAGCATCTTGTAACTGACGGTCTACTACTATACGGTCTGTGACAATTAAAACTGTATCGACGATATTTCTATTTTGGTCATCATGAAGTGAAACCAGACTATGAGCTAACCATGCTATGGTATTGGTTTTACCAGAACCAGCCGAATGCTGAATCAGATAATTACTATCAGTATGGTTGACTTTCATGTCTTCTAGGAGACGACTAACAGCTCTACGCTGATGGTACCTAGGAAAAATTAGTGTTCTCTTTTTAGCATCATTCTTATCAAGCTCAAAGAAGATAAAACTTTCAATCAGCTGAAGAATACTATCCTTGGTCAATACATCAAGCCACAAGTACTCTGTATCTACACCATTAGGGTTGTGAGGATTGCCACTCCCCATATCAATACCTTCCCCTTTCCCCATATTAAAGGGAAGGAAGTAGGTTTCTTGACCCTTTAACTGAGTTGTCATGTAGATTTCCATAGTATCTACAACAAAGGAAGCTAAGACTCCCTGCTCAAAACGAAAGAGACGATTATTAGGATTGCGACCTTTGAGTTGTTTGATGGCATCCTGAACTGACTGACCACTAGGATTAAACTTGAGCTCGATAGCAAATAGCGCTAACCCATTGATAAAGATAACAAGGTCAATGCGGCCACCCTCTTCATAAACCACTTCCTCAATTACCGACAAACGATTGGCATTATATTGCTGAACAGCTTTTTCATTAAAACTAGTAGCTGGTTTACGATAGAGGAGGCGCAGTTGCTTGTTTTCAATAAAGACTCCCTCTTTTAAGGCGAACAAAAAACCACCCTTGACGATTTCCTTATTGATAAGAGTGATAATCGTCTCCTTGCTCAGTTTTTTAAGGAGATAATCCACGGTCTCTTCCTGAGTCTCCATCAGAAAATCCCATAGGAGTTCCTCATCCATGGCTAATCGAGGATTGTACTGAGCATTATCCCGCTGAATATAGCCATTCTTATCTTTCAAGTCTTTGATAATCCACTGCTGGAAATCATAGCGCTCCTTCAAGCCCAAATTTGCCATAGTTTCTCACTTTCTTGATTTTAAAATTATATTATTCGATACATTCCAATCAAATTTCTATCAGTCAAATAAGGTCATTTGACCAGAAATTTCTTTATTCTTAGATTTTATACGGTGTTCAAATTCGACGACATGTTCATCATCTACAGCATAATGAGTAACTTCCAGAACTTCCCATGCACACTGCTCCTTACCAGCAATACTTTTATCAATCTTTCGTAATTTACATCTTATGAAAAAACCTGTGTTGAACGAGATAACTTTGTTTTGTGATTTTTCTAAAAAATCCTTGTCCTTGATACTAAAACGTATTTTATCCCCTTCATACTCACCTGTCCACTTTTCTGTTACACCAGCTACTAACACAGGAGATATAATATAAACTTTAGCATCGTAAATAACTGTCTCACTAGTCTGGTTATTAGAAATGTAATTATTAAATTCGCCACTACCTATATTACTGGTTACTTGCCCTTCTTGTGTTATCTCGATTTCTGAAATCTCTTTATCAATTTTATTTGCTTTAAAAAAAGCATTTTTGTACTTAGCAAGGCTAGAAAATTCTTCAATGTATGTCTTTGCCTGTTCTAGTGTCAGATCTCCCTTATTTATTTTTTCTTGTAAATCAAGTACTAATTTTTCACGATCTAACGTTGTACTTTTAGGTTCTTGAACTTGTTGAAAAAAAGCAGTAAGACTTATTGAAATAATAGACGTAATACCAGCTATAAAAATTTTGTCTAGATTCTTTTTCCATAAAATTTTAAACTCCGATTTAAAACTGCCTTTATCTCTCGCCAATGCTCTAATTTCAATTGAGAGACCAAATTGATTGGTTATTTCATATAAAAAATCAGCTAAATTTTGTTCAGATTTTAATAGTGTCTTAGCATCTAACTCATGTTTTTTAGAATCCTCAAAAATCCATCGAATGGAATAACTATATTCTCCTATTTCTGTATCCATTACACCCTCCTCTTCCCTGTCACATAATCATAAATAAGAGTTTGTCGTTGTTTGTTAATATTTTTAATTTGCTGATTCTTGATTTGTATAAGGTTATCAATTTGAGCGGTTTTTTCATACAAAAGATTAGCAATTTTTTGTTGCTCAACAAGACTTGATGGAAAAGTAATTTTCATATTTTTTATATATTCCCAACTTGCTCTAGGCATTTTGTTTCAACAAATTTCCCAGTTTGACTTTCTATATTTTCTAGTCCTATATAAGGTACAGAAGAGTCTGTTATTCTTTTTTCACTTCTAGTAGCTACTAAATATCTTATTTTAGACATCTCCCACTCTTCTGGTATCTGTCCGATCCAGTCGATGCCACTCTCTTTCATCCTAGTCATGTTTTAGTTCCTCCAAGAGAGTCTGTAGCTCTGCTTCTAGGTCATAGAACTCTTCCAAAAGCTTCTCTGCACTTTCTGGTGCTTGGTATTTATAGAAATAGCGGGTAAAAGGAATCTCGGCTCCATAGCCCTTTTCTTCATCAAACCAGTAGTGGGCGTCAGGTACATGGGGATAGACCTCACGAGCAAAGTAGTCTTCCACATCCTCTGTCAGTTTGACGATTTCACTGTCCTTGGTGGTCTTATCATAGACAATCCCTCCAGCAATCTCATTTGGCTTGTCCTTCTTCTTAGTACGGATGACTTCTGCCGTCTTGTCCATTTCACTCATAGCCAAAGCTAAAGCATTTATGTTGGCAGGCGTTACCTTGATGTCTCCCAACAAGTCCTTAATGACTTGGACAAAGCTTTCAAAGTTAGGATAACTGTCATCTGTAATTCCCTCACGAAGAGCATCTAAGATAGCTTCTTGCTTGGCCTTCCCAGCTTCAAAGTCTTGTAATTTCTTCTCATCCTTGGCTGAGCGTGGTTCCATCTCTAGCAATTCTTGAAACTGGTATTCGTCAAACAGTTTAGCTAGGAAAGGAACGCTTTTTGCCTTTTCAATGGTTTCTTCAGTAATCCAGCCACGACGTTGCAGAGGTTGCATGACTGTATATTCTCGGTAAAGAAACTCTTCCTTATCAAAGATTTTCACATGGTCATTTTCTTTGAAATCATCATACCATTGGAGGATCTGGCGGATATTGTCTTGAGACAACTCACGACGTTTTTGTCCAAGTGACTTACGCAAAGGGACAAACTCCTCTGTCGCATCGATAAACTGGACCTTGTTTTGACGCTCAGGAGATTTATTTTTATTGTAAATCCAGATATAAATTCCAATCCCTGTATTGTAGAAAAACTGTCCTGGAAGGGCAATAATAGCTTCCAACAAGTCATTCTCAAGGATGTAACGGCGGATCTGACTTTCCCCAGATGAAGTACCTCCAGAAAAGAGAGGGGAACCATTTGAGATGATAGCAGCTCGACCATTTTCTTCTAATTTCGCTAACGCATGAAGATGAAAAAGCAGTTGGGCATCGCCAGTTCCCGGAGTCGCTACAAAACGTCCTTGTTGACCTTCTGTACTCTCAAAGAGATTATGGTCTCTTTTAACTGCGTCTTCTACGCCATCATCTGCATCTTTCCCGCCCCAGGATTGACCAAAAGGAGGATTGGCAATGACAAAACTCATCTTCTTATCTGGGAATGGATCCGGATCTTTTAAGGTATCGGTCTTCACGAAATAGTCCGAGTCTTCCTGACGAATCAACATATCCGCTTGACCAATCCCGAAAGTCTCAGGTAAAACTTCCTGACCAAAAAGACGGACAGTTGCCCCTGTATCGAGCTTACGGATATAACTTTTGGCTGTCGCTAGCATACCACCTGTCCCAGCAGCCATATCTAAGATTTTCAACTCTTTTTTATCGACAAATAATTCTTCATCGGCTTCGATCAAGAGAAGATTGACCATTAGAGCAATTACTTCACGAGGCGTATAGTGGGAACCTGCTTCCTCATTTTCAGAAAAACGGCGGATAATATCCTCGAACATATAGCCCATCACCATAGAGTCAACAGAACTTGGCGATAAATCAATCTGAGAAAATTTCTTAATCACTGTAAAAAGACGTCCAGACTGTGCAAGTGTGCGGACCTGCTCTTTAAACTTAAGGTTTTCGATAATGTCCTTCACACGACAAGAATAACCATCTAGGTAGTCGATGAAATTTTCTTCTATCGCATTAGGATCATTTTGGAGATTTTCTAGCGTGAAAGAACTGGTATTATAGTATTTGTAGCCAGATTTATTCTCAAGAACTTTTTCAGGCGTATTGGGATTTGACTTATAAAGTGCAACTACTTCATCTTTCGTTGGCAATAAAGCAGCTTCTAAGCGAGTCAAGACAAACATCGGAATGATGACATCTCGATACTTATCTGCACGGTAAGCCCCACGTAAGGTATTGGCAATCGACCAAACTGCATTGACTACATTTGAAATCTGAACATCGTTCGACTGGAATAGCGGTAGTTTTTCTTTGAAATTAGACATTTGCTTCCCCTGTTTTTAATATTAACAATTCTCTTCATTATACCACAAAATAAGAGTTATAAAGCGGATTCAAGGGACAAGAATCTAATTATTATACTAATAATTTTTCACTGATTTTCTAACTTAGGAAATCTATCATTTTCCAAAAAACTTTATCTTCAATTGACTATCTAAAATTTCTAAAATAAAAAAGCCTACCTTTCAATAGACTTAGTAATAATCTTTAAAGGATAAGAAAGCCACGCTATCTCCATCCATCATATAAATCAAGCGATTTTCTGCATCAATGCGCCGCGACCAAGCTCCTTGATAGTCATACTTGAGTGGTTCTGGTTTCCCCATTCCTACAAAAGGATCGCGTTGAATATCCTTGATTAATTTATTGATTCTTTTTAATGTTTTCTTATCTTGGTTTTGCCAATAGCAATAATCCGCCCGGGCATCTTCTGTAAATTTGAGCAGCATTCCTCACTCCTCAATCACATGCACCTGAGTGCTTCTAGCACGAACTTGAGCCATTCCTCGCAAGACCTTGTCAGAAAGTTCCTTATTTTGAGCGATTCTCAGGGTTTCCTGAATACTATCCCACTCGCTCTTTGAAAGGACTACAATATCCTCATCTGGATTTTTATTGACCACCGTTAAAGGCTCAAACTCATCGTTTACCTTTTTCATGTAGTCCTTTAAATGATTTCGGAATGTTGAGTAAAGAACTGCTTCCATAACCATACCTCGTTTTACCTCTTTTCCACTATTATACACAAAAAGAAAGAAATTGTCAGGAACTTGTACAAGATTTTTCTTTTCCATCTATTTATTCGAAAATCTTCTAAAAAAGCCTACCTTTCAGTAGACTTAGTTTGATTCGATTTTGATAGGCACTCTGCCAAAATTCTGCTCTGCGATACTTGGGTGTCCTAGTTGGTAAATCTGGTCTGCCTTTTGAGTCATAGCATCCCAAGGTTCTTTGCCAATTCGACTGACTAGATGGACCTGCCCTTTCAGAGACTTGAGGTGTTGTCTGCCTTTCTCGGTAAATCCAAGGACATGAATGGCTTCTGGCAAGTCGCTTTCTCTGGCCTGCACCAAAATATAGGTCAAGAGGCGTCTGACACGCGCCTTGGTATAACGCTTGGTGGCAACTGTCTCGACCAATTCGTCAACAGACTGGGCTGTTTTGATAACTTCCTTGATGCGCACAGCCATTTCTTGATTGACCTGATAGATGGTCGTTAGTTCTGGATTTGACAAGATTTGATAGCGGAGAAATGGAAAATAGTCATCCCAGCTTACCTTACTGGCCTGTTCAAAGAGAGCAACAGAAGGCATAAAGCGTTCTAAGAAACCTTGGTCTGATTGATGCTGACGAAGGGCTGTCGCCGAGGCAAAGTCCACATCCTTGTCCACAGAATGATAACCCGCTCCCTGACGCTGAATCGGATGGAGTTTGATTCTACGTCCCGCAACCGCCTTGGCATAGGCCAAAGCTAGAACATGATTGGGCGTATTGCCAGAAAAATCAAGGCCTGCAAATTCCTTCCACATAGCTTGAGTTTTCTGGGGATAGGAGAGGGAATCAGGCAGATTTTCCACAAATTTCTCCATCTCAGTACCTTGCTCTGTGTATAAGTCAGATATCTTTTGATAATCCAGAACTTCCTCTGTCCCAAAGGCTAGGGTATCAATGCCCAAGCGAGCCAAGATATCCACGGCTCCTTGACCGAAGAAATCTGCTGCCTGAACACTGACTAAAAAGGGCAATTCCACTACCAGATCCGCTCCATTTTCCAGCGCCATCTGGGCCCGTGTCCACTTGTCCACGATAGCAGGCTCTCCACGCTGCATGAAATTTCCAGACATGGCAACGATTTTCAGTCCCTTCGCCTGATCCAGCAGGTATTTATGCCCATTATGAAAAGGATTAAACTCCGCGATAATACCTGTGATGGTCATGATATTCTCCTACTTCTGCGCGACAAAAAACCAACGGGTGCTGGTTTCTGTCGGCTCCTTGTCCTCAAAGTCCGCAAAGAGTTTGAAGGACTTGAAACCAGCCTGCTCCAGCAAAATATCATAGGTCAAAACCTCATAAGTCCGCTCCTCATGCACTTCATCGTGACGACTAAAGGAACCGTCAGCCTCCTTGATAAAGAAAGTCAACTCATGCACGATGGAGTGAGGAGCTTCGTCCTCATAGGTGTCCCAAAGCATGGCAAAATCTTCCGCATTTTCATGGTAAGAATAGCCTGGAAAAACTTCATCTGTCTGGTAGGTCGAATGTACATCAAAGATAAATACTCCGTCTTCATTGAGGGCATTATACACTTCCTTAAAGACGTCTCCTACTTCCACCTCATCCTGCATGTAACAGATCGAGTCCGAATAACAAGTAACAAAATCATATTTCCCTGCTTTGGACAAATCCAGCATGTTGCCTTCAATAAAATCAATCTTTTGCTTGGCTGAAGCAGCTCTCTTCTCCGCAATCTTCAGCATATCTGCGCTCAAGTCAAGCCCCGTCACATCAAAGCCTGCTTGAGAAAAGCGCACAGACTGGATACCTGTCCCACAAGCCAATTCCAAAAGCTTCTTTCTCTCCTTGGTCTTAGGCAAATGACGCAGAGAAAAATCCGTCCATTTATCGTATAAACTGTCATCCATGACCGCATCATAGACTGCCGCAAAGGTTTCATAAGTCGCCATATTCATGATACCAAGTCCGCCCGTAATCGGAATGAAAATTAGGAGCTTGACGATGGAGCCGAGCTCCAAGGAAGGCTATCTATTTTCCGACGATTACAGGACGGGTTCAAATCCTTTCTAAGATACAAAGAGCGTTAAAAGCTAAGAGAAAATAGGAATCTTACCGACGTAGCGTCAGATACAAAGGAAGTTCCTCTTTTTCTCACAGCTTTTAGCTCGTGTTCAGTTTCAAGATCAACCAAACACGACGCCCTCACCTTTCTATCAATTTTTTCTAAAATAAGCAAAGAAACCCAGTTGCCTGCAACTGAGTTCATCTACTATGCTAAGGCTTCTGAAATGTCTATTGAGCTCGCCTCATGCCATAGTTTTTCTAGGTTATAATGGGCACGCATTTCTTCTGAGAAGATATGCACAACAACACCGCCGAGGTCCAACAAAACCCATCCTCCAGCTGCATCACCTTCAACATGACTGCCTTTAAAGCCTGCTTCCGCTACTTTTTCACGGATATTATCTGCGATAGCGTCCAACTGACGGCTATTCATCGAGCTCGTGATGACAAAGTAGTCCGTCACGCTAGTCAAATCTTGTACGTCAAGTGCGAGAATATCCTCCGCACGTTTCTCATCAGCCGCTTTCACGACTAGTTCTAGTAATTCTTTTTCGTTCATTTAGTCCTCTTTCAAATAGTGTACAAAGGCGTTATAGGTTTCAAGGGTTTGGGGATAGATGGGAAATCCCTGATGAGCTAGATGCTCCACGGTACGAGCTGTTTCGTAGGCCACTGCCTTATTGAGCGATAGCACAGCAATCTCACGTGCCTCGTCCACTCCAGGAAAGGCACGATTGTGCTCGATATAATCTGCGACGTAGATGACTTTGTCTAGATCGGTCATCTGACCAGCTCCGACTGTATGGATTTCAATAGCTCGCAGGATTTCAGAGTCTTGCAAATCCAAGTCCTCCTGAATCTTGTAAATTCCAACCATGCCATGCCAGACATTATTGCTCCAGTTTTTGAGATCAGAATCTAGCTGGTAACGGTCAATCAAATCCAGAAATTCCTGATCTGACAGCTTTTTAGCATAGTCATGAAGAAGGCCTGCAAGACCTGCTTTCTCAGTATCCACACCGAATCGCTGGGCCAGTTCTATGGCTGCACGCTCCACACCCAAACAATGGGTTAAGCGTTTTTCAGGTAGAAGCTCTGCCATTCTTTCCAACAAAGCCTCTCGGGAACAGTTGATATAGTCTTGATAGGCCATCAGTAAAGCCCCTCCTTCTCTATGTAGTCTAGCACTGGCTGAGGTAGGAGAAAGTTGGGTTTCCGACCTTGGGCAATGAAGTCACGCACCATGCTGGACGAGATGTCCATGAGAGGCACATCCACCCAGATAACTGGATAGGAAGTCCCTGCCTTGTAGCGCGGGCGCTGAACTCCAACAAACTGAACCATGTCGACCAGCTCATCAATTCGGTACCATTTAGGCAGATAGTCCACCATATCAGCCCCGATAATGAAGTAATAATCCGTATCTGGATGTTGCTCTGTCAAAATCTTCATAGTGTCGTAGGTGTAGGAAATGCCCTTGCGCTCCAGCTCAATAGTTTCAATGGCTAAGCCTTCAATCCCCTCAATCGCCAACTCAAGCATCTTGAGACGGTGGTGCTCGGGGATGGTTTCCTTTTTATCCACATGAGGTGGTTGGTATTCGGGCATAAGCAGGACCTGGTCCAGTCCTAACTGTTGTCGTACTTGGTCCGCCACAACAAGATGGGCATTGTGAACAGGGTTAAAATTCCCCCCTAAAATCCCGACTTGTTTGCGTTTTTTCTCCTTGATTTCTGGCTCCAACTCTACCTTGGTAAAGGGAGTCAATAATTCGATTGCCATAGGCTCGTCTTCCTTTAATTCTCTGTAAAAACAGTTGTTTGGAGTAGGTTTTAGATTTCTTTGACTTTCTTGGAAATCTTGCGATTTTCTTTCTTGCTGGATTGTTTAAACAAAATCAAGATGCGTCCGATTTTTTGGACAGTATCCACACCGATTTCTTCTTCCAAGATTTCAGCTACTTCGTGGATGTTTTCATCTGTGTTTTGCAAGAGCGTAACTTTAATCAATTCGCGGGCGTCAAGGGCTTGACGGACGCTGGTTTTGATTTGGTCGTTGAGTCCATTTTTCCCGATTTGGATGATGGGTTTGAGGGTATGTGCCTGGCTGTTGAGGAAGGCACGTTGTTTTGATGTTAATGACATAATTTCTTTAAAAGAGTTTCTTTTAATACTTTTCTGAAGTGGTGACGGACGTCAGCAAAGTCCTTCGGACTTTCATGACTAAAATTTGAGCCTAAGGTCTCAAATTTTCCGCAGTTGGTACAACTCCTTGTACCAACTGACACCACGGCGAAAAGTATTCGTTATGGGCTCGCAGAGCTCGCCCGAATCCAGACAACTCTTTCCTTTCTGTATTTAAATGATTGCTTTTCGTGTGACGACGGCGACGCCTTCTGGTGCCCAGATAGCAACTTTGGCGGTGCCTGTTACGCGGATCCAGCCTAGGCCTGAAATGACTAGGTCTGTCTTGTCCTTGATGGTAAATACATGTTGGACTAGTTTTGGAAAATCTTCTTTTTCTTTGCTATTTGGTGGTGTCAAAAGGATTCCCAGGTGCTTGTCATAAAAGGCACTAGCGCCTTCTAGCTTGGTACGGTGGAGTTTGAGTTCGTTGTCAAAGAAAGCTGTGAATCCTTGCTTTTCTCCTGATATGAAGTCAAAGCGTCCGAGACCACCTAGAAACAGGGTTTGTTCAGGGTTAAGCTGATAGGTTTTGGGCTTGATTTCCTTTTTAGGGCTGACATACTTGAGGTTTTTGGCCGTCAAGTAGTGGGCCATCTGGTGGCGGTGAATGATTCCCGGTGTATCGTAGATATAAGATCCGTCATCAAGTGGGATTTCAATCTTATCCAAGGTTGTCCCCGGGAAACGCGAAGTCGTGATGACATTCTGGTCACCTGTGATTTCTTGGATAATAGCGTTGATAAGGGTTGATTTTCCAACGTTGGTTACCCCAACTACGTAGACATCGCGGCCCTTACGGTAGTGTTCAATCTTGTCAATGACTTCCTTAATAGCATGCTTATTCTGTGCTGAAGTCAGGACGACATCCACTGGACGAAGTCCTTCTTCGTGGGCACGCTCCATCAGCCACTGGCTAATCTTGCCCGGTTTAACAGACTTGGGCAGGATATCTTTCTTATTTCCAACCAAGAGGACATCATTGCCCGATACAAAGCGTGGCAAGCCAGGGATGACAGAGCCATTAAAATCAAAAATATCAATGACATTGACCACCAAGGCATCACTGTCTCCCACCTCGTGCAAGAGCTTGAGGAAGTCGTCGTCCGTCAACTGGACATCTGTGATTTCATTGTAATGACGAAGACGGAAACAGCGTTGGCAATAAACTTCGCCTGTCTCCAAACCTTTTTCAAGTGCCGACTGGGGAGTGAAACCAAGACCAGCCTTGTCTGCCGTCTGAATGGTTGCTCCACAACCAATACAGAGAATTTCTTCCATAGTTAAATTCCTTTTTTATATGTAATCGGTCCGTACTTTTCAGTGATTTTTCGCATAACACGGCGCTCGCGAGCCCGGTTGATTTGCGTTTTGATAGAGTCATGTTGGACCAAGGGTTTGACTAAGATCGAGCGAATACCTGCACGGTGGGCTGCTCGTATATCCGTCATGAGCTGGTCGCCGACCATGACCACTTCATTTTTCTCATAGTGGAATTCCTTCATGGCACGGTCAATCCCAAATGTGAAAGGTTTCAAGGCCCAATAAATGTAATCAATTCCAAACTTTTCAACTGCTCGTTGGACTCGTTTTTTAGTGTTATTTGAGACCACGATGATGCGAATACCCGCGTCCCGAAGATCATGTAGCCATTGTTTCATCTCTGGCGTCCCATCAGGGTTGTTCCAAGCAATGAGGGTATTGTCCAAATCGACCAAAACAGCCTTGATACCATGCGCTTGCAGGCTTGGGACTGTCAGATCATAAACTGCTTCCACAGCAAAGTCTGGCATATAATTTTCAATCGCCATTCTGGCTCCTTTTCTTTTTAATTTCTAGCAATATTCTTTAAATATTGGGCTAAGACTACCCATAAAATGAGACTAGCTATCAAAATATAAATCCAAGCATTTGGTTCATCTGCAAACGGTAAGGGAACATTCATTCCGAAGAATCCTGTAATAACCGCAAGGATAGCTAGCAAGACTGAGATAATTGTCAAAGTTGTCAAATTATCATTTAGATTATTATTTAGGATGTTGTTGTAAGAGGCTGAGAGTTGTTGCAAAACTTGAGAAATCAAGTCTGTCATCGAAACCAACTGATGCGCTTCAATCATGGCATCGTCAAACTGCTCTCTTTCTACCTCATTAAAATTGCGATAAAGAGCATGCCCTTGGATGTGTTCCAAGAGGAGACGATTTTGTTTGGCAGCTGCTGTCAGGTAAACCATACCAGTTTCCAAGTCAGAGAGGGCAAAGAGATTTTTTTTAGTTGTTTTCTGACGAAGAAGTGCACTGATTTCATCCTTACTTTTATCCATCTCTTCAATCACTGGATAATAAGCATTGCTTATAATCTCTAAACTGGCAAAAAGAAATTTGTAGATTGAAACAACTTCATGGCTTTCAAGGTAGGTTGCCATACGTTTAATCACATAACTATTCTTGTGATTGCTAATTGTGATCAGCCGTTGTTTTTCAACGATAAAGGTCATCGGAATCGCTTCATAATATTCTTTGTCTTTTTCTAAATCAAGAACATTATAAATAAAGGTTACCGTTCCCGTTTCACGGTGATAGTCCATGTGGGCACGCTCATTTCTATCCAGAGCATACTCGATAGTTTCCTTGTCCAATCCATAGACATCCGAAAGGTCTTCCATGTTTTTAATTTTGTCCACATCAAGGTCTATCCACGTACAATCGTGACCTAATTTTTTCTCTACAAATAGCATACTCTCTCCTTTACCAAACTCCTTCTATTGTACCACAAATCTGCTAAAATAGCCGGCCTATTCAGTACGAGATAGATTGCTGACGACGGTGATATTACGATTGGGAACAAAGTGAAGGGCTTGATCGTCACCTCGCAGTTGCGTTGTACGGATCCCTACGCTAACGACCTTTCCAGAAACGGTAATCGGTCCATTTGTGAGAACGACTTCATCACCCACATCAAGCTGGCGTTCAAAAAGGATGAAGAAACCATTAATGACATCGGATAGAAAGCCTTGCGCCCCCATACCAATGGCCACCCCAGCAATCCCCGCACCGGCAAGGAGGCTGGAAACTGGCAGTCCTAAAATAGACAGGATACAGTAGAGCAAGAAGAAATAAAGAATGTAATTAAAGACATTCTCTAGCAAACGCGAGATGGTCTTTTGTCTTCCTGCATCTCGATTTGAAAATTTAAGTGAGGGTTTGACAATCTTTCGTACAGTCGCATGAAGCATCTTTTTAGCTATATAAAATAGTAAAAACAAAATCAAAAGAGAAATCACCTTGGTTAAGAGATTCTCTAACATGGTTGTTAAATCAAGTTTATCAAAATAGCGTTGAAAAAAATCTTGCATATAAAACTCCTTTCCCCTATTATACCATAAAATCGTCCTTCTCTTTTCTTTCATAATTATTCAATTATCGGCCCTATTTTCAAAATATCACTTGCCTCTATAGCATATTTATACTATAATTATAAACAATACATTTTGAAGGAGACTGCTATGAAACGAATCATTAGAGCCTGGATCAAGGCAAGCCTCATCAAACGAATCCTTATTGGAATGATTTTTGGAGCGACATTGGGGATGCTCTTTCCAAACCTTACAGGAATTGGCCTGCTTGGAGATCTCTTTGTAGGTGGACTGAAAGCCATCGCTCCTATTTTGGTTTTTGCCCTTGTTGCCAATGCCCTTTCCCAACACCAAAAGGGACAAAACACCAATATGAAGACGGTTATTTTCCTATACTTGCTCGGAACCTTTGCTGCTGCATTGGTAGCCGTTCTAGCTAGTTTCTTACTGCCTGTACAAATCACCCTGACCAACGCAAATACAGAAGTTGCTGCTCCTGATGGTATTGGTCAAGTCCTCAGCAATCTACTACTCAAACTGGTGGACAATCCCTTGAATGCCATTGTTGAAGCCAACTATATCGGGATTCTCTCTTGGGCAGTTATCTTTGGCTTGGCTATGAGAGAGGCAAGTAAACACAGTAAAGAATTACTGAAAACCATGGCGGATGTCACCTCTAAAATCGTAGAATGGATTATCAACCTAGCTCCCTTTGGGATTTTAGGCTTGGTTTTCAAGATCATCTCTGACAAGGGCATTGCTAGTTTGGCTAACTACGGTGTCCTCCTAGGACTTTTGATTGCTACTATGGCCTTTGTTGCTCTCATCATCAACCCGCTCATCGCCTTTCTCTTTATGAGGAAAAATCCCTATCCCCTTGTTTTGAAATGTCTACGTGTCAGTGGTATTACAGCCTTTTTCACTCGTAGCTCTGCCGCCAATATCCCTGTCAATATGAAACTCTGCCAAGACTTGGGACTGAATCCTGACACCTACTCTGTCTCCATCCCGCTTGGTTCGACCATCAATATGGCTGGCGCTGCAGTTACCATAAATGTCCTGACCCTGGCTGCTGTCAACACACTCGGAATCTCGGTAGACTTTGGGACAGCATTTGTGCTCAGTGTCGTGGCTGCCATTTCTGCCTGCGGAGCCTCTGAAATCGCTGGGGGATCCCTTCTCCTTATTCCTGTAGCTTGTAGCCTCTTTGGGATTTCCAACGACTTGGCTATGCAGGTTGTCGGAGTCGGTTTTGTGATCGGAGTCGTGCAAGACTCCTGCGAAACAGCCTTGAACTCTTCAACAGATGTCCTCTTTACAGCGGTTGCCGAGTATGCTACAAACCGAAAACTTCGCCCCTAGTCTCCGACTCCTCGTTAAACACTTGACTCTATTAGTTTAGGAAATTTTCATGTCTCTCACTCAACGTACGACAAAACTGATCTTAGCGACCTGTCTCGCTTGTTTTCTCGCTTATTTTTTAGATTTATCATCAGCAGTTTCAGCTGGAATCATCGCTCTCTTAAGCCTCTCCGACACGCGCAGAAGCACGCTGAAATTAGCACGTAACCGCCTCTTTTCCATGCTCCTAGCGCTCGCTATCGGTGTTCTAGCCTTTCAGCTGACGGGCTTTCACATCTGGAGTCTGGGCCTCTATCTGGCTCTCTATGTCCCTCTTGCTTACAAAATGGGTTGGGAAATTGGCATCACCCCTAGCAGTGTCTTGGTCAGTCATCTCTTGGTACAGGAGTCTACCTCCCCAGATCTCTTGCTTAATGAAGTACTCCTCTTTCTCATAGGGACAAGCTTTGCTCTATTGGTCAACCTTTACATGCCCTCTCGTGAGAAAGCCATCCAAAGTTACCACCTTCAGGTCGAAGAAAAGTTAAAAGACATCTTGCTTCGCTTTAAATACTATCTGTCAAGAGGAGACGGGCGCAATCAAGCCCAACTCGTTGACCAATTAGACAAGCTCCTCGATGAAGCCCTCAAGCTGGTTTATTTGGATCACTCGAATCATCTCTTTCACCAGACGGACTACCATATCCACTACTTTGAGATGAGACAGCGACAAAGTCGCATCCTACGAAACATGGCTCAGCAGATTAATACCTGTCACCTGGCCGCCAGTGAGAGTTTGATCTTGGCCCAGCTCTTTTCTAAGATTGCTGCCCAGCTAAGCCAGACCAATCCTGCTCATGACCTACTTGATGACATCGAACGCTATCTGCAAGTCTTCCGCAATCGGAGTCTCCCTAAAACACGTGAGGAATTTGAGACCCGTGCCACTCTCCTGCAACTACTACGCGAAGCCGAAACTTTTATCCAGGTCAAGGTCGATTTTTACCAGAAATATGGAAACTAGAATGCAAAGAACCTCAGAGGAAGTCCTCTGAGGTTCTTTTGTTTTGCATTTGGAAGGGAATTTTATTCCCTCACACTGTTCTCAAAAAAGAAATAGCAACTCCTAGTCGTCCATTACTCCGCCTGTAAGTTGGTACATGAGGTAAATGTGCTCCAAGACTTTTACCTTATCCATGTGGTCTACATCTTTTACGCCTCCCAAGGCCAGCAAAGGAACAAAACCGAAACACTCATCGTAGGCTAATCGACCATGTTTGGCGACCGCTTTTTTGTAGAGTGGAATATCGAAATAATCGTCTTTGAAATCTTCATCATCAACATACTCTATGAAACGGTCCATACGCTTAATCATAATATCCAAATCTTGAATATTATATTGGACAATTCCCACGTAGGTATTCTTTTCCCAAGTAATAATATCTCCAAATGCTGTTACAAACATAGGAAAAGCGACATCTCCTCTGAAATAACTATCTTGGAGAAGTTCAAGATAATCCTCTGGATTAATCACCTTCAAATAACCATCTAAAAAGGTTCCCAGACCATCCTCCTGCCAAATTTGAACCAACTCAGCTGGAACTTGATTTTTATATTTTTCAATAACATCTTTGGGCATATCTGCCACTTTTATAAAGTTTTCTAACATTTTTTCCTCCTTTTTCAGTTTATAGACAAAAATATTAGATGCTATTCCCCTCATTCGTAGAAAATCTAAAATAGGTTGCTTTCCCTCCCAAATAAGTCGGGTAGCTTTACAAAGAGGAAAAAATTTCCTCATCTTGCTCATTCAGAATCGTCTGAATATCTCCACCATTAACTACTACTAGGTAGTCCTCTGGTAGAATCAAAGATTTTATTAGTTTTGGATTCTTTTTCAATATTTCAAAAGCATACATAGCAACAAAATCATCTGTATCTTGATTTTGATAGCCAACAAACCATCCCGAATCACCTTTTCGATCAGTATCTTGTCTCTGCAAATAGTAATGTTCACACTCAAAGACACCTTTAGCCAACACTATTTTCTCATCAAATCTGATTTCAGAAACTTCAATCTTAATCTCTTTAGCTAGTGTACTTTGTTCAGACTGAATCCAAAGAGCCAAGGTCAAATCATCAGTAAACTCTTTAAAAGGATTTGTTTCATAGTTGACTGACACTATCCTAAATTGGTCCATGTTCAATTGAGCAAGTTTATATATGCTGAAACCGATTTGTATTAGCAGGCCATCTTGTATTCGTTCCTTCGAGGGCAGTACATTCACAACTTTGAGCCATTCCTCAAAAAGACCTTCAGAGAATGTCCCGTAAAAGATCAAACCATTCTTCTCTACTTTTGTATCAAGCACTTCCGTCATTTTTCAAACTCCTGAAAATTTCATTTTGTAGCTTAGTTCTAGCTTCACGCTCCAAAGCTATCATTTTTTCTCTTATCTCAGCCGGAATATCTCCTAATTTGGAATGCCCCTGCCAATCACTCCAAGTTTTAGACCCTTTGGAACTATTGGTAGGTTTACCTAATCCCATAAAATTATCCTCAAGATTCAAAACCTCTACCTTATCAACATCAGATAGAGGAGCAAATCCATCCATTTCGGTAATTTCTTTCATAGAGACAATATGGTCTGCTTCGAGGGTTTCAACTGGATAACCATAAATTGGATCAAATTTTTCTCCATCAATATTATTGACATGATCGCGTATCTCTTGACTTGGTGTTTTCTTGCGAAGAGAATTATATTCTTCTTTTGAAATTCCTTTAGAAGTACTCGCTACATCATCACTATGCTTAGCCAACTGCTCGCTGGCTTCTTGGCGGAATTCTTTAATTGCTTTCTTGCCGACTTGTTCTGCCGCTTCTTTCATGCCTCGAGCGACATCATCAGATGCATTGTGGACACGGGCACCACTTTTTGTAAAGTTGTCACTAAAGTTTGCTGGCTCTACAAACCTAGTATACCATAAAACCTATAGACCAACGTTTGATAAACCAGAAAAGACCACCATTAAGGTGGTCTTTTCTCCAATTTCGTGCCTTATTTCCAATTACGAAGGTCGCATGTCAACTGGGAGCGAGGTTGGACTCACAACTGATATTGATGAGGTTAAAAATAGGAAAAACTCCCCTCCGACCCCCTAGACGAAGATAAAAAATTTATTACACTACAGAAGGTCTCATAAAATCATAAACATCTATCTGATGTTCTTCAAACAATTCCTCTAACTTCTGTGCTCCCACTTCGGCTCCATGCTTTTCTATAAATTGAAGCTCAGCTTCTGTAATCGGGATAGCTTGTAACCACGTAACATACTCTTCATCAAAATCAAAAGATTCTAAATCCCACAAGAAAGGCTGAGTGAAGAATATATGATTTACTTTCGCATTGGGATAGTAATTTCTAATAATATTTGGATAGACTGCACCTGGAGAGATGCTGTACTCTCCCCTCACAATATTAAAACCACAGTCTGCTATAATATTTGGAAAATATTCCAGCTCCGCATCAGCTGCTCCAATGATTTCAACTCTTAAAGGCTTACCATTTATTCGACGATAAATGGTATATTCTGATAAACCGATTGTTGCTGCAGTTGTTAAATAATCATCCGGACAATTCTCTCCAATGAATAAATCTAATTTGTTATCGTGATTTCTAAATGTATAGGCTTGAGGAACTCCCCCTACAGCCCTTGCAATTTCCTGTGCAATTTTAATTTTATCGTATTTCATTTGATTCTCCTCTTAAAGTTTGCTGGCTCTACAATCCCAGTATACCATAAACCTTATGGACCAGCGTTTGATAAACCACAAAAGACCACCTAAATGGTGGTCTTTTATCAAACAAACTATTTCCCATTATGTTCTCTTTGGAAGGCTTCCATAGCCTTGAACTGTTCTAGTTCTTTTTCATTAGCTGGTTGCTTGCCGAGATATTTATATTCAAACAAGTCCATTCGAGCACTTGGACCATAACCACTTTCCAACCATGGGGCATAATCGAAGTCTACTGATAATTTATTATTTTCATCTAAGTGAATAATACAAATATACCAATCTGCCAAGTCGTTCTCAACAAATACTTTTTTTAATTCTTGCGACTTCTCAAACAATCGATCTGTTTGACTATAAATTTCGAATTTATCTACACCAAAATCTCTAGGAATGTATAAATAATAGTGATATTCATTCTTATATTTAAAATAAAAATAAACTTCTCCACTAAATGTTTTGTCCATTTCAATTACAATATACAAATCATCCCACTCTACTGGAATCATATCGTTGGCTTGATGCACGATTTCGATAATTTTTTCATTCATTAGTTCTTCCATTCTATCCTCCGATTTGCTTGGATCTTTTTTTCGTGTTTAGTTTTCCTCATCTGTGAATGGAACTGCATCCTTACTGATAGGTCACCAACATAAAAACGAGGAGCAATACAAACAAGGCTATGCTAATCAAGAGAGTTAAAACTTTCACCAAGCGGTTGTTCTGCCAGTAGCCTGGTTTTCCGATATTGCTAGTCGCATCCATGGAAAAGAGTTGGCTTTGGCGAGGTTGGATGAGAACCAGGACAATTAAGGCGACGGCTAGGATTATTCCTATAAGCATCAAAACTTCCATCATTTTCACCTCAAGATTCCTAATAATGTAAAGATCAGGGTAAGAAGGATGAGCAAGCCGAGTAAAATGGAGAAGGTTTTACTGATCTTTTCTCCTCGGGTAGGCTTTTCTTTCTTAAGCGCTCCTTGCTTTAACTCTTCCATACGTCCTTCGACATCCTTGTAAAATAAATCTTTTTTAGTCATGTCCTTCCCCTATTATCCTTTCCATCCTCTCTTGGTAAGTAGCCAAGTCCACATAGTTGGCATGGCGGCCTTGATGTCCAAGGGCTTGGCCCATCTTGTCAAGACTGCTGAGAGCTTCTTGAATCCTCACAATCATGTCTCCAACAGCCTGCACATCAAAGAGGTGTTCTGGAGCTGTGTAAAGTCTGTTATGAGCTGTCTGGTCAAAGGCTAGGATGAGCATATTGTGCTCGAAGGCTTGACGGGCAGCATCCAAAAGCTCGTTTCCGTAATTGATGTCTAGATAGAGATCCGACAGCTGGTAGAGTTCTCGAATCTTTTGCGGACTAGCGTTTTGATAGAGAACGACATTGGGATAGGAAAGCAAGGTCAGCAACTTGGACGACATTTCAGTCACTGCCGCGATTCGGAAGGTCACCATTGGCAAGGACTCAATCAGAGTTTCGATATGCTGGATCTGATCTGAGTTGGTAACGATCAAGGCATCTGGTCGAACGAAATTTTCTCTCTTAAATTGATAATGATAACCTAGATGGAAAAACTTGTCATGATAGGCTGGGTTGGTCAAGGCCAAGGCCTTTTCATAGGTAGCCTTATCTGGTATGAGGATCTGCTTGGCTCTCAGCTCCTCTTGCTCCAAGAGCAGCTGCATATTCCCAGGAAGACAATCATCTAGCGGTTCTTGCCAGACTAAAGTGTCCCGTCCACTCTTGTCTGGATAATGGTATGAGACCAAGAAAGAGGTTGCGAGAGTGTTAAAGAGAAGGTGGCGAGTGTCGATTCCTAAGTCTTGCAAAAAGAAAATCGTGAATTCTACTCGATTTTTAAAATGGCGCAGGGCTTGTCCGGGCAAGGTTAGGAGGATATCGCCTGTCACATGGTTTTCTAGTACAATTTCCTGTCCCTTTGCATCCTGGTACTTGGTCAGGATAGCCTGTCCATCTGCACTATAGGTGGTCTTGGCAAAGCAGGCTCCGTATCGGTTATAGTGGTCTGCTTGGTAGATGCGACCAGATAGGTCCTTCCAGTCGACTTGCTTGACCAGACGGGCCTGAGGAGCCTCCACATAGTGAATCACGCCCCTCTCCCGAGAATCCTCTAGGATATGCGCAAACTGGTTATTACCCGCAATCTCCCAAAATTCAGGTACAGCTACTTGGTTGAAATAAAGAGCTTTTCCCGACTCGTAACCTAGATAGTAGGTAAAGGGAGAAAGAATCCCATCTGGGAGAAAGCCATCTGGCTCGATCACAACCGTGACATGGGACAGGCCAGCAGCTTCTAGACTTTCATGTAAATCTCGACTTTCCTGGCCATATCGATCAAATAGTTGAATCATGCAGGACCTCCTCTATCGTTTTCTTCCACTTGTCCCTTACTTTGTCTGTTAAAAATTCTCTCGCTAGGTCATAAGATGCTGTTCGCATAGCTGGCAAATGATTTTCCTGATAGAGCTGGCAGATCTTTTCCGCGAAGGCCCTTTTAATTTCCATTTCAACATGGTCGTCTGAACTTGGAATCAAGTAGCCATTTTGACCGTCCTGGATAAAGGTTTGGTTGCCATAAGGCACATCAAAGCCAATCAGGGGCAAGCCTGAACCAACTGCCTCCATCAAGGTCAGACCAAAGCCTTCACTGGTTGAGGCTGTCAGATAGACCTCATACTGGGGATAGATCTGAGCCAGGTCTGCATGCCCCTTGAGCTGGATATAGTTCTCCGCTTGGTGAGCCGTGATGATTTCCCTTAAAAGGGACTCCTCACCCCCACTACCATAAATGTCAAAGGTGAGCTCAGGGAGGACTTGATGCGCTTGGATAACCGCCTTGACGAGCCAGTCAATGTGTTTTTCCTTGGCTAGACGCGAAGCCGTAATGAGAGAAAAGGGTTTGCGTTCCCTAGCAGGATCAGTCAGCTGATCAATGCTCCCAACTGGAATCGTGACGATTCGTGGGCGATGCTGGCTGTACTGGGCAAATTGACCTTCGAGAATCTCCTTCTGCCGATCCGTAGACACGATAAAACAATCGACCTTGTCTGCATTTGTAAACTGATACTCATAATAGTTATTCCAGAGGAGATAGTCTTCGTTACTAGCATTTTCACTATAGTGTTCTGCGTGAACGACAACTGCTAGATGGGCCTTTTGTGCTTCTTCAAAAACAGCCTGACCAATCCCTGTTTCCCTATCCAAGATGACCAAATCAGACTTGCTCAAGTTCAAACTTTGCATAAAATAGCGCATAAGGGCTGGTTTTCCGTACAGAATCCGGTCCTTAAATCGATAGACCTCTTCCTGGCCTTCAGTCAGCAAGATATCGTAAGCGGTGCTGCCGTCTTCATTGAAAAAGCTTCGTTGATAGAGCCTAGCCATCTGGTCTTTGGGCGCGAAATATTCTGTACAGTAACGTGTGTAGGAGAAATAATCCTTGCGAATCAAGTTCCCCCCAAACACATACTCTGCATGCTGTACTAGATTCTTAGCCGAGTCTACCAAGTAGCAGGTCACAAATTTATCCTCATCTGAAAAGTAGACACGCAAGATCTTGCCATCTTGCTCCCTATGACTCTCAAGGCCACCGAAAGAGGCCAAGACTTCGTCAACTGTGACACTGGTCGGGGCTAGCTTGATATCTGTAAAATGATTGTAAAGCCAGATTACCTGATCATCCGCAAAGCCGATATTGGCCGTTAAATGCTGGATATTATCTGCCAAAATCAAGTCGGTAAAGATAAACTTAGATGCTAGGTCTAAACTTCTAAGAATCCCTGCTCGGTAGGCCTGGGCATACTCGACACCACTACTCGCCCAACCGATTCCTAGATTTATGTTGTAAATTGTCATATGATCCTCTTTTTATGGAAAATGGGTGAGAATCTCACCTTTGGGCGTTACTTCCACAATCCCCATGAGAAGATTGCGAACCATATCTGTACGGATTTGTTGCTTCATGATTTCAAAGCCTGCATAAGCCTCCTGATAGTACTCCACGATAGGGTTCTTTTGAGAAGCAGACTGGCTCCCAATTGCTAGACTGAGCTGTTGGAGATAGTCGACTTGCTCAACCCAGTTGTCATCAATAGCCTTGAGCATGGATATTCTCAGAAAAGAGTCATAAAGCTGGTGAGGTTGGAGGACTTCCTTTTTAGCTGCGATTTCCTTGGCTATTATTTTCTCTAGTAACTCCCGAATCTGATCTGCATCAGCTAAATCCAGATCAGCCGGTAATTCTCTCATCCCAAAGCTAATATTGGTCACGATGAAGTGAAAGAGCTCTTGGGGACTGCTATAGGCTTTTTCTGAGATTTGTTTGGTATAGTCTGCTAGTATGTCCTCAAGAATATGCTCTAAATCACGGCTCCCATCCAGCAAGCGATCTCTTTCTTGGTAGACCATCTGACGCTGGATATTGACGCTTTCCGCATACTCTAAGGTTTGTCTGCGTACTGAGCGACTGGCACTATCACTAGCCTCTTGGGCTTTTCTGACGAGATTGCGGTACTTGCGAGCCTTGAGTAGGATAGGTTTGCTGATATCTTCCACTTGGTAGTCTTGATACAGGTCGTGAACCCAAGACGGCCCGAACTTTTTGATCACATCATCTTCAAGCGACACGAAAAATTGAGACATGCCTGGATCGCCCTGGCGGCCAGAACGACCTCTGATTTGCAGGTCAATTCGTCGGCTCTCCATCCGCTCGGTACCAATCACAATCAAACCGCCCAATTCTGCGACTCCTGTACCTAGTTTGATATCTGTCCCTCGACCTGCCATAGAAGTCGCAACGGTCACTGCCCCCATCTGTCCAGACTCTGCGATGATTTGGGCTTCACGCGCCGCATGATTGGCATTAAGGACATTGTGGGAAATCCCCTCTCGCAAGAGCAAGGACGAGTAAAGCTGGGACATTTCTACAGATCCGACAAAAATCAGGAGTGGATTGCCTTTGGCGTGGTAAGTCTTGATAGCATCGAGAGAAGCATACACCTTCTCAGGGAGGGTCACATAGAGATTGTCCGGATGGTCCATTCGCCTAAGTGGGCGATTGGTTGGGATGCGAATGACGGCCATGTTGTAGGTTTCGAAAAACTCTTTTTCTGCAACCTTTCCCGTTCCTGTCATACCTGAGATTTTGCGAAACATCTTAAAGAGACTCTGGTAGGTGATTGAAGCCATGGCTCTGGTTTCAGGAGAAAGCTTCACATGTTCCTTGGCTTCGATGGCTTGATGAAGACCACCTTGAAGCTTGGTCATTTCCATCAAACGCCCTGTGCTCTTATCCAGCAAAACCATCTCTTGCCCTCGAACCAGGTAGTCCTTGTCCTTGGTAAAGAGCGTATGGGCTCTAAGAGCATAGACCAGATGCCGAACATAACTGGCGTACTCTTCCTTATAGAGATGATCGATTCCTAGGAAACCTTCGACCGTATGGGCACCTTTTCGGGTCAACCAAACCTGGTCTTTTTCTTCCTTGTAGATGTAGTCTTCTCCCTCAACCAAGGTCGTCACTAGGGTATCAATCATCCCATAATAGTTAGACTGGACGCGGGGAGAACCTGCGATAATCAAGGGAGTTTGGGCACTATCGAGTAGAATATCATCGATCTCATCAATGATGACATAGTTAAAGGGAGGCAGGAATTTCCCCTCACGAGTGGAGGCAAGATTGTCATTGAGATAGTCAAATCCCAGTACACTATTGGTTGTGTAGACGATGTCTGAGGTGTAGATCTTTCTTTTCTCTTCGGCAGTCAAGTCCTCTTTTGGATCCTCTGAAAAGGGCAGACCGACAGTTAGACCTAAAAATTGGTAGACTGGGCCCATTTCACTTGCGTCCCGTCTAGCCAGATAGTCATTGGTCGTGACTAACATACTGCCTTTTCCCGTTAGGGCATTGAGGTAGAGGGGCATGGTTGCAGTCAAGGTCTTACCTTCACCCGTATTCATCTCAGCCACATTTCCTTGGTGGATCACAATGGCTCCCATGACCTGCACATCATAGGGAAAGAGACCCAAGACACGTTTATCGGCCTCACGGACAAGGGCATAGGCTTCTACCAATAGCTCATCCAAGGTTTCTCCCTGGGCAAGGCGCTGGCGAAACTCCTCTGTCTTTGCAGCCATTTCCTCATCACTGAGGGCAGCCATCTCTTCTTTGAGGGCGTTGATTTGGCTTAAAAGTTTCTTGACCTTTCTCAGTTGTCTTTCCTGATACAAACGATTAAACACCAGCATCCTCCTCAATAGAAAACGAAACAAAGTCAAGAGCCTCAAAACCTGCGCTAATCAAGGAAAGGCGGTAGGTGTAGGCCGCTTCAGGATAGGTGAAGCTAAAAGAAAATTGTCTTTCAATCTTCTCCTCGATGATTTCCTCATAACGGTTTAAAAAGGTCAGTTTGAGATAGAGGCCATTGGTCGGTTGAACCTGCATCTTCATAGAGAGACGGTAGGTGAGAGTTTTCTTGAGAAGAGGGAGGCTCGGTTGGCTTCTGGTAGCCTGGTAGTTGACACTGGAAAACCAGGTTTTAAGGGTTTCACCTGAAGCCAGTAAAGGGTTTTTTAGTGTAACGCTACCATCTGCATGATAGGTGATCTGGCTGCCATAAAGATAAGTGGCTCCCATCTCGCCCCACCTAATATCCTCTCTCTTAATGATAATCATGTCTCACCTCTTCCGTATTCTTCTAGTATCATCTTGTAAAAATGAATAAACCAGGAAACGTTTGTACCTGTGTCATCATTGTGTCGACCTGCGGTACCTTTGGACAAGATCTTGGCTCCTGTCTGACAAAGTGTCTCCACTAGCTGGTCATAGGCTCCACTATCCATATCCTCGTCCTTCATGTAAGAAAGACCAAAGGTCGTCTGGGAAAAATCAGCTTGTTTAAATCGGGTCCAAAAACGTTGATCCAATTCCTTCATGTCTTTTTGGCTCACTCCTCCTGTCTGAAGGTGCAAGACATCAAAGCTGGTCGGGAAAACTCCTGGCGCTTCTAGTCGCCCCCTCTGTGCGATGGTTCCTAGATTTGTCAAGGGTTTTCCGACTACGATTCCTTTGGGCTCAAAGTGAGAACCATAATAGAGGGCCGGGAAGGTTCCCATTGACAGCCCAGATAAGATCAAGTCACTTCTATCCAAACCTAGATAATCTAAATAGTACTGGATGGTTGCTTGAATCTTATCTTCCAATTCCTCACTTCCTAGGTAAAAGGCTCCTCCTTCTAATCGAGGGTCCGAAAAGAGGAGAAAGGGGCATTGGAGATTCTTCATCATCCAGTAACCCTCAAAACCCTCTGCGGGACGGTAACCAGAAAAATAGACTGCTAGAGGAGGCTTGAAATCTCCTGGGTGAAGGAAATAGTTGATTTCCTCACGTTTTTTGTCATGTAGGATATTGCCTCCGAGAACAAATTTTCCAAACTGTTTCCGGCTCCAGCGTTGGTGGAGATTGCCGATGTTGACCTTTCCCTGACCACGCGCTTCAAGAGAAATGCTCAGATAAGCGTCATAGTCTTGTTCCACAATGATTGCTTGGGAAAAGTCTGCTTCCTCAAGGAGAATGTCCTGACTAATCTCTGAGATAGAGCCTGCTGGGATTTTTCGCAAACGCAGGCGCAAGTCTACCGTCTCAGTCTTTTCATATTCGAGCCAGAGTTCAATAGGTGCATGGGCTTGGACAGACTGATTATAGGCCCAAGAGACTAGCTGGGTATAGGTTTTCCCAAAATCACCTTCTAATTCCAGATGCTCAAATCCTTGATAGGAGATAGATCCTTGGAATCTAGGGTGAATCCGTATCGTAGCTGGACTCAGCTTGTCCCCATAACCACCTTCAAAGAGGGAGGTGGAAAGGTCCCGAACAAAGCCCTGTCGGTCTGACAGGTCCATCGCCTGCATGCAGTGCTGTTTTATGAACTTCTGAATGTTTTTATCCTGACTTACAAACGGTTCTGGATAGAAAACTGTATAGGGTTCCAAGCTAGATGCAAAAGGCAACAAATCTACTAGGTAAGCCCCATCCGTGAGAATGACAGCATGAAAGTGATCCAGGTCATTCTCATCCATGATTTTCTGGATGGCAGACGGTGTGTTGGGAGGAACATGATACCAGTCTAGTTGGGCTGGTAGGGCAAGTGTATCCCGCCAATCCTCAGGACCGATTTGCAAGATCTTATACTTCTTTTCCATGAGTCACCTCCTCCAACCACTTTTCTAGCTTGATCAGGAATTGCTCCCCAGTGTGTTCCTTTATCTTTTCGATGGAATGGATCAGAGCATCATTCCACACCTGCAGGCTATCGAGATAGTAATGGGCAGCTTGCGCAAAATCAGCTATATTTTCCAACAGATAGCCATTCTTCTGATGGCTGACATACTCTGTTTTGACCCTATTGATTTGAGGGATACCAGCACTGATCCCCGCTATCTGGGTATAAAGAAGAGGTTGCCTGTTCAAATCGACAATCAAACGAACAAATTCCAGCTGCTTGATTAACTCCGATTCATCCTTCATATTGACAAACGAATAGCGCTTGCTCTGATGGCGATTGTCCTCAAGCGGATTTTCGGCTCCTTGGTAATCAACTTCCTTCTCCAGTTCCTGGTCTTGAAACTGCTCTGAGACCATCTCAGCAACTCGTGTTTCCAGCTGCTTCACTTCTTCTTGACTAGCAGCAAATGCTCCAAAGACCAGCTCTGTATCCTTGTTTTCAGAAAGGAAATGCAAGACCTGATAGAGCTCTTGGTCCTCTATCCCCTGCTCAAAGTCCAGTTGATAGTAGATGAGCGACTCCTTCCGAGTCTGGCTCTTTCCCAGCTCCAAGCGGGTATCAAAAGGCGATAAATGACGAAACTTCGTTGCTTGATTTGGAAAGGCAGACTGAGCCAAGTGCAAGGTGTCCTCTCTGTCGACCAGAACAAGGTCCACCTTAGGCAACAAATTCGCCAACTGAGGTAGTTTCTCTTGGGGATTTCGTCCGATAAAAAGGCTGAGAACCTTAGTGGTTTGGTGAGGCAATCGTTCTAAAAGGAAGTCATTGTGCTGATCACAAGCAGGCAGAAAATAGGTCGCTCCTTCCTCAGGGAGTTGAGCTAATCTCTTCTCAAAAAACTCCGAAATCAATTCCCCCATATCTCGGTAGGCCTCTTTTTGGAAGCGAAAAGCAAAGATAGGATTGACCTCGATACGGCCCCCATCTTGCAAATGCTCTCTAAACTGCCACAGTCCCTTGGGATTGAGGTAGTCTTGGCAGAGAGCCTGACCCTCTTCGTAGTAAATCACACTGGAAACCAGGCCCCGATCATCCATCAGGTAATTAGCAGACAATAGCCCATCTTCCTTGAAATACTGAATCGTACTGATGAAACCTTCAATTCCATGCTCCACCTGAGCATAGGGCTTGCCATTCTTCAGCACCAGAATAGTAAAGGGACTGTAAACAAAGTCGCAATCCTTATCCCACTCAATATCTCTGAGCTGCAAGACCTGCGGTCGAATCTTATGAAAATCCTGCAATTCATCAAATAAGGAATAAACCGGTGCTTCTAAAATGCCTTGGCGATGGAGAAAATAGCGCAGATGAGGCTGATAGGACAAAAGGAGGACCTGTGCAGAGATCCCTTGGCGTTGCATCAAGCGAATCTGATTAAAGGTGTCATCAAATTCTAGCTTAAAATGAGAATAATACCAGGGTGTCAAATCAGCATGCCAGGGACGCTCCTTGCCATACCAAGCTGGGATAAAGTAATACATCAAAACCTCCTAGAATAGTGGCCGATACCTTTCATTTAGTCGGAGCGCTTGCAGTTCATCATGAATCGTAAACAACATGCCACTCAAAATTAAAAAGAGTCCAGGAATCATGCTGACTTTGAACAAACTCTCATCCTTCAAGACAAACAAGATCGGAAGTCCAGCCAAGGTAACGTTAATGACTGCACCTATCAGAGCAAATCGGAGAACCAAGCGATTGATAAAGCGACTGGTATCCTCACCAGGATAGACCCCGTAGATGTAATCTCCTGATTGCTTCATCCGATCTGCGATTTGTTCGCCACTCACATTAACAAAGGCAAAGGCAATGCTAAAGACAAAGAGGATAAGGATATAAGCGTATATCCACAAGGGTTTCCTCATCGCATACTGCTCCAGTAGGGCAGGGTAGAGAGGATTACCCTTATCCAGATGTTGAAGCAAGAGCAAGAGATAAGAAGGCAAGCCCATAAGACTCATCACATACATATAAGGCATGCCACCTGCAGGATTGAGCATGATTTCCAGATAAGAATAGCGTTTAAAGCGAGAATGAAGCCCGATTTTATTGATAGGGATGCGGTATCGCGCTCGGTAAAAGAGCACGACTAGATAGGTAAAGAGGACACCAAGCACTACCAATAGGAAAAGCAGCCAAGGGGAGATCTTATGAACCTGGACCGATTGGATGATGTCCTGAGGGAGTGAAGCCACCATACTTGCCAATAAAATAACGATTGGGCCTCCAACTCCGATAGACGCATTGATGTCTGACAGCCAAACTAAGAAGAAGGTCCCCGCAACCAAAAGGCTGGTATTGAGGAGAAAGACCAAGAAGGGATTGTAGGGAGCTTGGACAGGAAGGTTTGTAGTCAAGGCCAAGGCCTGAATTAAGGCAATCCCTAACGTCAAGTACATTTTCCGTCTATCTTGGACTTCCGAAGAAACCGAGTTTAAGCCCAGTTTCTTTGAAAAGGAAAACATCTGCCACAAGATCATAGCTGACATCCAAGGGGAGAGCCCGATGGAAAAGAGAGAGAGGCTCCGAAGATTTCCACCAGTCAGGGCTACTGAAAAGTCCAGATAGGCTGCGCCTCCTCCGAGAAAATCCCGACTATTGAGGTCAACAAAAGGAAGAGCCAGACGACTCCCGAGCACATAAATAAAGAGCAAAAACAGGGTGTGCATCCCTTTTTTTACTGCTATCGATGAACGAAATTCTTTCACTAGCTCCTCCTTTTCTTTTTATCTTTCAATTGTCCTGTCATACGGGACCAATCCAGCCTTTTTATCTTAGCATCTTCAAATCTCTATCTCAGTTTTCGTGAGTTTTCTCGTCCAGATAAACCTTCAAAGTAGCCACCATTTCTTCTGGTCTTTCTGCTGAGAAGATACCCGCATAGGCACTTTCAGCTAGTTCCTGGGACTGGGTATTGTCAAAAGTCAAGATTGGTTTCTCAAAGCGTGAAATATAGTCATAAACAACACTCAACTTGTCATCGTGGTTAATATCAAGATAGACATCTGTCTGCTGAACCAGTTTCTCAACCAAGAGAGGGAAGGTGTTAGGATAGAGAGTAACATTTTCAAAACGTGACAAGAGCATGAGTTCAGGTGCCATCGTCGTATAGGCTGCAATGTAGAAATGCAACTCTGGCAAGGCTTGAACCAGATAGTCGATTTTCTCAAGATGCCAGGAGTTAGTCAAATTAACACAAGACATAACTGGCTGATAGACTGTGACTGGATAGTCAATTCCAGCCTGACGCCATTTTTCAGTAATGGTAGACCACTCCATCAGATGATAGTGCCACCAAACCTCACGCAAACGCCCAACCGAATGAGTGTTCCAAGGTTTGTCCTGAGAGAGGAAATGCAAGATAGCTGGCAGGGGCTCTAGGGGAATCTGGAAGATAAATTCATGTCCATGTGAGGCAGCCCCACTATCAAAACCAATCTGGAAATTATAGTTCTGATCCAGAGGAGCATAGCTGTCATGAAAGAGCATATTGAGGATGGACTGGTCTCCCTCACTCACATGTTGGTGTTCCCGCTCTGTCAACTCAACTAGCTCTTGTCTCACAGCTTCTGCCCGCCATTTTTTGTTATTGATCAAGAGCACACCTGCATTAAAACCAACCCCAACTCCAAAACAAGATGGTGCAGCAGCCAGGTAGTTTTCTCCTAAGTCCATTTCAAAGAGGGACGTCAAATCAGCCGTCACTACCAGATCGCTGTCCAAGTAAAGTACCTTGTCCTCTTCAACAAAATCAGGGATAAAATAACGGGCAAAGGTCATGTGGTTGATATGGGGCAATTTGTTACTCCAGTTCATCTGAAACTGGGCACCAAGCATCTTGACATCCACCAACTCACCACCCATTTGCTCTACTATCGGTCTGAGAGCGCGGAACCATTCTTGGGGAACATCCTGGTTAAAGATATAGACCTTGACATGGCTATTATGATAGCAGAGAGACTTGAGCGCTGTTTCAATCTGGCGGATATAGGCATAATCTCCTGCGAGAACAATTGTTTTTTTCATTTAGTTTCCTTCAGTTCACAACGACTGCTTCTGTGATTCCAAAAGCGTGCGGATAGACTCGATCATTTGATCTACGGCTGCTGGTGAGTAAACGTGACTGTAACCACTCGAGTCATGACTAGTGGTTTCAAAAGCAAATATAGGGATTTCTCTTTGCTGCACCTCTTGGATAATGTTTGCAATTTCATCCTCATGATTGATATCCAAGTAAAAGTCAATCTTTTCTAAGACTTTTTTGACATTCATGGGATTAAAGTAAGGATAGAGGCGTACATTCAGATGCGATTGCAAGTTCATGATTTCCGGCGCAAAATTGGTATGAGCTAGGATAGAGAACTCTACATCAGGCAGTTCTTGGATCAGGTGTTCGATTCTCTCTATGTGACACGTATTGGTAAAAATTGCGGTCGCATACTGGGGAGCTTGAACTAAAGATGCTAATCCTTTATGGAAATCACATTTTTTCATGACAATATCAGACCACTCTAGTCCGTAGTAAAACCACCAGTCCTCCCTGAAACGATTGAGGTTGATTTGGTACCAAGGCTTGTCCCCTGTATAATGGATAATCTTGGCTGTTTTCTCAGTAGCAAGAGAATCCCTATACCAAGAATCCATCTGGTAATTTCGAGCCACTGTATCCATACCAACCATAAAATTATAGGTAGCTGGCAGCGATTTCCAACGACCTTCAAAGAGGTGATTTAACACGCCCTGATCACCAAAAACTTGGTCATGCAGTTGGTCTGTCAAACTCAACAAGTGCTCCGTCACCTTTTCTTGACGCCAGAGAGCCACATTAATCAGTAAGACACCTGCATTAAAAGTGCTAGGAACTAGAGCATCTGCTACAGCAGCTACTGGCCAGTCCTCCATGTCTTCTAAAAAGAGTTGATCCAGGTCTGATCTAACGATGATATCCGAATCCAGGTACAAGGCTAGGTCTTCGCTAACAAACTGAGGAATAAAATAACGAAAGAAAGTTGCATAACTTAGGTGGGCTAGTGGCAAACTATACTCTTTCAAACCTTGATGACTAATCTTGACATTGACGATTTTTGAGGCTAGAGGCTCTAGACGTCTCTCCATGAGCTGAAACCATTCAGATGGCAAATCATCATTGAAAACATAAAAAGTCACTGCTCGGTTATGGGCACAGATTGACTTGATTGTTGTCTCAATCTTGTCCATATATGCATTATCACCACCGAGTACAATGGCTTTTTGAAGCTCTTTTTTCATTTCGTCCCCTTTTCTTTTCACATTCTTTTGGCTACTTTTCTACTACTGTAGTTCTGATTTTTTCGATGATTATCTCACCTTCCTATTATACCTTTTCCCCTAGTTTATTTCAAACTCGAAAGAGGATTTTCCCCTTCTCACATATAGAAAAAACCTTTGAAAAATCATGTTTTCAAAGGTTTTCCATTTTACTATTTATTCATTGATTTTTATATCTTATCAATGACTTTCTTGATCGTCACTCTGACTCTTCTTGGCAAGAAGACCGATACCTGTCACAGCTGCCAATGCTCCCAATAAAGCAGATGCTACGGAAGTCGACGCTCCTGTATTTGGCAAGACTTGTTTCGGCTTGCTTGAAGCGGATTGACCTTGGCTTGCAATGTTTGCCATTGAGAGAGAGGTGCTTGTTGAAGTAGATACCAGAGCACTTGCTGACGCAGATCTACTAATAGAATCTGAAGTCGAGAGACTAGCGCTAATCGACGCAGACTCGCTCACTGACATACTTGCTGAAATCGAAGCACTTTCTAGAGTCGATTCACTGGCTAACATGCTAGCTGAGAGTGATGCGCTCGTTGAAGTAGATTCGCTCACTGATGTACTTGCTGAGATCGAGGCACTCTCCAACGCCAACTTGTCTGCTAGCATACTTGCAGAAGTTGAAGTACTTGTTGAAGCAGATTGACTCGAGCTGACTGAGGCGGACTGGCTTGAGCTGACTGAGGCTGATTCACTTGAGCTTACCGATGCTGACTCACTGGCGCTCGCTGAAGCAGATTGGCTAGCACTCACCGATACAGATTGGCTTGAGCTTACAGATACTGATTGACTCGCGCTGGCTGAGGCTGACTGACTAGAACTTACCGAAGCAGACTGGCTCGCACTTGCAGATGCTGATTGGCTGGCACTCACTGAAGCAGACTGGCTAGCGCTAACTGAAGTGGATTCGCTGGAGCTTACGGACGCAGACTGGCTCGCGCTCGCTGATGCTGACTCACTTGCACTCAATGATGCGGATTGGCTCGAACTTACAGAAGCAGATTGGCTAGCGCTCACTGAAGCGGATTGACTAGAGCTCACTGACGCTGACTGACTAGCACTTGCAGATGCTGATTGGCTCGCGCTGGCTGAGGCCGACTGGCTGGCGCTCGCTGATGCAGATTCGCTGGAGCTTACAGACGCTGACTGACTAGCACTCAATGAAGCGGATTGACTTGCGCTCACTGAAGCGGACTGGCTAGCACTCACTGAAGCCGATTGACTTGAGCTCACCGATACAGATTGGCTCGCGCTCGCTGAAGCGGATTCGCTAGCGCTGGCTGAAGCGGACTGACTAGCACTTGCTGATGCAGATTGACTGGCGCTCACTGAGGCGGATTGACTAGAACTTACTGATGCGGACTGGCTTAAGCTTGCCGACGCAGATTGACTCGAGCTGACTGAAGCGGATTCACTTGAGCTTACTGAAGCCGATTGACTCGCGCTGGCTGAAGCGGATTGGCTTGTGCTTACAGACGCTGATTGACTGGCGCTCACGGATGCTGATTGGCTGGAGCTTACTGAAGCGGATTGGCTAGCACTCAATGAAGCCGATTGACTAGAGCTCACTGACGCTGATTGACTTGAACTCATTGACGCTGATTGGCTAGCACTCGCTGAAGCTGACTGGCTTGAACTTACTGAGGCTGACTGGCTGGAGCTCGCTGAGGCTGATTGGCTAGCACTCACTGAGGCAGACTGACTTGCACTTGCTGAGGCCGATTGACTCGAGCTCGCTGATGCAGATTCACTTGCACTCAATGATGCAGATTGACTCGAGCTTACTGAGGCAGACTGACTTGCGCTCACTGAGGCTGATTGACTTGAGCTCGCTGAAGCGGATTGGCTTGCGCTCGCTGAGGCGGATTGACTTGCGCTTACTGAGGCGGACTGGCTAGCACTCAATGAAGCCGATTCGCTCGAACTTACTGAGGCGGACTGACTAGCGCTGACTGAAGCTGACTGACTCGAACTTGCAGATGCAGACTGACTGGCACTCACTGAAGCCGATTGACTCGAACTTGCCGACGCAGATTGACTAGCGCTGGATGAAGCCGATTGACTTGAGCTTACAGACGCTGATTGACTAGCGCTGACTGAAGCTGACTGACTTGCGCTGACTGAAGCGGACTGGCTGGAGCTTGCAGATGCAGACTGACTGGCACTCACTGACGCTGACTCACTCGCACTTACTGAAGCAGATTGACTAGCACTCAATGAAGCGGATTGGCTTGAGCTTACGGAAGCAGACTGGCTGGCACTCAATGAAGCAGATTGACTCGAGCTGACTGAAGCAGACTGACTTGCGCTCGCTGATGCAGATTGACTGGCGCTCGCTGAAGCTGACTGACTCGAACTTGCAGATGCAGACTGACTTGCACTTACTGAAGCTGATTCACTTGTGCTTACAGATGCTGACTGACTGGCACTCAATGAAGCAGATTGACTCGAGCTGACTGAAGCTGACTGACTGGCGCTCGCTGATGCAGATTGACTGGCGCTGGCTGAAGCGGATTGGCTTGAACTTACCGATGCTGATTGGCTAGCACTCGCTGAGGCGGATTGACTTGAGCTTACAGATGCCGATTGACTCGAGCTGACTGAAGCTGATTGACTGGCACTCACTGATGCGGACTGACTCGAACTTGCAGATGCTGATTGACTCGAGCTTACTGAGACAGACTGGCTCGCACTCGCTGAGGCTGATCGACTAGCACTGGCTGAGGCGGATTGACTTGAACTCATTGACGCTGATTGGCTAGCGCTCACTGAAGCTGATTGGCTGACACTCGCTGAAGCTGATTCACTTGCACTCACCGATGCTGACTCACTTGCGCTTACTGAAGCTGATTGACTCGAACTCAATGATGCAGACTGACTCGAGCTTACAGATGCAGACTGACTCGAGCTTACTGAAGCTGATTCACTTGAGCTTACTGAAGCAGATTGGCTATTACTTACTGAAATTGACGCTTGATTTGGCGTAATTTGTCCATTAAACACATCTGAAACCAAACCATCTACTGTCGTACTAGCAGTCACTGGTCCACTTGGAAGTCGTCCTCCATTGCGATCATATACTTTCTTCAAGTCAGTTGCAGTAAAGGTTACACTGGTAGAACTCCCCGTTGCCTGTTTGGTAAATGTTTCACCTGCAATTGTTAAAGTAACTGTCCCACCTGGAGCAACCCCATCTACCGTAATCGCTTGATTTGAGAGCCCACCTTTTTCGTTAAGATATTGATTCTCTATCCTTGGCGTCTGAGGGCGCACAGTAAAGCTCACGTCAATTTCATCCGTACTTCCATCTGGATAAGTTACCACCGCTGTCAAAGTATGCCGACCAGCAGACAAATTCGTATTGGTTCCAGATTTCCAAGTATAGGTTGTTCTAGTTCCCTTAGTAATTCCTGTAGTAGGTAATTCTGGCGTCCCTGTA
Source organism: Streptococcus sp. VT 162 (assembly GCA_000688775.2). Lineage (NCBI taxonomy): Bacteria > Bacillati > Bacillota > Bacilli > Lactobacillales > Streptococcaceae > Streptococcus > Streptococcus sp. VT 162. Next base: position 1,550,775 of record CP007628.2, read on the forward strand.
GCATTCGTGATGTACTGACTAGCTTCACCAACAGAGATTGTCCCCGAATTTGTCGTAAGAGTAAAGTCTCGATTACTTTCAGCATTGATAGCTGGTTCGTACTTTTCAGACTGAGCATGGACTTCAAATTGAATTGCGGCAGGGTTGGCTGTTAAATCTTTTACAAGTCCAACGTCAGTAGTATTTCCGTTAAAATTACCTTCCTGATCATAGGTGAAAACATAACGAGTCCACACACTATTTACTGCTTGATTTTTTCCAACAGAACCCGTGATTGAAACTGTGAAAGGATTTGAAGCTGTAGCATTTCCATCTTTGGCTAGTTTATTTGTCGGAACAATCATTCTGATACTTTGACCATTACTCGTAGTGAATGAGACAACAGTTGAAGTAGCCGGATATGCCGCGGGTACAGAAGTGGGTACAAATTTTGCATGTTCAATTCGACCACTGTTATCAGTAAACTCAATGGTCCCAGAAAAATTTTCTTCTCGATAAATTTTAAATTTTTGCCCTTCTAGAACTGCGCCACCTGTAACGGTTATTTTCTGAAGTTCTGGCTTCTCAGTATCCCTAGCAGCTCTGAAGCTAGCGGTATTTGAAGCTTGGGTCAAAGCTTGTCCATTTCTGCTGTCACGAAGTCCAGAGTTGGCACGTAATACAGCATTTGCAATACTGTTTCGAGCTTCTGTAGCCTTATTCAAAATAGGAGTAAGATCAGAAAGCTCCCCTTTCAAGGACTTTTCAATCTCATTGTTGACAAGACTAGCCTTGGCAATTGCCTCATCCGAGTTTGGAAGTCCCTGCGCTTGAGCTAGAAATTGCCCAATCTCGGCTGATAAGGACTCTAATTTCTTCCGTTTTTCTTCACTTTGCTTTTCTGTCAAGGCTACAGAAGTCATTGTGAAACTCGATTCAGCCGTCACACCTTCATTCTTTACACGACCAGACTGACTTTGAGGCAAGGATTCTGTAGAAAAAGCAACTGCTTTTAATTCTTTTGAAGGTTGTGATTCTTTCACTGTCTCCCGAGCTGACTCACTTGCTTGGTACTGACTTTGAACACCAACTGAAGCTCTCTCTGACAAACCACTATTCGCTTGATTTTGTGTTCCAAGGGATTCACTTGAACTAGCAGTTACACTTTGACTGTTTGCCAAGGATTGACTAGTAGAAGCAGATTGGCGCATCGACTGGCTCACGCTAGAAGAGCTTGAAGCACTGATAGACTGACTCGTAGAGGCAGATTGACTGGCGCTCTGCGAATTGAATTCTGACAATGACTGGCTTTGACTGGTAGACAAAGACAAGCTAGCAGCATCTTGATGATCCTGTGTCGTCCCTAGCACTACTGAATCTCTCGTCGCCAGGGTATCTTTTGATTCGACAGTCTTTTCAACAGCGACTGCATCATTGGCATAAACACGCGTTTGCGTCGCAGCAAAACCACCTAAGATCGTTCCCGTAGCTGCTATCCCTTTCAAGACATCCAAGCCGGTCAACTTCTGACCTTCTTGCTTTTCAACCATTTCTGTCTTTACTTGGCTCGTATCCGCACTTCCACGCATCACCTTAAATAAGCCAAAAAGGGAAGTCGAGGCCCGTAGCCAATGCTTCCCTGATTTGATTAATTTGAACCGAGTTACACGGTCTGTTTCTCTATATTCACCCTTCTGGCGTCTAAAAAACATGTTCATCCCCTCAACTTGAAAAAGATCTATTCACCTATAAAATACTATCTTCTTATTATATACCAAATATACCGACAATTCAATATCTATAACATATCCTAAAGAAAGAAAATGATTTCAAAAATGACTTTATTTCAAATCTATTCTGTTTTTTCAATATAATTTTCATTTTATTATTCTGTTAATATATTTTATTTATTTTTTAACCATTTCTATATGCTTTAAAAATTGAGCAAATAATTCCAATCACTCAGGGAATTGATTTTTATTCAAAATATAGAAAAAGTCCATGAATCAATAGCATCCACAGACTTTTAGGAGTAGAGTATTTAAAGGCAGTTTCACAAATGAATCAATGAGGCCAGTAGCTGAAGTAACTTTCTATCCTTTCCAACAAAAAATTCCATACTAATTAATAGCCGTAATCTACGACACTGAGTTTTACAAATCGATTTCATTTGTAAAACGTGGTTACGACGGAAAAATCCACGAATCGATAATATTCGTGGACTTTTCTTACGACGCATTTAAGCAAAATGCCATACTAATTAATAGCCGTAATCTACGACACGAAGAGGCGAAAACGATTATTTTTCGCCGATGAGTTAGTGAGGCAGTTAGGCAAGTCTAATAGGACTTGCTGTAGCCTACTTAGATTGCTTTGCAATCAAGTAGGCTTACTGAATCACATCTTCTCCTCCAACTCTACGTCTGGATACTTATCCGCAAACCAGCGGAGGGCAAAGTCATTTTCAAAAAGGAAGACTGGCTGGTCGAAACGGTCCTTGGCCAAGATATTGCGGCTTGAGGACATGCGCTCGTCCAAGTCCTCAGGCTTGATCCAACGAACGGTCTTTTTACCCATTGGGCTCATGACCACTTCTGCATTGTACTCGCCTTCCATGCGGTGCTTAAAGACTTCAAATTGGAGTTGTCCGACAGCCCCTAGCATGTACTCGCCTGTTTGGTAATTCTTATAAAGCTGAATGGCTCCCTCTTGCACCAATTGCTCAATCCCCTTATGGAAGGATTTTTGTTTCATGACGTTCTTAGCAGAAACTTTCATGAAAATTTCAGGGGTAAAGGTTGGCAGTGGTTCAAACTCAAACTTGTTTTTTCCAACCGTCAAAGTGTCTCCAACCTGATAAGTACCGGTATCGTAAACCCCGATGATATCTCCTGCCACGGCATTGGTCACATTCTCACGACTTTCCGCCATAAACTGGGTGACATTAGACAGTTTAGCCCCTTTACCAGTACGAGGTAGATTGACACTCATACCACGCTCAAATTCACCCGATACGATACGAACAAAGGCGATACGGTCACGGTGACGAGGGTCCATGTTGGCTTGGATTTTAAAGACAAATCCTGAGAAATCCTTGTCATAAGGATCCACAATTTCGCCATCTGTTTTCTTGTGTCCATGTGGTTCTGGAGCAAACTTAAGGAAGGTCTCAAGGAAGGTCTGCACCCCAAAGTTAGTGAGAGCTGAACCGAAGAAGACCGGAGTCAGTTCTCCTGCAAGAATAGCTTCTTCTGAAAACTCATTCCCTGCTTCTTGCAACAGTTCGATGTCGTCCTTAACCTGAGCGTAGAAAGGATTGCTTCCAAAGAGCTTATCCCCTTCTTCCAGACTGGCAAAACGTTCATCCCCTTTATAAAGTTCCAAACGTTGGTTATAGAGGTCATACAATCCTTCAAAGGCTTTCCCCATCCCGATTGGCCAGTTCATAGGATAGCTCGCAATGCCAAGGACTTCTTCTAGTTCTTGCAAGAGGTCCAGTGGCTCACGACCATCACGGTCTAGCTTGTTCATAAAAGTAAAGACTGGGATGCCACGGTGCTTCACAACCTCAAACAATTTCTTGGTTTGGGCCTCGATACCCTTGGCAGAGTCCACGACCATGACCGCAGCATCCACCGCCATCAAGGTCCGATAGGTATCTTCTGAGAAGTCCTCGTGCCCTGGTGTGTCGAGGATATTGACGCGCTTGCCATCGTAGTCAAACTGCATAACAGATGACGTGACCGAAATCCCACGTTGTTTCTCGATATCCATCCAGTCAGACTTGGCAAAAGTCCCTGTTTTCTTTCCTTTAACCGTACCAGCCTCACGAATCTCGCCCCCAAAATAGAGTAATTGCTCTGTAATGGTTGTCTTACCCGCGTCCGGGTGGGAGATGATGGCAAAGGTACGGCGTTTCTTGATTTCTTCTTGAATAGTCATAAGTTCTCTTTCTTTGATTTCTATTTTTAGTTGTTTCAGTTGCTAAGAATGATGTTTACATTGGATTGTACTATTCCTTTCAACTCTCCATTATAGCGGATTTTGGGGAGTTTTTCAATTGCTCATCTGATGAAAAGGCAAGCTAGAGCACAGATTGCACCTGATTTCTCTTTTTCCACCGTTTCTTAAACAAGATATCAAAAAGAACAAGAGCCAGTGAAAGGATGACCGACACAAGGAGGTACTTTATCCATAGAGGAGCATTCGAGATAAACGGGGTATCTCTTAAGAGACCATAATTTCCACCCGTCACCTGATTAACCCCAACTAGAAAGAGATTGAGGATAAAGGTATAGGCTACAATCATATATTTCTTGAGCAAGGTCTTGTCATAGTGATTCATCAAATAAACCAAGGAATTCACTAGAAGGGCATAGTGCCCAATCAAAAATGAAAAACTGGTGATATGGGGGAAATCATAGGGATCAAAAACAGGGTAAACCAAGGCAAAGACAGCTCCGCTTGCTCCTAAGAGGGCAAAATATTGCTTGCTCCGCCATTTATCTGGCAAGAAAACCACCGCAAACATAGCCAAACGGCAATGATAAAAAGGAAGGCTATTAGAAAATGGAATCCCAAAGCCAACATACCAGCTATATAGGGCTAGTAACTGGAGAATCTGAATCCCCTTAAACAAGCGAACAAATTTTGGATTTTTGTGATAAGCAAGTGCTCCATAAATACAAAGCACTAAGACAAGCATCATAACCCCATACCAAAAAAGCGAAATGGGAGGAGGAACCGTCTGAGATCTGGTGATAAATTGATGGAACATATTTCTATTCTAATTCTTATTTTCTCTATTCTCTAGTTTAACCATTATAGCGAATTAAAAGCGATTTTTCAATTTCTATTTCTTTTCAGTTTGGCTCCCTTATTTATAGGAAAATATGGTAAAATAGAACAGACTAAAAATCATCATTTCACGAAAGGATGCAAGATGAAAATTACGCAAGAAGAGGTAACACACGTTGCCAATCTTTCAAAATTAAGATTCTCTGAAGAAGAAACTGCTGCCTTTGCGACAACCTTATCTAAAATTGTTGACATGGTTGAATTGCTGGGTGAAGTCGACACAACTGGTGTCGCACCTACTACAACCATGGCAGACCGCAAAACTGTACTCCGCCCTGATGTGGCTGAAGAAGGAACAGACCGTGACCGCTTGTTTAAAAACGTACCTGAAAAAGATAACTACTATATCAAGGTACCAGCTATCCTAGATGATGGAGGAGATGCCTAATGACTTTTAATAACAAAACGATTGAAGACTTGCACAATCTCCTTGTCTCTAAGGAAATTTCTGCAACTGAATTGACCCAAGCAACGCTTGAAGATATTAAATCTCGAGAAACAGCTATCAATGCTTTTGTCACTATCGCTGAGGAGCAAGCTCTTGCTCAAGCTAAGGCTATTGATGAGGCTGGAATTGACGTGGATAATGTCCTTTCAGGAATTCCACTGGCTGTTAAGGATAATATCTCTACCGACGGTATCCTTACAACTGCTGCCTCAAAAATGCTCTACAACTACGAGCCTATCTTTGATGCGACAGCCGTTGCCAATGCCAAAGCTAAGGGTATGATTGTCGTTGGAAAAACCAACATGGACGAGTTTGCCATGGGTGGTTCAGGTGAGACTTCCCACTATGGTGCCACTAAAAATGCTTGGGACCACAGCAAGGTTCCTGGTGGTTCATCAAGTGGTTCTGCTGCAGCTGTAGCGTCAGGGCAAGTCCGCTTGTCACTCGGTTCTGATACTGGTGGTTCCATCCGCCAACCTGCCGCCTTCAACGGGATCGTTGGTCTCAAACCGACCTACGGAACGGTTTCTCGTTTCGGTCTCATTGCCTTTGGTAGCTCTCTAGATCAAATCGGACCTTTTGCACCTACTGTTAAGGAAAATGCGCTCTTGCTCAACGCTATTGCCAGCGAAGATGCCAAAGATTCTACTTCTGCTCCTGTCCGCATCGCTGACTTTACTTCAAAAATCGGGCAAGACATCAAGGGAATGAAAATTGCTTTGCCTAAGGAATACCTTGGTGAAGGGATTGACCCAGATGTTAAGGAAACCATTCTAAATGCAGCCAAACACTTTGAAAAACTTGGTGCTATCGTCGAAGAAGTCAGCCTTCCTCACTCTAAATACGGTGTTGCCGTTTACTACATCATCGCTTCATCAGAAGCCTCATCAAACTTGCAACGCTTTGACGGTATCCGTTACGGCTACCGCGCAGATGATGCAAGCAACCTTGATGAAATCTATGTAAACAGCCGTAGCCAAGGTTTCGGTGAAGAGGTGAAACGCCGTATCATGCTAGGTACTTTCAGCCTTTCATCAGGTTACTATGATGCCTACTACAAGAAAGCTGGTCAGGTCCGTACCCTCATCATCCAAGATTTCGAAAAAGTCTTTGCGGATTACGATTTAATCCTAGGACCAACTGCTCCAAGCGTTGCCTATGACTTGGATTCACTCAACCACGATCCAGTTGCCATGTACTTAGCTGACCTTTTGACCATCCCAGTCAACTTAGCAGGTCTCCCAGGAATTTCGATTCCTGCTGGATTTGCTCAAGGTCTACCAGTCGGTCTGCAATTGATCGGTCCTAAGTACTCTGAGGAAACCATTTACCAAGCTGCTGCTGCTTTTGAAGCGACAACAGACTACCACAAACAACAACCCGTGATTTTTGGAGGTGACAACTAATGAACTTTGAAACAGTCATTGGACTTGAAGTCCACGTAGAGCTCAACACCAATTCAAAAATCTTCTCACCTACTTCTGCCCACTTTGGAAATGACCAAAATGCCAACACTAACGTGATTGACTGGTCCTTCCCAGGAGTTCTGCCAGTTCTCAATAAAGGGGTTGTCGATGCCGGTATCAAGGCAGCTCTTGCCCTCAACATGGACATCCACAAAAAGATGCACTTTGACCGCAAGAACTACTTCTATCCCGACAATCCCAAAGCCTACCAAATTTCTCAGTTTGATGAGCCAATCGGCTACAACGGCTGGATTGAAGTGGAGTTAGAAGATGGTACAACCAAGAAAATCGGTATCGAACGCGCTCACCTAGAGGAAGATGCTGGTAAAAACACCCACGGTACAGATGGCTACTCTTATGTTGACCTCAACCGTCAAGGGGTGCCCTTGATTGAGATTGTATCTGAAGCAGACATGCGTTCCCCAGAAGAAGCCTATGCTTATCTAACTGCCCTAAAGGAAGTCATCCAGTACGCTGGTATTTCTGACGTTAAGATGGAAGAAGGTTCTATGCGTGTGGATGCCAACATTTCCCTTCGTCCTTACGGTCAAGAAAAATTCGGTACCAAGACTGAGTTAAAGAACCTCAACTCCTTCTCAAATGTTCGTAAGGGTCTTGAATACGAAGTTCAACGTCAAGCTGAAATCCTTCGCTCAGGTGGTCAAATTCGCCAAGAAACGCGCCGTTACGATGAAGCTAACAAGGCAACTATCCTCATGCGTGTCAAAGAAGGTGCTGCAGACTACCGCTACTTCCCAGAACCAGACCTACCACTCTTTGAAATCTCAGACGAGTGGATTGAGGAAATGCGAACAGAATTGCCAGAGTTTCCAAAAGAACGCCGTGCGCGCTACGTATCTGATCTTGGCTTGTCAGACTACGATGCTAGCCAGTTGACTGCAAACAAAGTCACTTCTGACTTCTTTGAAAAAGCTGTTGCCCTCGGTGGCGATGCCAAACAAGTCTCTAACTGGCTCCAAGGCGAAGTCGCTCAGTTCTTGAACGCCGAAGGTAAAACACTGGAACAAATCGAATTGACACCAGAAAACTTAGTAGAAATGATTGCCATCATCGAAGACGGCACGATCTCTTCTAAGATTGCCAAGAAAGTCTTTGTCCACCTAGCTAAAAATGGTGGTAGCGCGCGTGAATACGTGGAAAAAGCAGGCTTGGTGCAAATCTCTGATCCAGATATCTTGATCCCAATCATCCACCAAGTCTTTGCGGATAACGAAGCTGCCGTTGCCGACTTCAAGTCAGGCAAACGCAACGCAGACAAGGCCTTCACAGGATTCCTTATGAAGGCAACCAAAGGCCAAGCCAACCCACAAGTTGCTCTTAAACTGCTTGCACAGGAATTGGCGAAGTTGAAAGACAGTGAGTAATTTACTCTTTATACACTTTTTTCTACGTTTAAAACGAGAATGAGACAAGGGGAATGAATGAACAAATTTTTACGATTGCTATTTGTCTTAGTCATCATCGCTATGTTAGGCGCTTCTATACTACAAATTTTCTTTCCATCGTACATGGGAAGTCACTCCGGGTATGGAATATCTGCTGGTTGGCAACGAGAAATTGGAATATGGAATTTAGCCGTATTGATTATTATTCTCGCTGTCAATATTAAATACGATTGGTTCTATCTACGAATCGCACTTCTTGCTCTCATTATTGGCGGAATTGGAATAGGAACAAATCACTTACTCAATTATATGGAGTATCACTCTCCTGTAAATGCTATCGGTGCTTTTGAAAATTACTTGCTGGCAATAGGATGGATTGTGGGATGGCTCATCGAGCGCCATTCCATAAAGAAGCTAAATGCTAGTAAATAACGCCTAGTATATCTTAGATGATTTTTAAAGGTTATTAAATAGTTTAATAATCATTCGAATGCAGAATTCTACCTTTTCAATCATATAGTTAGGAGACACATGAAAAAGTTTTACGCTCTTTTAATGACCTGTTTATTACTTGTTTTTCTATCCGTGCCTCAAATCGTTGATGCGGGTGTTGGACATTCCAGAAGTGGAGGGAGCAGCCGCAGTAGCTCCAGAAGTAGTAGCCGCTCAAGTGGAGGTGGAAGTCGTTCTGGCGGCTCATCCTACCACTACTACCGCTCTGGATACGGATCATCCTCTGACAGTTCTACTAGCTCTCCCTATCTAGGATTTATGTTCATATTAGTCGGAGGAATCATACTAGTTGTTATCGTCAAATCCTTGCAGAATAAGTCTGGAGATTCGAGTTCAACCTACACTAATAATGATTATCAAACGCTCCATCGTCGAGTTGAACACAACACGCTGGCCATTAGTCGTGTGAAATATGGGGATCCAAACTTTGACGCGGAAGCCTTCACATCTTGGGTTAAGGAAGTCTACCTTAAATTGCAGGTTGCCTGGACTGAAAAAAATTGGAACTCTGTCCGCGCTTTGGAAAGTACCAGTCTCTACTCTCAACATAGCACCCAACTCGAAGACCATATTCGTGCTAAAACAACCAATGTTTTAGAGAAAGTTTGTATCGAAAATGTTCGCATCAAGGAGTTTATTGAAAATCCTGACGGAAACGATACCTTAGTGGTGATTCTATCATCAATTTTACGAGACTATGTCATTGACGATGAGACTCGTCGTGTCATTGAAGGAGACCCTAAAAAAGATCTCTTCACCGTGTATCAATTGAACTTTATCCGTCAACACGGTAGCCAAACGCAAGCAGTCAATCCAGACGAAGTTGTGAGCGACCACTGTCCAAACTGTGGCGCCCCATTGAAAATCTCTGCAGTTAGCGAGTGCGACTACTGTGGTGCCAATCTCTCTCGCAGTCCAAACCAATGGGTACTCGATACCTATGATGTTGTGGATGAAGACGAGCTTTATAATTAGGAGGAATTATGGGATTTATACGTGCAGCCTTATCAGCAGGCTTAAATAGTTTTAATGATAGTAAATTCAAGGAAGCCATTGTCCTTCCAGATAATGTCTCTGGCGACGCTTTGGCCGTCAAGGGTCAATTACTCACAAAAGACCCAGATGGACGTTCTCGTCACAGCAATCAAAATACTGGACTTTTGTCAGATGGCAGTGTGGTTATCGTTCCCCAAGGTTATACCGCTGTTTTGGTAAACAATGGTACCTTCCTTGGTGAAGTCCTCGAAGCTGGTAGCCACGAATGGCAAGCTGGTGATAACGCCTGGCTCCTTGAAAAAGGTGGTTTAAAAGGCACTTGGGAAAACTTTAAAAACCGTTTCTCTTTTGGTGGACAAGTCATCACCCAACAAGAAATTATCTTTATCCGCATGCAACCCATCGCGGGCAATAAGTTCGGCACACAAAATGCGGTCGAATACTTCAGCGAACGTTACCAACAACTGCTCAACATCCGTTTCTATGGCTTGTTTGATGTAAAAATAGCAGATCCAGTCCTCTTCTACGTGAGTTCTGTTAGCCGTCAAATTACTGACGGACAGCCATTTACTCTCCAAGATGTAGCTCAAGGAACGCTCCGTCAAAATATCGCACCAAAAATCGCGATTGCCATTGCCAAGTATACCAACGAAAACAAGGTTGATATCTATAGCCTCAATGCCAACCAAGACACCTTTAACGAACTCGCTAAACAAGAGGTCAACAAGGTTTGGACAGGCCTCTACGGTATTGAAGCAACTAATATCTTGCTTGAAGACCTCAGCTACGACCAAGAAAGTCTTGATATCGTTCGCAAGCTTGATAGTGAGCTCGTGGCAATGAAGTACAACACGATTGAAATCGAAGAACGCCGTGCTCGCAACGAAGCGCTTATTGCTGCAGCTGCAAACGAAGGGAATGGCAATGGGATGAACATGTTTATGGGCATGAATCTTGGCCAAACTCTGGGTGGTCAACTAAGCCAACAAGTTCAAAATCAAGCACCGGCTCAAAATACTGGACAAACTGCCAGCAAGAATTTTTACATCGAAGTCGATGGAAAATACGTCCTCGTTACCAAAGACGAAGATGGAAATATCGTACCAGTCAACTAATTAAGCTCCTTCTGACATTTGAGTAATGTTGTCTTTTATGGTACAATAAAGAGTAAATTATTTTATTAAAGAGGTAAAAACATGATTGAAGCAAGTAAATTAAAGGCTGGTATGACCTTTGAAACAGCTGACGGAAAATTGATCCGCGTTTTGGAAGCTAGCCACCACAAACCAGGTAAAGGAAACACAATCATGCGTATGAAATTACGTGATGTCCGTACTGGTTCTACATTTGACACAAGCTACCGTCCAGAGGAAAAATTTGAACAAGCCATTATCGAGACTGTCCCAGCTCAATACTTGTACAAAATGGATGACACAGCCTACTTCATGAACACAGAAACTTACGACCAATACGAAATTCCTGTAGTCAATGTTGAAAACGAATTGCTTTACATCCTTGAAAACTCTGATGTGAAGATCCAATTCTACGGAACTGAAGTGATTGGTGTTACCGTTCCTACTACTGTCGAATTGACAGTTGCAGAAACTCAACCATCTATCAAAGGTGCTACTGTTACAGGTTCTGGTAAACCAGCAACGATGGAAACTGGACTTGTCGTAAACGTTCCAGACTTCATCGAAGCAGGACAAAAACTCGTTATCAACACTGCAGAAGGAACTTACGTTTCTCGTGCCTAATCTCTAGAAAGAGGTCATTCTATGGGAATTGAAGAACAACTTGGCGAAATCGTTATCGCCCCACGTGTACTTGAAAAAATCATTGCTATTGCTACTGCAAAAGTAGAGGGTGTTCACTCTTTTTCAAACAAATCAGTATCTGATACCCTTTCAAAACTTTCACTCGGCCGTGGCGTTTATCTAAAAAACGTGGACGAAGAGCTCACAGCAGATATCTATCTCTACCTTGAGTACGGAGTAAAAGTTCCTAAGGTAGCTGTTGCTATCCAGAAAGCTGTTAAAGATGCCGTCCGCAATATGGCTGATGTAGAACTCGCTGCTATCAATATTCACGTTGCAGGTATCGTTCCAGATAAAACACCAAAACCAGAATTGAAAGATCTATTTGACGAGGACTTCCTCAATGACTAGTCCACTATTAGAATCTAGACGCCAACTCCGTAAATGCGCTTTTCAAGCTCTCATGAGCCTTGAATTCGGTACGGATGTCGAAACTGCTTGTCGTTTCGCCTATACTCATGATCGTGAAGATACGGATGTGCAACTTCCAGCCTTTTTGACAGAGCTAGTTTCTGGTGTTCAGGCTAAAAAGGAAGAACTAGACAAGCAAATCACACAGCATTTAAAAGCAGGTTGGACCATCGAGCGTTTAACACTCGTGGAGAGAAACCTCCTTCGCTTGGGAGTCTTTGAAATCACTTCATTCGACACTCCACAGTTGGTTGCTGTCAATGAAGCTATTGAGCTTGCAAAGAACTTCTCAGATCAAAAATCTGCCCGTTTTATCAACGGACTGCTCAGTCAGTTTGTAACAGAAGAACAGTAATTAGAAAAAGTGTTTGACAGCTATCAAACACTTTTTCTTTACTTCCTACTATCTAAAAAAATGATAATAGATATAATTATAAACAAAAATCCAGATGGGTTTTGCATAAATAAGGAAGTTGAAAAAACTATGGCACAGGATGGTAATTTTTAAGTTCTTTGTCCAACGGTAGACAAGGGCATAGAAGAGACCGCCTAAACTATAAATAATCAAACTGATAGGATCTCGATGAGTTAGGATCAAATGACTAAGTCCAAAGATAAGAGCAGATAGGATAACATCCAGATAGTACTTGGACTGGGGGAAAAAGGTATTCATAAAATACCCTCTATGAATCAGTTCCTCTAATATAGGTGCGAAGACTACTGTTAAACTAAAACTGAGAACAGTTGATAGAAAAGTTGGTTGCCCATTGGAGTATAGAATCGAAAGAAGGTCTTGAAAGATATACTTGTTATCAATTAGGTGATGAAACCGTAACTGAAAAGCATCCACCAATTGACGATCAAAATAAGTAGCCACTAGACCAACTATAAGGTAAAAGAATCTTGACTTCTTCGAGCCCTTTTTTTCAAAAATATAGAGCATCTCTTTCTTTTTGAGCCAGTAGATAAATAATAGCAAAAGAGCTATTACTTCAACTGTTAAAAAGATAGAATAGCCGTCTATCCCCCATCCTAAAAACTTAGTTAGATGCATAATCCCTAACTCTGGTAGATAAACCGATAGAAATACCAGTGATGTATAGACTCCCAAATGCCCTAGTTTTTTCATACTTACCCCTTTAATTTATCAATAGCCAATACCATAAGCACGTCTAGTCGCATGATTCAGTATTGTAATCCATTCTGTCGCCAAACTATATGCATATGGCGAAGCCCAATGTCTATCATCAACTAACCAAATCATACTACCACCTGAAACTTACTCTAAGTCTTCAGATGGAAGAACTGTAAATGTATCTGTACCTATCATATCAAGTAGCTCCTTAAAATAAATTTTTGTCAGCTTACATCTACAGTATACATCTTTTTTGTCTTTTTTATAGTCTATCTCTTAAACTGTCAATTTTTTATCCTAAACGGCAGCTTTACTCATCGAGAAATAAGAAATTGATAAAAGAGATTTCTCCATCTTCCCATTAAATCATAACCACCCGTCTAACGGGTGGTTTGCACCAGGGGCACCTTACGGAGCGAGACGGACTAATAGTCACATAATTAGAAAAAGTGTTTGATAGATATCAAACACTTTTTTCTTTGCCTACCACTATCTAAAAATCAAATAATAGATATAAAATAAGAGCGACGGAGCATAGGGAATAACATTATAGAAACTATGACAAACAATGGTAAAACGAAGACTGCCTGTAACTCGATAAGCGACTGCAAATAGAAGACCGAGAATACTATAAATTATGAGACTGATGGGGTCACGATGGGATAGAACCAAGTGACTGAGCCCAAAGATGAAAGAAGACAAGATCACATCCAAATAAAACTCCGACTTCGGAAAGAAGGTATTCATAAAATAACCTCTATAGATTGTCTCCTCAACAACAGGTACAATCGAAATGTTAAAGATTAAAAATATAAGACTTGATAGAGTCGTTTCTCTTCCGTTTAAGTAAAGTTCTGAAAGAAGGTCTTGGAAAATAAAACTATGGTCAATCAATCGAATATTCTGCATTCTAAATCCATTTAAAAAAGAATATATAAGAAAGCAAGCCACTAAGAAAGCGAGATAAGACCAGCGCCAACCCTTTTTCTCGAAGATAAAGAGCATCTTCTTCTTTTTCAACCACAAAACGAATAAAAAGAAAATAAGCAACACTTCTCCAACTAGGAAGATTATATAGCTGTCCATTCCTAAACCAAATGTCCTAGCTATAGTTATAGCTCCTAATGGCGTTAAATAAATGTACAGGAACATTAAAATCATACAGATTCCTAAATGTATTGTCTTTTTCATTCTTTCTCTCCTAATGGTAAACTCTCTATTAGGGGAATATAGAGGATATACTATTGATTGTTTTTCTTATTTATCTAGAGTATTCATGTTTATCCATGCTCTATTATCAAAATAGCTAGAACACATAGTTCTAGCTTTTAAAATTTCTTAGTATTTTCTAAAGCGTTGGTAACGTTCTTCGATAAGTTGGTCGAGTTGTAGTTCTTGCAACCTATCTAGTTCTACACGCAATTCATTTTTAACGCAACCTAGCAGTTCTTTACTTGACAGCCCTGCTTCTGAGATTACCTTGTCTACGATTCCCATTTCTAGGAGTTCGTGTGAAGTGATTTTCATCAACTCCGCCGCTTCCATAGCACGACTTCCATCCTTCCAAAGGATAGAGGCAAATCCTTCAGGGCTAAGTACGGCGTAGATTGAGTTTTCTAACATCCAGACACGATTAGCTACGGCTAGAGCTAGAGCCCCACCAGATCCTCCTTCACCAATAATAATCGCGATGATTGGAACCTTGAGGTCACTCATTTCCATCAGGTTTCGGGCGATTGCTTCACCTTGTCCACGTTCCTCGGCACCAACACCTGGGTAAGCACCCGCCGTATTGATAAAGGTCACAACTGGACGGCCAAACTTTTCTGCCTGTTTCATCAGGCGCAAGGCCTTACGATAGCCTTCTGGATGTGGTTGCCCAAAATTTCGTTTGAGGTTATCATGAAGACTTTTTCCCTTTTGGATACCAAGGACAGTTACTGCCTGTTCACCTAACCAGCCAATTCCACCGATAACCGCACCATCATCACGGAAAGAGCGATCTCCATGCAATTCGATAAACTCGTCAAAGATTCCATTGGCAAAATCAAGTGCAGTCAAGCGACTCTGCTCGCGTGCCTCTCTGACTATTTTTGCAATATTCATCCGCGACTTCCTCCATGCAATCTCACTAATTTAGCAATTGTTTCAGGCAATTCTCTCCGTTTGACAATTGCATCAACAAATCCATGTTCAAGCAGAAATTCTGCCTTTTGGAAGTCATCCGGCAAGGTCTCCCGAACTGTATTTTCGATAACACGACGCCCAGCAAAACCAACCAAACTTTGGGGTTCCGCTAGGATAATATCCCCTTCCATAGCAAAAGAAGCGGTCACTCCACCCGTTGTCGGATCGGTTAAAATAGTTAGGTAAAAAAGTCCTGCCTTGGAATGACGTTGAACTGCTGCAGAAATTTTAGCCATCTGCATCAGGCTCATGATTCCTTCTTGCATACGGGCTCCACCAGAAGCTGTGAAGAGAACGACTGGCAAGTTTTCTACCGTTGCATACTCAAACAAGCGTGTGATTTTTTCACCCACAACGGTTCCCATAGAAGCCATGATAAAGTTTGAATCCATGATCCCAAGGGCAACTTTTTGTCCCTTGATGCTAGCTGTACCAGTTAGTACTGCTTCATCCAAACCTGTCTTTTCACGCATAGTAGCCAATTTTTTCTGGTAGCCAGGAAAGTTTAATGGATCTTGAGTTTCAATACCCGTAAACATCTCCACAAAGCTGTCAGAATCAATCGTCAAATCCAAGCGTTCCTGAGCTGAAATACGGAAAGTATAGCTACAATGGGGACAAATTCGTTCGCTTCCAAGATCCTTTTGGTAAATGGTGTGTTTACAACCAGGACACTGGGAGAAGAGTTCATCCGGAACCTCAGGCTTGGCTTGTGGTTTCTGCCTTACGGAACGGTTAGGGTTGATCCGAATATACTTATCCTTTTTACTAAATAGAGCCATAACTCCCCCTTTTAGTTCTCATACTGTTTGAAAGTCTATTCTTTTTCTTGGTATTTTGGCAAGAAAGTTTCCATCAAGAAGGAAGTATCGTAGTCACCAGCGATAACTCGGCGGTCTGAAATCAGATCCAACTGGAAGTCTGCATTGGTTTGCACTCCTTCAATATCAAGTTCATAAAGTGCCCGTTGCATCTTCATAAGAGCATCAAAACGATTCTCCCCATGAACAATGATTTTGGCAATCATACTATCATAGTAAGGGGGAATGGTATAGCCTGGATAAACTGCTGAGTCCACGCGCAAGCCAACTCCACCACTTGGTAGATAGAGATTGGTAATTTTCCCTGGGCTTGGAGCAAAGTTAAATGCTGGATTTTCTGCATTGATCCGGCACTCGATAGCATGGCCTCGTAGGACGATATCTTCTTGTTTGAAAGGTAAAGGTTGCCCGGCAGCAATGCGGATCTGTTCTTTCACGATATCAACACCTGAAACAAACTCTGTGACTGGGTGTTCAACTTGCACACGAGTATTCATTTCCATGAAGTAGAAATTGCCACTGGCTTCATCGAGAAGAAATTCAATCGTCCCTGCATTTTCATAGCCTACAGACTCTGCTGCACGAACGGCTGCAGCACCAATTTCATTACGAAGGGTTTTACCAATCGCAATAGATGGGCTTTCTTCTAAGACCTTTTGGTTATTCCGTTGGAGTGAACAGTCCCGTTCACCAAGATGGACAACATGACCCTCTTGATCTGCAAGAATCTGAACTTCGATATGGCGAGCTGGATAGATCACACGCTCAAGATACATAGCGCCATTTCCAAAATTGGCCTTGGCTTCACTGGATGCTGTTTCAAAGGCTGCGACCAAGTCTTCTGCCTTTTCAACCTTACGAATCCCTTTTCCACCACCACCTGCCGATGCCTTAAGCATGACTGGATAGCCAATTTTTTCTGCAACTGCAAGCGCCTCTTCAGCCGTGTGAACTTCACCATCAGATCCTGGGATAACTGGAACCCCAGCCTTGATCATTTGCTCACGCGCATTGATCTTATCTCCCATGGTATCCATTACAGCCCCAGAAGGGCCGATAAACTTAATCCCCACTTCATCACACATCGTGGCAAACTTGGAGTTTTCGCTAAGAAAACCAAAGCCTGGGTGGATGGCTTCTGCTTCTGTCAAGACTGCAGCAGACAAAATTGCATTGATATTGAGATAAGATTCTGTCGCCTTACCAGGTCCGATACAGATAGCTTCATCCGCTAGGAGTGTGTGAAGGGCTTCCTTATCAGCAGTTGAATAAACTGCCACGGTCGCAATGCCCAATTCACGCGCAGCTCGAATAATGCGAACCGCAATCTCACCACGGTTGGCAATCAAAATTTTACGAAACATGGAGATCCTCCTTAGTTTCCAATTGCAAAGGTAAGAGTACCACTCGCTGCAAGCTTACCATCTACTTCAGCCTTTGCTTCAACCACAGCAATCGTACCACGACGTTTAACAAAAGTAGCCGTCATGACTAATTGGTCACCTGGTACAACTTGCTTCTTGAACTTAACCTTATCCATGCCAGCATAGAAGACCAGTTTCCCTTTATTTTCAGGTTTGGACAATTCCAAGACACCAGCAGTCTGAGCCAAGGCCTCCATGATAAGAACACCTGGCATGACTGGGTATTGAGGAAAATGACCATTGAAGAAAGGTTCGTTGATGGTCACATTTTTAATGGCAACAATGGTATCTTCGCTCACTTCCAAGACACGATCCACTAGGAGCATGGGGTAGCGATGGGGTAGAGCTTCTTTGATTCCTTGAATATCGATCATTTGATGCGTACCAATCCTTTACCGAACTCAACCATTTCTTCATTTGAAACGAGAATTTCTGTCACCACACCATCCTTAGGTGCAGGAATCTCATTCATGACTTTCATGGCTTCGATGATCACCAAAGTCTGACCTTTTTTAACACTGTCTCCAACTGTGACAAAGGCAGGTTTATCTGGTCCAGCGGCCAAGTAAGCCACCCCTACAAGTGGGCTCTCAACGACATCACCCTCTGGAGTAACCGTCGTTTCAGCTGGTGCTGGTGCTTCTTCCACTGCACTCTCAACTGGAGTTGAAGGGGTAGAAACTACTGGACTTGCAGCTACTGCAGCTGGCGCTGGAACAACTTGAGCTGGTACTTCAGAAGCCATTCTTGCTTCATTCTTACTGAACTGCAATTCGTCCGTTCCATTTTTATAAGAAAATTCTCTCAAACTTGATTGGTCAAATTGAGCCATCAAGTCCTTGATCTCATTTAAATTCATAATTATTTATTCTCCCAACGTTTGAAAGCAAGAACCGCATTGTGTCCACCAAAACCAAAAGTATTTGAAATAGCATAAGGGATTTCTTGCTCCAAGCCTTGTCCATAAACGACATTCGCTTCGATATAGTCTGATAACTCACTTGTTCCAGCTGTCATTGGTACATAGTTATGACGCATGGCTTCGATGGTAGCGATGGCTTCCACTGCTCCTGCAGCACCAAGCAAGTGTCCTGTGAAGGACTTAGTTGAAGATACAGGTACTTCTTTACCAAGAACAGCTACGATAGCACCACTTTCTCCTTTTTCATTAGCAGGAGTTGAAGTTCCGTGGGCATTGACGTAAGCCACTTGCTCTGGAGAAATTTCTGCTTCTTCCAAAGCCAACTTCATGGCCTTAATCGCACCTTGACCCTCTGGATGAGGTGAAGTCATATGGTAAGCATCACAGGTATTACCGTAGCCAACTACTTCAGCCAAGATAGTTGCGCCACGTTTTTCAGCATGTTCAAGACTTTCAAGAACCAACATACCTGAACCTTCTCCCATCACAAAACCATTACGGTCTTTGTCAAATGGGATAGAAGCACGAGTTGGATCCTCTGTAGTTGATAGGGCAGTCAACGCTTGGAAACCAGCGATGGCAAAAGGAGTGATAGATGATTCTGATCCACCAACTAACATGACATCTTGGAAACCAAACTTGATTGAACGGAAGGCATCTCCGATGGCATCATTTGATGAGGCGCAGGCTGTATTGATTGATTTACAGATACCGTTTGCTCCGAAGCGCATGGCAACATTTCCTGAAGCCATATTTGGCAAGGCTTTTGGAAGTGTCATTGGTTTAACGCGTTTTGGACCTTTTTCATGAAGACGGATAACCTGATCTTCGATTTCCTTGATACCACCGATACCAGAAGCCACGATGACACCAAAGCGATCTTTATCGATTGCTTCTACATCAAGATTTGCATTTGTCACCGCTTCTTGAGCCGCATACAAGGCATACAAAGAATAGTTGTCAAAACGGTTAGTATCTTTTTTGACAAAGTATTTATCAAATGGGAAATCTTGAACTTCTGCCGCATTGTGCACAGCAAATTCGCTGTGGTCAAACTTAGTGATTTCTCCAATTCCAATCTTCCCAGTTTGCAAACTGTTCCAAAATTCTTCTGGAGTATTTCCGATAGGAGAGGTCAATCCGTAACCTGTTACTACAACTCGATTTAGTTTCATCTGTCTTACCTATATCTTTCCTTATTTTTTACATGCTAAGTCCGCCATCAACAGCGAGAACTTGTCCAGTCAAATAATCTTGTCCAGCCAGGAACACTGTAGCATCTGCGATATGTTCTGCTTGACCGAAATGTTTCATTGGGATTTGGGCCAATGTCGCTTCCTTGACCTTATCAGATAAAACAGCAGTCATATCTGACTCAATCATCCCTGGTGCAAGAGCATTTACGCGTACGTTGCGATTGGCAACTTCACGTGCAACTGACTTGGTAAAACCAATCAAACCTGCTTTAGAAGCTGCATAGTTGGCTTGTCCGATATTTCCCATCAAACCGACCACACTAGACATGTTGATGATCGCACCTTCACGTGCCTTGATCATCTGTTTCAAGACTGCTTGCGTCATGTTGAAAGCACCTGTCAAGTTGATCTTAATCACTTTTTCAAAGTCTTCTTCGGTCATCTTGAGCATAAGCGTATCCTGAGTAATCCCAGCATTGTTGACCAAGACATCGACAGAACCGAGTTCTGCAATCGCTTGATCTATCATACGCTTGGCATCTGCAAAGTCTGAAACATCACCTGATATCGGTACTACTTTGACGCCGTAGTTTGAAAACTCAGCCAGCAATTCTTCTGAGATTGCTCCTCGACTATTCAAGACTACATTAGCGCCTAGTTGGGCAAATTTGTGAGCAATGGCAAGTCCGATACCACGACTTGAACCTGTTACAAAGACATTTTTGTTTGTAAGTTGCATTCTATTTCTCCTATTTCCTGTTGTATTTTGTGGGAGAAGGGATCATTAGTTTCCTAACAAAGCATCCAAGCTTGCTTGGTCTTCAACGTTAGCTAGCTGAGCTGTTTTATCGATTTTTTTGACAAAGCCTGATAGGACCTTACCAGGACCAATTTCAATAAAGTTGGTTACCCCAGCATCCTGCATCACAGCAATACTTTCATAAAAACGAACAGGTTCTTTGACCTGACGCGTCAAAAGCTCTTGGATTCGATCTTTTTCCATAACAGCAGCTTCCGTATTGCCGACTAGTGGGCAAGTAAAATCAGAGAAACTCACTCCCTCAAGAGCTCCAGCTAGTTGCTGACTGGCTGGCTCAAGAAGGGCTGTATGGAAAGGACCAGATACATTTAAAGGAATCAATCGTTTAGCTCCTGCTTCCTGCAAGAGTTCAACTGCGCGGTCAACCGCAGCCACCTCGCCACCGATAACGATTTGGCTTGGGGTGTTGTAGTTAGCTGGAGTCACTACTCCAACTTTAGAGGCTGTTTCACAAGCTTCCTCAATCACTTCAACTGGAGTATTGAGAACCGCAACCATCTTCCCAGAGCCTGCAGGTGCAGCCTCTTCCATATAAGCACCGCGCTTAGCAACCAAGGCAACTGCATCCTCAAAGTCCAAGGCCCCACTTGCTACAAGAGCAGAATATTCCCCAAGAGACAATCCTGCTACCATATCTGGCTGGTAGCCTTTTTCTTTCAATAGTCGGTAAATAGCAACCGAAGTCGCTAAAATAGCTGGCTGCGTATAACGAGTCTGGTTTAACTTGGTTTCTTCCTTATCAATCAAGTCACGAAGGTCATAACCCAAAACCTGACTGGCTTGGTCAATTGTTTCCTTGACGATAGGATAGCGATCATAGAGATCACGCCCCATTCCTAGATACTGAGCACCTTGACCCGCAAATAGAAAGGCTGTTTTAGTCATTTCTTACAACTCCTGCCCAACGAGAGGCTTCTTCTTGAATTTTTTTGGCTGCGCCATAGTATAAATCTTTTAGGATTTCTTCGACAGTTTCCTCTTTAGAAACCAAACCAGCGATCTGACCTGCCATGACAGATCCACCTTCAACATCTCCATGAACAACGGCTTTAGCAAGAGCACCAGCTCCCATTTGTTCAAAGATTTCTAAATCTGGATTTTCTTGTTTAAAGGCATCTTTTTCAGCCTGCTCAAAGTCACGTGTCAACTGATTTTTAATGGCACGAACAGCATGTCCAAAGTGTTGAGCGGAAATAGTCGTATCGATATCACGCGCTTTTAAGATTTTTTCCTTGTATTTTGGATGGGCGTTAGATTCCTTAGCTACTACGAAACGCGTACCAACTTGAACGGCCTCGGCACCAAGCATAAAGCCTGCAGCGACACCTTCACCGTCCGCAATTCCTCCAGCTGCGATAACTGGAATTGAAACAGCTGCAGCAACTTGGCGAACCAAGGTCATCGTTGTTAATTTACCAATATGTCCACCGGCTTCCATCCCCTCTGCAATAACTGCATCTGCACCAATTTTTTCCATGCGTTTTGCCAAAGCAACACTTGGAACAACAGGAATAACTGTAATTCCTGCATCATGGAAACGAGTCATGTATTTACTTGGATTTCCTGCACCAGTTGTCACCACCTTGACCCCTTCTTCAATCACGAGATCAACGATGTCTTCTACAAAAGGTGACAAGAGCATGATGTTAACACCAAAAGGTTTGTCCGTAAGTGATTTGATTTTATCGATATTAGCCTTTACGACCTCTTTAGGTGCATTCCCACCACCGATGATCCCTAGACCACCAGCTTTTGATACTGCACCAGCCAAGTCACCATCCGCAACCCAGGCCATTCCTCCTTGAAAAATAGGATAATCAATGTTCAATAATTCTGTAATACGTGTTTTCATAGTGCCTCCATCATTCCTTGCTTACGTAATAGTTCGATGAGTTTATCATTTGAGTTTCAAACTATTACCTAAACAAGAGGGAGTGGGTTTCCCCTACTCCTTCTAGTAATATGTTAATTATTTTGTTTGCTCTTCAACGTAGGCAACCAAGTCACCAACTGTTTTCAAGTTATCTTCTGCTTCGATTTGGATATCGAAAGCATCTTCGATTTCAGAGATTACTTGGAACAAGTCCAATGAATCTGCATCCAAATCATCAAAAGTAGATTCAAGTGTTACTTCTGATGCGTCTTTCCCAAGTTCTTCAACGATAATTTCTTGTACTTTTTCAAATACTGCCATGATAGGACTCCTTTAAAATATAAAAAATTTATAACTATGTGTTTACCACATGATTACCTAGATTGTAAGAATGAGTGTGCCCCATGTCAAACCTCCACCGAAGCCTGATAGGAGAATCGTCTGGCTACCATCTAAACGAATCATGCCATTCTCCACACACTCTGAGAGCAAAATCGGGATACTTGCTGCACTGGTATTTCCATACTCCATCATATTGGCAGGAAGCTTGTCTCGGTCTACGCCGATCTTCTTAGCCATCTTATCCAAAATGCGGATATTTGCCTGATGAAGCAAGAGATAATCCAATTCCGATGCTGCGATTGGACCATTTTCTATGGTTTCTTTGATTGATCTAGCAACATCACGATTTGCAAAATCAAAAACTGCTCGTCCATCCATCTTCAAAAAAGCAGGAACTGCTTCTTGATCTGAGAAAGGAGAAGCCAAAGCCGTTTGACCATAGGTCAAACACTCGCTCCGAGAGCCATCTGTATAGAGACTTTCCACAAGGAAGTGACGTATTTCGCTCGCTTCCAAGAGAACCCCTCCAGCACCATCCCCAAAGAGAACAGCTGTCGAACGATCTGACCAATCAACTGCCTTGGATAAGGTCTCAGCCCCGATAACAATCCCTTTTTTGAACTGTCCAGAACTTAAAAACTTTTCTGCAGTTGAGAGAGCGAATACAAAGCCACTGCAAGCTGCTGTCAAATCAAAGGCGAAAGCTCTATGCGCTCCGATATTTGCCTGAACTCGAGCTGCTGTGGAAGGCATCATCGAATCTGGGGTAATCGTCGCTACAATGATAAAATCAATCTGATCTGCTGTTAAGCTCCCTTTAGCCAACAGGCTCTTAGCTACTTCTGTCGCCAAATCACTTGTAGACTCTGTTTTTGAGATATGTCTCTGTTTAATTCCTGTCCGACTTGAAATCCACTCATCGCTTGTGTCCATGATTTGGGCTAAGTCATGATTAGTGACCACTTGCTCTGGAACATAATGAGCAACCTGGCTTATTTTTGCAAAAGCCATTATTTCAAATCCTCCAAAAATTGATAAAGGTTCGTTAAACCTCTGCCCATGACCTCTTTTTCCTCAGGGCTCATGCCATCGATGATTTTTTCGACCATAGCCTTGTGGAACCGTTTATGAAGGCGGTGAACCAAACGACCTTGCTTTGTCAAATGCAGATAGACCACTCGACGGTCTTGGTCAGAACGAATACGCTCAATATAACCTTTTCTCTCCAGGTTATTCAAACTCGTCGTCACTGTCCCAAGAGTTACCATCAGTTCTTTTGAAACCTTACTTGGCGTTGCCTCCGGGAACTTCCCAATCACATCGATCGTGTGCATTTCTTTGATGGAGATGTCTTTGAATCGACTACCTCGTAAGCTAACCTCCTCAATCACAAGGACGTTATTAAAAATAGATGTTAGATAATCATTTACTTGTTGGTAGTCCAAATCGTTTCCCTCCCCCTCAAAAAGCTTTTACAATCAAAACATTTGATAAAAGAAGTATAACAAACTTCAAAAAATTGTGCAAGTATTTTTTTACATTCCTGTAAATTTCGGTCTTCTTCTTTCAGAATGTGCTCGAACCCCTTCTTTAAAATCTTCAGTTAGAGATAACGATTCTTGTAGTTTCAATTCTAATTCAGCATAATTCTGCCAATCCTTAAATTGACTTTCCCAAACTAACTTTTTAATCGCTGCGTATGAGTTTGCTGAACCTCTTCTTAATTTTTTCAGAACTTGTTCTCTTGTTTTTTCTAATTTGTCAACTTCACAAACACGGTATACCACGCCCCATTCTAGCGCTTTTTCAGCAGTCAAAGCTTCACCTGTCATAGCAAGTTGTGCAGCCCGTGTTACCCCGATACTACGACTCAAGAGATGAATCCCACCAGCGTCTGGCGCCAATCCAACTCCAACAAAGGCTTGAATGAATTTTGCCTTGTCAGTCGCTAAACAGAAATCAACTGCTACTGCCATATTTGCTGCAGCACCAGCGACCGCTCCATCTACCTCCATCAAAACAGGTTTTGGAATTTGCTTGATTTTAAAAGAAATTGTATTGACTAATTCTGCAATCTTATTCAAAGATGGGATATCATCTTCGTCCACTGCGCGTTTCATCTCAACCAAGTCTCCTCCAACTGAAAAGACCTTCCCATTCGCATTAATCAAGATGAACTGCACAGCTTGATCCTGCTCTGCTAGGGTCAAAGCTTCTAAAATTTCCTCACACATTGGGATATGAAAACCATTTGCCACTTCGGGACGATTCAAAGTAATGATAGCCAGATCATCTACGATCTGATATAAGATATGATTCATAGCTTCTCCTTTTCTTTTATAAGGCAATGAAATTGTTTTATCATCAAAGTATACCTTTTTTTGGATAAAGAGGCAAGGAAAAACTAAAGGAAAGTGTCTCAGCTGATTATTTACCCATCATTTATGAGTGTGAGTAAAATTTGACACTCTTACTTTTAAATCGTTATCGCTTTTCAGAATAAGTTAGTGTTTTCTTCTATTATAATAGGAAGTTATTTTCGTCATTGAAAAATGCCCCTCTTTCTGCTATAATCGTATAAAATACTTACTTGAGGAGTCCTTATGAAGGTTGTAAAATTTGGTGGAAGCTCGCTTGCCTCTGCTGGTCAGTTAGAAAAAGTTTTAAACATCGTTAAAAGCGATAAAGAGCGCCGTTTTGTGGTTGTTTCTGCACCCGGTAAACGCAATGCTGAAGATACCAAGGTAACTGATGCCTTGATCAAATACTATCGCGACTATGTGGCTGGAAATGACATCAGCACTAGCCAAAATTGGATCATTGACCGTTATGCCGCTATGGTTAGTGAACTAGGGTTAAAACCTGCTGTTTTAGAAAAAATCTCTAAAAGTATTCGGGCCTTGACAACTCTTCCTATAGAGGACAATGAATTTCTCTATGATACCTTCCTAGCGGCTGGAGAAAATAACAATGCCAAATTGATTGCAGCCTACTTTAACCAAAACGGCATCGATGCACGCTATGTTCACCCAAGAGAAGCTGGAATTGTTGTCACAAGTGAACCAGGAAACGCACGCATCATTCCATCTAGTTATGACAAGATTGAAGGCTTGGCTGATAGCAACGAAGTTCTTGTCATCCCTGGTTTCTTTGGTGTGACTAAGGAAAATCAAATCTGTACTTTTTCACGTGGTGGTTCAGATATCACAGGTTCTATCATTGCAGCAGGTGTTAAGGCTGATCTCTATGAAAACTTTACGGACGTAGATGGTATCTTTGCTGCCCATCCTGGTATTATCCACCAACCTCACTCCATTCCTGAATTAACCTACCGTGAAATGCGTGAGTTGGCTTACGCTGGATTTTCTGTCCTTCATGATGAAGCCCTTCTACCCGCTTACCGCGGAAAAATTCCTCTTGTTATCAAGAATACCAACAACCCTGACCACCCAGGTACGCGTATTGTTTTAGAACACAGTAGTGATAAATTCCCAGTAGTAGGGATTGCAGGTGACTCAGGATTCGTCAGCATCAACATGTCAAAATACCTCATGAACCGCGAAGTCGGGTTTGGTCGCAAGGTTCTGCAAATCCTTGAGGACCTCAATATCGGTTGGGAACACATGCCTACAGGTATCGACGATCTTTCAATCATCCTCCGCTCCCGTGAATTGACTCCTATCAAAGAAGAAGAAATTCTACGTCAACTCGTTCAAAAAGCTGAAGTAGACCATGCTGAAATCGAACATGACCTTTCCATCATTATGATTGTTGGAGAAAAGATGAAGAGCCATATCGGGGTAACTGCTACTGCAACACGTGCTTTGTCTGAGAATAAAATCAACATCCAGATGATGTCCCAAGGTTCAAGTGAAGTTTCCATCATGTTTGTTGTCAATAAAGAGCAAGAAAAAGCAGCTATCAAGGCTCTCTATCATGCCTTTTTCGGTGAAAGTAAGGAAGACTAATCATGGCCCAATCACTCAATCAAGTCATTGACCTCCAAACTACTGGGACATCTTACCTCTCTATCTCTGGAAAAGTTGGAAAATTTCTAGTTGGTGATCAAGCCTTAGAGTTTTATCCTGATGTCAATGTCGAACAATATATCCAAATCCCTTGGTCCAGCATTCAACAAATCGGAGCCAACGTAAGTGGTCGCAAGATCAGCCGTCACTTTGAAGTCTTCACCGATCAAGGAAAATTCCTTTTCGCTTCAAAAGACTCTGGAGCTATCCTAAAAATCGCTCGGGAAAAATTAGGAAACGACAAGGTTGTGAAACTTCCGACTCTACTCCAGACCATTGGACAAAAACTTAAAAATCTATTTGCAAAAAAGTAGAAACTTTAGTATAATCATAGCAACGGATAAGTAGGTTATCCTCTTCTTTCAGAAAGTCTGCGGGTGCTGTGAGCAGATAGGAGGGATAGGTGAAATTCTACCGTTATTCACAATCAAATACACAATCAAGTGCACACCTGTGAAGTTGGATGGAACCGTGGCCCTGCCACTCCAACGCTTTGTCAGGTGTGCTTTTTTCATAAAGGAGTTCTTATGTTAGATATTAAACGTATTCGCACAGATTTTGATGCTGTCGCTGAAAAATTAGCTACACGTGGTGTAGATGCTGCTATCTTAAATGAGATGAAAGAAATCGATGCTAAACGTCGTGACATCTTGGTCAAGGTTGAAACTCTAAAAGCAGAACGTAACACAGTTTCTGCTGAGATTGCCCAAGCCAAGCGAAACAAGGAAAATGCCGATGACAAGATTGCTGCTATGCAAACCCTATCTGCTGAAGTCAAAGCCTTGGATGCTGAATTGGCGGACATCGATGCTAAATTGACAGAATTTACCACTACTCTTCCAAACATCCCTGCCGACAGCGTTCCTGTTGGGGCTGATGAAGATGACAATGTGGAAGTTCGCCGTTGGGGGACTCCGCGCGAGTTTGAATTCGAACCAAAAGCTCACTGGGATCTTGGTGAAGACTTGGGTATCCTTGACTGGGAACGCGGTGGTAAAGTAACAGGCGCTCGCTTCCTCTTCTATAAAGGACTTGGGGCTCGTTTGGAACGTGCTATCTACAACTTCATGTTGGATGAGCATGGTAAAGAAGGCTATACGGAAGTCATCACGCCTTACATGGTTAACCATGACTCTATGTTTGGTACTGGTCAATATCCAAAATTCAAGGAAGATACTTTTGAATTGAAAGACACTAATTATGTCCTCATTCCTACAGCTGAAGTTCCTCTTACAAACTACTACCGTGATGAAATCCTTGACGGTAAAGACCTACCAATCTACTTTACCGCTATGAGTCCATCATTCCGTTCTGAGGCTGGTTCTGCAGGTCGTGATACACGTGGTTTGATTCGTTTGCACCAATTCCACAAGGTTGAAATGGTCAAATTTGCCAAACCAGAAGAATCTTATGAAGAATTGGAAAAAATGACAGCTAACGCTGAAAATATCCTTCAAAAGCTCAACCTTCCATACCGTGTCGTTGCCCTCTCTACTGGAGATATGGGCTTCTCAGCAGCCAAGACTTACGACTTGGAAGTTTGGATTCCAGCCCAAAATACCTATCGTGAAATCTCAAGCTGTTCAAATACAGAAGATTTCCAAGCCCGTCGTGCCCAAATCCGTTACCGTGATGAAGCCGATGGCAAGGTGAAACTCCTTCACACTTTGAACGGTTCTGGACTTGCAGTTGGACGTACGGTGGCTGCCATTCTTGAAAACTACCAAAATGAAGATGGTTCTGTAACTATTCCAGAAGCTCTTCGTCCATACATGGGTGGCGCTGAAGTTATCAAACCATAAAAAATAAGGCCTAGCTATTTCTAGCTAGACCTTTTTTCGTAACCAAATCAGATAAGCACCCAATACAAAGAATAAAATAGTGAGGCATATAACAGTTTCAGCAAACACCAGACAATCCAGAAATGGAAGTTTCAAGATCCCCTGAGCCATCTTGAGCGAAGTAGCTGTGATAATGGTTGGAAAGGTGAGGGCTGAGAAAGCTGGTTGAAATCCTTGTTTTAAAATATTGGGCAGGCGAGTCAAAACAAAGAAAAAGAAGGACTGAGATGCCAAAATCATGACAATCAAGAGCCAAGTCGGTAGGCCTGCTCCTCCAACTCGAACTAGAGAAGCCAAGAGTAGGGAAAAGGGAGCACAGTAGATTCCTTCCTGTCCAAGCAAGGCCACTGGGAGTGGATCTTTCTTTAAATCACTATAAATAAGGGGATAGAGATAGAAGGTCAAGACAAAACCAAAACTCAAGGTTGCATAGGCAATTTCAATGATACCGACAAGAGGATAGGTCAGGGCTGCTACTGCTATCCCTACATAGAGTACCGTCCAGCTAGGAGTCGCATTAACCCTCCGACCTGGACAGGCAAATTTGATGGTGAAAGTCGCAATCAAAGCCAAATCCAAGAGAAAGGAAAACCACCAGATCCCTTGTGCTAGCAAAGAAAGAGCAGGGAATACGCGAAAGACATAGGTCGATAAAATCATCCCAGCCATAGGAAAAGTGGCCATCCCAGACAAAAGAGGGGGCTTGGTCAATTCTTGCTTGGTTTCTTCCCAATTAAAAAGATGAAGAATCAGAAAGAAAAGCCACAAAACTAAACCAATCAGACTCAATAAATGCGACAGAACAGGCCAAGTATCTGCAATCAGATTTCCTGCACCTGCTAAGCCTAGTAAACAGCCAGAAAATACCAAGGGGAGTTTTTTCATCCGAGCCTCCAATAATCATGTTATTATTAGTATAGCATAAAAGCACTTAAATGAGGACTTAAAAAACGAAGTTGGAAATTCAAACTTCGTTTTTATTCTACTATTTTTTAACTCGTTGCTAAGATATGGCGCAACTGAACAGCGCTTGGAGAGACAATCGGAAGAAAGGCTCCTTCATTCCAACGACGGGTAAAACCAGATGTTGATTTGCTAAAGTAGCCTCTACCTCCACCAGCTTGTAACTCTAATAGCAGACTCTGAGCAACCACATCCACAATGTCTATTCTTAACTGAAAGAGTTCACGCGGATTGGTAACGAAATAGGAATGGTCAGACAATCCCTGATAAAGAGCTTGCCGAATAGCATCTAACTGCTCTATCTGGTATTGCCATTCATCTGTTAATACACTTCGTTTCCCCAATTCTTTTTCTACTTCTGATAGGGAGCGTCCAGCTAATCCAAAAGCCAAACCAAATTGGTAACCTAAAAATGTGGGACGATTTTGAGTTAAAAATTCTTTAGCATTCTTGGATAGAATCCACTCTTCTTTTAAAGGAACTCGATTAAAGGTCAAAGCAGCAGTGTTTCCTCCCTGAAGAGAAACGAATTCTAAGTCTTCCGAACGACTAAAATTCTCTGCATCTGATGGCACAGCCACCACATAACTTTTACTTGGATCATCAGCAAATCCTGCTACAAAAATGGTTAAGAATCGATTTCTACGGGCATTGGTTACCCATGGTAGGCGCCCTTTTAGATAAAATTGTCCATTTTCTTCGACGATATAAACATTCAGCTCTTCTAAATCAGATAAATACTTGACAGCATTAGACAGGGCGGTTGCGCCTGCATATTCACCGGACAAGAGTTTTTCCAGATAGTTTTCTTTCAAATAGGAATTCTCTGAATGGAGAATATTGTCAATTAGGGTGCGTTGTCCCCAAGAAATAAAGGAGGCCGTCAAGGAATGTTGAGCGAGCTCTGCTAGGATATCAATGACATCATGATTGCTTCCGCCTGAACCACCGAGAGATTCCGGAACACCTACACGAAAAGCTCCTTCTGCTGCAATCCTTTCAATCAGTTGCTCTCCAGCCTCACAAGACTGTTTATCAATTTCATCAGCATGCTGGTCTAACCAGCTCAAAAACTCTTCGGAAAAAAATCCCATACTCTTCCCTCCTTTTATGCATAAGGCTGCAATTCTGGGTTAATAGGGGTATTGGCTAGGTTGTTAGCATAGTTGCAAAGGCTAGCAAGACTAACACCGAGAACCACATCCAAGGCATTTTGTTGTGTGTAGCCAGCTTCCAAAAATTCAGCCAAGGCTTCATCACCTACACGCCCTTTGGTATTGATGACCGCCAAGGTAAACTTAGCTAGGGTGTCCAATTTAGAATCTGTTTCAATCGGAGTACGGTTGCGGAGGGCTTGAAGAAGATCATCATTCATCTGGATTTGTTTGATTGAAAAGGCTGTGTGACCTGCGACGCAGAAAGCACAACCATTGGTTACGGCAGCTGTGATTTGCACCACTTCACGTTCTACTGGTGTCAAGCTATTGCGGCGGTTGATGGCTCCGACAGTTCGGTAGGCTTCAAGCGCGGTTGGGGCATTGGCCAAGAGACCGATTAGGTTGGGAATATAGCCATTGTTATCTTTTTGTACTGTTTCAAGAACTTCTTTTACTTCTGCTGGTGCTGATTCTACTGTGTGGATGGTAAATGTTGTCATAAGAAACCTCTTTTCATTTTATTGTCATTTAGTCTATCATAGAATTTTCCCCTTGGATAATATATATTTTCAATCGCCTTGATAGGAAATGTCTATGAAATGAAAAAATCACACTAAAAGTGTGATTGGGTTAGTGTTTAAAATACTTTTTAGTCTCAGCAATGACGACTGGCGACAAGACTAAGAGGGCAATCAAGTTTGGTAAAGCCATCAAGGCATTGACGATATCTGCGATAATCCAAACCATATCCAACTCGATAAATCCTCCCAACAAGACCATGACTACAAAGACTACACGATAGAGCCAGATAAAGCGGACACCAAAGAGAAACTCAAAACAGCGTTCTCCGTAGTAGTTCCATCCGAGAATCGTCGTAAAGGCAAAGAGGACGAGGAAGATGGTCAAGAGGGCAGGTCCAAAGTGTGAAAAAACTGTTGAAAAGGCTGACTGAGTCAAGACAACTCCATTCAAATCACCACTCCAAACACCAGTTACCAAGATTGTTAAACCAGTCAACGTACATATAATGAGGGTATCAATAAAGGTTCCTGTCATGGAAATCAAGCCTTGCTCGACCGGTTCATTTGTCTTAGCTGCAGCCGCTGCGATGGGAGCTGAACCAAGACCAGATTCGTTAGAAAAGACTCCTCGCGCCACACCATTTTGGATAGCCATCCGAATGCTGGCACCTGCAAAACCACCTACCGCAGCAACTGG
Organism: Streptococcus sp. VT 162; assembly: GCA_000688775.2. Taxonomy (NCBI): domain Bacteria; kingdom Bacillati; phylum Bacillota; class Bacilli; order Lactobacillales; family Streptococcaceae; genus Streptococcus; species Streptococcus sp. VT 162. The sequence continues at coordinate 1,582,595 of CP007628.2, forward strand.
ACTAAAGGCTGAAGTAAAGATGAGAGCAAGTGTAGCTGGGACTTTCTCGATATTAAAGAGAATAACTGTAAGAGTTCCTAAAATATAGACAATAGCCATAAAAGGAACCACTGCTGTCGAAACTTTTGATATGGATTTGAGGCCACCAAAGACAGCAATCCCTACAAAAATGGATAAAATCAGAGCCGTGATAGCTGGATTAACTTGGGCTGTATTTTGAATGGATTCTGTAATCGAATTGACTTGGGTAAAGGTACCAATCCCTAGGAGGGCTACCAATACACCCGCTAGGGCAAAGAAGATAGCAAGTGGACGCCACTTTTCTCCCATCCCCAAAAGGATGTAATGCATGGGTCCTCCAGCTACAGCTCCATTTGCATCCTTAGTACGGTATTTGATGGCCAGCAATCCTTCGGCATATTTGGTCGCCATCCCAAAGAAGGCCGCCATCCACATCCAAAAGAGGGCCCCTGGTCCTCCAACCTTAATGGCTGTCGCTACCCCGATGATATTTCCCGTACCAACTGTGGCTGCTAGAGCCGTACAGAGAGCAGCAAAGCTCGACACATCGCCGTGCCCCTTGTCCTTGGTAAAGATCAACTGAAAGGCCTTAGGGAGACGAGTAACCTGCAAAAGGCCCAGTCGGATGGTCAAATAGATACCCGTTCCGACCAATAAGATCAAGAGGGGAGGCCCCCAAGCAAAAGCATCAAGCGCTTTAAGCAATTCTAACATGTCCTTCTCCTATCTTTCAACCCCAAAAGAAAGAGTACATGCAAGATACATGTACTCTGGAATGCTTAGATAAATGCCAAAAAGCGGTCTATCCTAGCTCTGTCCTTTTACCTGAGAGTTTGAGCAGTTACCTGCCTTGCCCCTTCGGTGCCTTTACGGTCTCTCCAGAGTTCCGTCCATTTACAGTCATGGAAAACAAACCTTTCTCCACTTCTATTAAACTTCATTCGGTGTTGGTATTTTATTTTTTATTATTCTACAAGAAAAGTTAGCCCTTGTCAATATATTCTATGAAATTTTTTGACTTTTCACTTCTTTTTTCAGAAAGAGTGAATCCTTCTTCTCTCTATCCTTTAAAGGTTACAATGGTGGCGCCACTGCCTCCAGCATTTTGTGGAGCATAGCCGAAACTCTTGACATGCTTGTTTCTTTGCAGGTATTTGGTGACGCCCTCACGGATGACTCCCGTACCGATACCGTGGATGATGTCGACTTGCGCCATGTTATTGAGCAGGGCTTGGTCGATAAAGGCGTCCAGCTCATTCATGGCCTCTTCGTACCGTTTGCCACGAAGATCCAGTCTGGCTTGTGGGCCACGACCAGATGCACGTTTCACGACATTGACTTGTTTTTTCTTGACTGGGGCTTCTTGCTGGGCCTGAACAAGGTCAAATTCTTTCTCTTCCAAGGTCATCTTGATCAAACCAACTTGGGCTTCCCAACGGCCGTCCTTAAGTTGATTGGTCAAGGTTCCACGTTGTCCATAACTGAGGACCACAATATCATCCCCCACCTTCGGAGCTCGTTTTTTCTTGGCCTTTTGAAGGACCTTGTTTTTAGACAAGTCGACTTTTTCAGGAGCCAGTTTTTTCAGCTCAGCCTTGGCTTCAATGATTTCGTGGGGTTTGAGTTGAGACTTACTGTGAAGATTCTTGAGAATCTGGTCACTCTCATTTAGAGCGAGTTCCACAATTTCAGCAGCTTGTTCACGCGCCTTGTTGAGCTCAGTTTCCTTCTCGCGATTGAGTTCGTTGTAAAGTTTTTTGAGTGCTCGGTTCATCTTGAGGTTTTCTTGCTCCACCTCACGGATATTGTCCAAGCGTTTGCGACTTTCAAGCGTTTGCTCTTCTAATTGCTCAATGATACGGTTGACATCATTATCTTGATTGACCTGCTGGCTGGCATCTCCTACGATGACATCTGACAAGCCCAGACGTTTTGCAATTTCAAAGGCATTGCTTCGACCAGGAACTCCCTGCATAAAGCGATAGGTCGGACGCAGGCTGGCTGTGTCAAACTCCATGCTGGCATTTTGCACAAAGGCTGTCTCAATACCATAAGCCTTGAGTTCTGGATAGTGGGTCGTCGCCATAGTCTTGACCTGACGCAGACGAAGATCCTCCAGAATAGCCATAGCAAGCGCTGCTCCTTCCTGCGGATCGGTACCTGCCCCGAGCTCATCTAGCAATAAGAGCGAGTGCTGATTGACCTTGCCAAGAATATCTACGATATTGGTCATGTGGCTCGAGAAGGTAGACAAGCTTTGCTCGATAGACTGCTCATCCCCAATATCTGCGAAGATTTCTTCGAAAATACCAACACGGCTCCCCTTATCAGCTAAAATGGGCAAGCCTGACTGGGCCATGAGTTGAGTCAAACCCAAGGTTTTGAGCATGATGGTCTTCCCACCTGTATTGGGACCTGTAATGACAATGGCCGTTAATTCCTTACCAAAGTGTACATCGTTTGCCACTGCATTTTTGACCAAAGGATGGCGAACATGAAGGAGTTGAATCTCTTGGTTCTCTGAAAGTTGAGGAACGACTGCTTGTCTTTCTTGAATAAAGCGAACCTTAGCACGAATCAGGTCTAGATGGCCGATAATCCATGCGTCATTAGCAATCTCTGCCGCATGAGGGCGGACGCGTTCCGAGAGCTCCTGTAGGATGCGAATCATCTCATAGCGTTCGTCAGCTCGCAGACTAGCGATTTCTTCGCTCAGCTTGACCACCTCACGTGGCTCGATATAAACCGTATTACCACTAGCAGAGATGTCATGGACAACACCTGCAATCTTATTGCGATAGGTGTTCTTGACTGGTAAGACTTGACGGCCATTTCTGCTAGCGATTATGCCTTCCGTCAACATCTGCGCTTTTTGCTTGAGCAAGTCTTGCAAGACATCTCGAACTTGACTCTCGCTATCATGGATTTTCCGACGGATACGTGCTAGCTCTTCGCTGGCAAAATTATCGATAAATCCTGCATCATTTAGGGCTTGGAGACTCCCTTGCAAGTGTGGGAACTCATGTAGTTTTTCAAACCATCTCGCCAGCTGCTCCAAGCGTACGTTTTCGAGATTGGTATAAAATCCTTGCAACTCTCTGCTAGCCAGCAAGACCCGTTTGAGGAGCAAGAACTCCTCGATATTGAGGTCCGCCCCCATCTCCAGACGCTTGCAAACAGCTGATATCTCACGCGTCGCTAGGATGGTAAAGTGAGGTTGCTCCACAAATAGGGCTTGCATTTCCTCCATCTCTGTAAAGGCTTGTTTGATCTTATCCGCCTTGGCAGTTGGAGCCAAGCCTTTTAGCTCCTCTAGTCCTTGTTCAGTCAGGAGATGAGGTTCAAACAAAGCTTTGATTTTATTGAATTCTAAAGTTTCTAGTATTTTTGTATTCATATTTTTTCCTTGTGTACTGGTTTACAAGATTATAGCAACTAGAGGTTTTGACCTAGTCCTCCAATCTGTAAACAAAGGGCTAGGAAAAATCCCGCCCTTTTTATCCGATTAAATTTGTCACCCAGAGTTGTTTGATAAGGTTTGTCGTAAAAGGGACACTTTGGATGATGTGTTTGGCTACTGTACTTTTTTCGAGTGAATTTTGAATGACTGCCAGAGGCACTGTTGCAAGGATGGTCAGAGCCATTTGCAAGACAAATAAGGTTACCAATAGAGACAAAACGCCTGATCCGATACGCAACCATTTGACATCAAGCTTTTTAGTTGGAATCAAGTGCAGGAACAAACCGATAAAACGTCCGATACTATAACAAATTCCGAAAACTAAAAGGTAGGCTAGGCCTGCATAAAAGACCTTGTCTAGGTGAAACAGCTGGTCTGAAGGGAAGAAAAAGGTGCCCTGTCCTTCTTGAGGATTGGCATAAGGGACAAGTAAGTGGAAGTGATCTCCCAATGATTTATAAAACTGTCCCGCAACAAAGGCTGAAATCACTGCAACGAGGAAATAATAAACTTGCAGGACCAAACCTCTACGGTAGCCGATGTAAAAGCCCCAAGCCAGAACCAATAAGAGTAGGATTGAAATCATAGGGAATCCTCAATCTTGCTCTGTTCTTGTTTGACAGCAATCAACTTGTGGCGGAGTTCTAACAACTCTTGCTCCTTGTCATCAAATTCAATCTCACGGTTGAGCTGTGTAGACAGACAATTGACCGCCAAAAGAAGCGCAATGGTTTCATCATCCGCCCCAGGCATTTGTTCTTTAATTGCTTGGTATTTTTCAGTCGCAACCTTGGCAATTTCCTCCATAAAGAGGTTGTCATGCTCGGTTGTCAAGGTTAATGTCTTTTTCCCGAATGTAAACTTATATCGATTTAGATTTGCCATAAAATTCACCTCACGATATTATACCAAATTTCGCTAACTTTGTCAGTTTTTACCAATTCTCCTGCTTTTGTGGTACAATAGAGACTATGGTAAGTATCACACTCACACCAAGTGAACAGGAAATTCAGAGCTTTTTAAGTCAGTATCAGAAGGCTCTCAGTCCTAGTAAAAATCCTTATATTCGCTATTTTTTGCGCCTGCCTCAGGCAACGGTTTCCATCTATACTTCTGGAAAAGTCCTCCTGCAGGGCGAAGCTGCTGAACAGTACGCTAGTTTCTTTGGCTATCAAGTTGTAGAGGAAACCAGTGGACAAGATTTTCCTATGATTGGGACTGATGAGGTGGGAAATGGTTCCTACTTTGGTGGGCTGGCTGTCGTGGCCTCCTTCGTGACACCTGACCAGCACGACTTCTTGCGAGAACTTGGTGTGGGGGATTCAAAAACCCTGACAGACCAAAAGATTCGTCAGATTGCCCCTATCCTCAAGGAAAAGATTTCGCACCAAGCGCTCCTCCTTTCACCGAGCAAGTACAACGAAGTTATCGGAGAGCGTTACAATGCTGTTTCTGTAAAAGTTGCTCTTCACAACCAGGCTATCTTTCTCCTCCTCCAAAAAGGAGTCCAGCCAGAAAAAATCGTGATTGACGCTTTTACAAGCCCTAAAAACTATGACAAGTACTTGGCGCAAGAAGCCAACCATTTCCCAAACAAGATTACTTTGGAAGAAAAAGCCGAGGGAAAATACCTGGCTGTTGCCGTTAGCTCCATCATCGCGCGGGAGCTCTTCCTCGAAAACTTGGAAAATCTTGGACGAGAACTGGGCTATCATCTGCCAAGTGGCGCTGGAACTGCATCTGATAAGGTAGCTAGCAAAATCCTGCAAGCCTATGGCATGAAAGGACTTCATTTCTGTGCCAAACTACATTTTAAAAACACTGAAAAAGCCAAAGCACTTCTAGAAAGGTGAGTTATGAATTTGTTTAAAACATTTCTAAAAGAATGGGGAGTTTTCTTCCTGATTATCGCACTGGTAGGTCTTAGCCGTATCTTTCTATGGAGCAATGTCCGTGTGGAAGGACACTCTATGGACCCTACCCTAGCTGACGGAGAAGTTCTCTTCGTTGTTAAACACCTCCCAATTGACCGCTTCGACATCGTGGTTGCGCATGAGGAAGACGGAAATAAAGACATTGTCAAAAGGGTTATCGGTATGCCTGGAGATACCATCCGCTATGAAAATGACAAGCTCTTTATCAACGGTGAAGAAACGAATGAACCTTACCTAGCTGAATATCTCAACTTGTTCAAAACAGAAAAGTTGCAAAACACCTATACTGGAAAAGGATTTGAAGGCAATAAGGGAGTTTACTTTAGAGAACTTGCTCAAAAAGCACAAGCCTTTACGGTCGATGTCAATTCCAACACTAGCTTCAGCTTTACTGTCCCTCAAGGCGAGTACCTTCTTCTTGGTGACGATCGTCTAGTCTCTAGCGACAGCCGCCATGTTGGTACCTTCAAGGCTAGCGAAATCAAAGGCGAAGCAAAATTCCGTTTCTGGCCACTTAACCGTATCGGAACTTTTTAAGATAAGGAAGAGGCCGAGAATGCTAAGTCTCAGTCTCTTTTTCTATTGCGAGAAGAAGACCTTTTAGTCTCCTAGCTTGTTGAAAGAAGCTAAGGGTCCAACTCTCACGAACTCATGTAAAGGAAAACTATGGAAGTTTATTTTTCAGGCACCATTGAACGGATTATTTTTGAAAATCTCAGTAATTTTTATCGCATTCTCCTCCTAGATATTGAAGATACGGACGCGGAGGACTTTGACGATTTTGAAATCATTGTTACAGGAACTATGGCGGACGTGATTGAGGGTGAAGACTACACTTTTTGGGGGCAAATCATTCAGCACTCCAAGTATGGAGAACAGCTACAGATCAGTCGTTATGAGCGAGCAAAACCAACTAGCAAGGGCCTCGTCAAGTACTTTTCTAGCAGTCATTTCAAGGGAATTGGTCTCAAAACTGCTCAGAAAATCGTCGATAGCTATGGTGAAAATACCATTGACGAAATTCTGGAACATCCTGAAAAGCTAGAAAGTATTGCAGGACTCTCTGCCAAAAACCGTGAGGCTTTTGTTTCCACCCTTCGTCTTAACTACGGAACCGAGATGGTCTTAGCTAAACTAGCTAACTACGGCATTCCCAATAAACTGGCCTTTCAGATTCAAGACTTTTACAAGGAAGAAACGCTGGATATTGTCGAAAACTATCCCTACCAACTGGTTGAAGATATCAAAGGATTGGGTTTTACCATTGCAGACCAATTGGCTGCCGAACTAGGCATCGAAAGTCAAGCTCCCGAGCGCTTCCGTGCTGGCCTTGTCCATAGTCTCTTTCAAGGTTGTATGGATACAGGCGATACCTATATGGAAGCCCGAGATTTGCTGGAACAAACCCTGACTCTCCTCGAGTCTTCCCGTCCTGTGGAACTAGACCCCAGTCAAGTAGCTCAGGAATTATCTCATTTGATCGAAGAAGACAAGGTTCAGCAGATTGATACCAAAATCTTTGATAACAGCCTCTTTTTCGCTGAAGAAGGCATTCGCAGTCACTTGGTTCGTATCCTTGAAAAAGGAAAGCAGAAGAGTCAGAACTTAGAAACCATTCACAAGTATATCGCTACTGTCGAGCAAGAACTGGGCATTCAGTACGATACCATTCAAAAACAGGCTATCTGCGACGCTATCCAGAACAAGGTCTTTATCCTGACAGGTGGGCCTGGTACAGGTAAGACGACTGTTATCAATGGAATTATCGCTGTTTATGCCCTTTTAGAAGGGCTTGATCTCAGGAAGAAAAGCAACCTGCCGATTCTTCTCGCTGCTCCAACTGGTCGAGCGGCTCGGCGCATGAATGAATTAACAGGTTTGCCTAGCGCGACCATACACCGTCATTTGGGGATGACAGGAGACGATGATACCAGTCATCTGGAAGATTATCTGGATGCCGACTTTATCATTGTAGATGAGTTTTCCATGGTGGATACTTGGCTAGCTAACCAACTCTTCTCCAACATCTCTTCTAACAGTAAAATCCTCATCGTGGGAGACAGCGACCAGCTACCTTCTGTCAGTCCTGGCCAAGTTCTGGCCGACCTGCTCCAGATTGCACTGATTCCCCAGACTCGCTTAGAACGGATTTACCGTCAGAACGAGGAATCAACCATCGTCACCTTGGCAAGTCAGATTCGACAAGGCATCTTGCCAGCCGACTTTACCCAGAAAAAAGCAGACCGCTCCTACTTTGAAATCGCTAGCGGCCATATCCCAGCTACCATTGAGAAAATTCTTGGCGCTGCCCTCAGAAGTGGTATTTTGGCTCGCGATATTCAGGTGCTAGCGCCTATGTATCGAGGAACTGCTGGCATTGACGCCATCAACCAGCTTATGCAAGACCTGCTCAATCCTCAGCAAAAGGGGCAAGTTAGCTTTGAAGCAACTCAGTGTCACTATCGAATAGGTGACAAGGTCATTCACCTAGTCAACGATGCCGAAGTCAATGTCTTTAACGGAGACCTAGGCTACATCACAGATTTGATTCCTGGAAAATACACCGAGTCTAAACAAGATGAGATTGTCATTGATTTCGATGGCAATGAGGTCATCTATCCTCGAAACGAATGGTACAAAATTCGTCTAGCCTATGCCATGAGTATCCATAAGTCGCAGGGAAGTGAGTTTCCCGTTGTCATCCTTCCCATCACCAGTTCCAGCAAGCGCATGCTGGAACGCAATCTCATCTATACAGCTATTACACGGGCCAAGAGCAAACTCATCCTTCTTGGCGAATTACAGGCCTTTGACTATGCAGTCAAGCATATCGGAACTGCCCGCAAGACCTATCTGATTGAGCGCTTCAGTGATTTAATTGAAAATAATATTGAAGAAAGTAAACAAGCCTTCTCTGAAACTACCACAGCAAGTGACTCTGAACAATCCTACATCCTCACCGAGGAAAACTGGTCTAGTATTCCAGCCATGATCGGGATTACAGACGCAGACCTCAAAGAGATTTTTGGAAAATAGACCAGCAGAAAACCCACCTAGTCAGGTGGGCTTTTTATCTTTTAAGATTATTTTACAGTTGCTGTGCTTGTGATCAATTCAACAGCTTTTTTGATTGCGATATCGTGTTTCAACATATCAGCTGAAAGCAAGTTTTGAACTTGTGCCACTTCCATGTTGTAATCTGCTGCTAATTGCTCGATTTCTTTTTGGATTTCTTCTTCTGAAGCGTCAAATCCTTCAGCTTTGGCAACTGCTTCGATAACAAGGTTAGTCTTCGTACGTGACTCAGCCTCTGCTTCGTATTGTTTGTGAAGGTCTTCTTGAGTAGTTCCTGTGATTTGGAAGTACATGTCAGGGTTGATACCTTGACGTTGCAAGTTTCCAAGGAATTCATTTACTGAACGGTGAACTTCTTCGTGGATCATTTCTTCTGGAAGTTCTACGATTTCAGCATTTTCTACAGCTTTATCGATTGCTGCACCTTCAACGGCATCTTTGTATGCTTCTTCTTTTGCAGCAGTCAATTCTTTGCGGTATTTTTCTTTCAATTCGTCAAGAGTTTCCACTTCTTCGTCGATATCTTTTGCAAGTTCATCATCAAGAGCTGGAACTTCTTTAGCTTTTACTTCGTGGATAGTTGTTACGAATTTAGCTTCTTTACCTGCAAGGTCTTCTGCTTGGTAGTCTTCTGGGAATGTTACGATAACATCAACAGTTTCACCAGCTGAGTGTCCAACCAATTGGTCTTCAAAACCAGGGATAAATTGACCTGATCCAAGTCCAAGTGAGAAGTTTTCACCTTTTCCGCCGTCGAACTCAACACCGTCGATAGAACCAACGAAGTCAATAACAACAGTGTCGCCATTTTCAGCAGCGCCTTCTTTGATAACCAATTCAGCCAAGTTGTTGCGTTCACGTTCGATACGTTCTTCAACGTCAGCGTCAGTTACTTCTTTTTCTACATCAACTGATACTTCAAGGTTTTTGTAGTCGCCCAATTTAACTTCAGGTTTTGTCACGACTTCAGCTGTGATAACCCAGTCTTGACCTTTTTCCATTGAAGTTACGTCAATTTTTGGTTGCGCAACGACTTCAAGACCAGCTTCTTTTACTGCAGCTTCATAAGCGTTTGGCAAAAGTGCGTTCATTGCATCTTGATAAAGAGCTTCTTCACCAAATTTTTGGTCGAAGATAGGGCGTGGAAGGTGACCTTTACGGAAACCAGGAACGTTAAGAGTTTTCTTTACTGAGTTAAATACACGGTCCAATTCTGGTTTGATTTGGTCTTGAGAGATAGTGAAAGTCAAGACACCACGGTTTGTTTCTTTGTTTTCAAATGATACAGACATTCTGTCATTTCTCCTTAAAATTTTTAATACAGTCCATTATACCATATAATAGCGACTTTTTTCAAGTAATGAATGCGCTTTTCAATAGTGCTAGAGGTACTTGCTCGCTTCCTTTATACTAAGTTCAGCCATTCGTTTCTTATTTTTCTCAATATAACGTGCTACCCATTCGGGATTGGTTTTAGAGTAGTCTCTTAGAGCCCAGCCGATGGCTTTGTTGATAAAAAATTCTGTCTGGTCCAGATTGTTGACCAGGATCTTTTCCATCAGTTGGACATTTGTTTTTTCTTTTCTTAACAACTGGTGGTCAATAGCGACTCGCCTCAACCAGATATTGTCTGATAGGCTCCATTTTAAAAGCACTTCTTCAAGTTCCGGATGGTTAGCCACTAAACTTCCTACTACTCGATCTAGAATATCTACCGTGTCCCACCAGGACTTGGTCACGACCAGACGCTCAAGTTTAGGCAAATCGTCCTTCGTTAGATAAGTCTGCATGGCTTTCAAATAGTTGGCAGCCACATATTGGTATTCTCTAGGCTCCTTTTCCCAGCAAGTGTCTACAAAATCCCAATCGATAATCTTTGTTTTTTTCGCTTCTGGAAAATACTTTTTATAGAGTGAATTTCTTTCAGGACCTGCAATACCTAGAAAGGGAAACTGATGGCGCATATAGGCTTCCATTGGGCCTGCTTTCTCAGGGTCTTTTCCCGCTTCTAGCTCCACAAGTAAATCTGTAAGATTCATCTAAAAATCCTCCTGCCCTACCAAGTGGTGCTGAAAGGCATAGACTGCAGCCTGAGTGCGATCGCTGACCTCAAGCTTGGCTAGGATGTTGGATACATGGGTCTTCACCGTCTTTAGGGAGATAAAGAGTTCATCTGCAATGCGCTGATTTTCATAGCCCTTGGCGATGAGTTGAAGCACGTCTCGCTCACGCGCAGTCAGTTCTTCATGAAGCTCTATATGATTGCGGTGGTATTCGACTTTCTTACTAACTTCTTGCTCAATGGCCAACTCCCCAGCAGCAACCTTACGAACTGCATGAAGCAGTTCGTCTGCACTAGAAGTCTTGAGCATATAACCTTTGGCACCAGCGTTCAAGACTGGCATGATTTTTTCATTGTCCAAGTAAGAGGTCACAATCAAAATCTTGGCTTCAGGCCATTCTTTGAGGATGGACAAGGTTGCATCAATCCCATTTATCTCAGGCATGACAATATCCATGACAATGACATCTGGACGCAATTCCAAGGCCAAGTCAATACCTTGAGCCCCATTGGCAGCTTCGCCCACAACTTCTACATCGTCTTGGAGGTCAAAATAGCTTTTCAAGCCCAATCGGACCATTTCATGGTCATCTACCAGTAAAATTTTCATCTCTACTCCTTTATGATTCCTTATCTAACAGGGGAATACGGATATCGACCGCCAGTCCTTGCTTAGGTGCTGTCAAGAGTTGAACCGTTCCTGCCATATCTTCGACTCGCTCCTTGATGTTTCGCAGTCCATAACTCAAGTCATCTAAACTCCCCAACAGGAAACCAATCCCATTATCCACCACCTTCAGCTGCAATTCAACATCTGTCTGATAGAGGTAGACATCCAAACAAGATGCCTGGGCATGGCGAAGGGTATTGCTAATCAATTCCTGCAAAATGCGGAAGATATGCTCTTCGATTTTCTTGGGCAATTTAGACACATTTTGCTTGAGACTAACCTTGAGATCACTCTTGTCCTCAAGCTCTTTTAAGAGGATTTGAATCCCCTCAATCAAACTCTTCTCTTCCAACTCAACTGGTCGCAAATGTAGGAGCAAGACCCGCAAATCTTTCTGGGCTGTTTCTAGGATAGCTGCGACACCTTGCAACTGGGTCTGCATCTTTTCTCTATCCAGCTTCAAAGCCTGCTGACTGACACCTGATAAAATCATATGGGCCGCAAACAACTCCTGACTAACCGTATCGTGCAGGTCACGTGCTATCCGCTTCCTTTCTTTCTCGATGATTGCTTCTTCCTTGACCAGGCTTTGATTTTCAGCCTTTTGAACAGCCTCTGTCAAGAGGTTAAGCTTGCCAGACAAGGACTTAAAACTGGCATCCAAGTCTGGATCTGCAAAGGCAACCACCTCTTTTCCTGCTAGCAGTCGCTTGAGATTGACCTGCATTTTTCTGCGAGAGACTTCTTCTATCACGCGCCAAAAGAGGACAAAAAAGAAGGTCATGGAAAGGCTAAAGACCAAGATCAAGAAGATGATTTTCTCTGTTTTCTCGATATCCTGTAGCAAATAGGACCAATCAAGATTTAGAATATCAAGCAGACTATTAGCCAAAAAGAGAATAAAGAGGAGTGAAGTCAGGCCGATTAACAGATAAGATTGCTTTTTCATCCTCTGACCACCTCCACATCGCCAACCATAGTAGTTAGGAAAATCTTGACGCTCTTGTTACTCTTGAGATAGTCCCTGGTTTCCTGATGATAGTGTTCATTGCGAAGGGATCTCTTAGGCTGATGAAGGAAGGTAAGATCTCCATAGAGGCAGTTGACACTGAGACTGATTTCCACATCTACAGGTACGATAATCCTAGTCGTTCCGATCATCTTTCTAAGGATAATGACATTGTCATGATTGGTTAGGATAACTCTTTCCAAATGAATGGTGTCCTTGCCCATGAGGCGAAAGAGGTTGATATCATCAAATTGGCAGGTCTGGTGGCTAGAAAAATGATGGAGATTGCCAAACCAAGGATTGCGTTCATTTTTCACCGTTACCACCTCTTCAAAGACCAAGTCGGTCTCCTCTCTTTCTTGATTCATCATCGGATAGAGAAGAAAGAGACTGTATATGACCGCTACAAAGATGGCTAAAATCACAAAGGGATTGAGCATGACGATGAAAAAGAAAAGAATGGTTGCTACAAGGAGGAAAACGTTGTTGCCCTCTTTACCTGTATAATAACGAAGCAAAAGCAAAAAGAGGAATAGAATCAGCAGAAAACGCGAAAAATGCTCTGATACCATCAAAATCAGAGCTCCCGTCAATAGACAGGCTTCGATAAATAAAAAGATTTGAAATTTTTTCATAGATGCATCCTCTCCCTTCTATTTTATCACAATTCAAAAAAGTCACCTCGGTCTGAGGATGGAAAAAGGAGATTGGGCAGAAATCGCTCCTACAAGCTTGGTTCTTTCAGCTCACTACAGTTGACAAAAGGCTACAAAAAAGGGCGGGATTCTTGTCCCGACCTCTCTACATCTGATCTTTTGCTTCTTTTAGTTTACCATAAAGAATATAGTCTACGTTTTGCAGATCCGCTATGGTGGCACAGTTAAGGGCACACATGATCAAGCGTAAATCTTCTTTCCAGCCTTGGACAATGCTAATCACCTCTTCGACGGAGTAGGTTTCAATCAACTCAAGAACGGTACGTGACAGTCCTATAGCCTTGGCACCAAAGACCAGGCACTTAATCATATCAAGAGGATTTCGAACCCCTCCGCTGACCAAGAGTTCGACCTTTTCTTTCCAGTCTTGGGCATTGAGGAGGGCTTGCATGGTGGACTGGCCCCATTGATTGAGGTAATCACGCTGACCACTGCGACGGTTTTCGATATAAGCAAAGCTGGTACCACCACGACCCGACAGGTCAACCGTTCGAACACCCAATTCATAGGCTCGTTCGATGGTCTTCACATCCATCCCAAAACCTACTTCCTTGAGAATAATAGGAACGGGGATTTGCTTGCTATAGTCTGCCAGATGCGATTGCCAGCTTCGAAACTTTCTTTCTCCCTCTGGCATGAGCAATTCCTGCATAACATTGACGTGCACTTGTAAAAGAAGAGGATTCATCTCTTGCACAGTCTGAAGTCCCAACTCAACAGGCTTGTCCAATCCAATATTGGTTCCAAGGAGCAGCTTTGGATGGCTGGATTTGACAGAAAAAGAATCATCTGTTGGATCTTTTAGGACTGCACTATAAGAGCCCGTTACAAACAAAATCCCACAGGCTTCTGCCACCTGAGCCAGTTTTTGATTGATTTCTTTACCTTTTTTGCTCCCACCTGTCATGGCATTGATATAAAAAGGAAAGTCCCACTTTCGACCTGCAAACTCTGTAGACAAATCAATCTCATCCAGGTCATAAAGAGGCAGGGAAGAATGAATCAACTCCACCTCATCAAAGCTATTATAGGAACTTTTCTGCTCAAGGGCATAGCGGATGTGCTCATCCTTACGATTTGTCGTCATGTCCTATCCTTTCTTGGTATAAGAGCTCAATCCCCAGATCGGCCCAACGGTTTTTTAAGGTTTCAGTTGATTGCTCATCAAAACTCAAGGCAATGCCACAGTCACCACCACCAGCGCCACTACTTTTGGCAACAGCCAGCAAATCTTGACTGGCTTCTTTCAACTGTCTCAGCGAAGGCGTGTAAATATCTGGGCTCAAGCCTTCTAAAAGCTGACTGGCTGTTTCCACCTGATCGATAATTTTTTCTGCATTCCCCTGCTCCAAGGCTTCTACCAAAGTAACCACTGTTGCTTTTGAGGAAGTTAAAAAGTTCTGGTCTATGTTTTGTTTGATTTGCTTGACCATTTGACTCGATACGGCCACTTGCTTGGTCCATCCCACTAGGAAATCACATTCTAGGCCCGGTTGCACTTGTGAGATAGAAAAGCCCCAGTCACGCTCCAAAACCGTCGCCAAGCTTTCTTCTTCCAACCACGCAGCTATCTTCTTTCGATCAAAAGACTGGTAGAGAACCAAATCTTCTGCCACAATACAGGCAAGGTCTCCCATAGAACCATTGTCGCCTCGCTTGAGCAAGACCGCGCTAGCCAGCTTAAACAAGAGTTCCGGATCAACCGTAATATCATATAGAGCCAGCAGGGCCTTAATCACCAAGACAACGACGCTACCACTAGAACCTAGACCAAACTTTTTGCCTTCCCGTTCCATTTTTCCACGGATTTCCAAGGAAAAAGGTCGCAAAGTCTGACCACGATTGGCGAGGAAGTCCCCCATCAAAGCAATAGTTTCTTGAATCAAACTGTAGTCAGGATTTGGCGTCAAGTCCACTGCAAAATCAAACAGATCTGAGTAGATACGGTAGCTGTCAGAAAAAGCAATCTCAGCCTTCATATAGATGGGGATGGCCTTTATCAAGGCCAACTGCCCTGGCTCTAGAATAGCATATTCACCTGCCCAATAGAGTTTCCCGCAAGTTTTAACAGCAATCATCTTGGCTCAAATCCTTTGTTTTTGACACAATCAAGCGATAACGTTGACCAAAGATTTCAGATAGATGATCCAAATCTTTCTCCTGACAGAGGACCTTGACATTGGGACCGGCATCCATTGTAAAGTAACAGGCTTCACCTTGCTCACGAAGCTGACGAACAAAGTCCATCGCTTCATAGGACGCATCCGTTAGATATGAAAAGGCTGGACTAGCAGTCTTGGTCGTAGTGTGCATAGCAAGGGCATTTTTCTCCGTTAGTTCCCCAATCTTGGCAAAGTCATTATCTTTGAGATAGACCAGCATCTCCTGATAGTCCTTTTCAGACTGGCGCACCCAGTCGTCAAAAGTCGTCGAGGTTTCCACACAGAGTTTCATCCCATCACGGCTAGAGATTGGTTTTTTCTTGTCCTCCAGCACCAACATAATCATAGCTAGTTTCAAGTCTGTTTCTACAGGGTAAATTTCCCCGCTATCCTTATCCCAAGCACCTAGCGGTCCATAAAAACTGCGAGAGGACGACCCTGAGGCAAACTTAGCCTCCTGCGCCAACTGGCTCCGATTCAGACCAAGCTGGAAATAAGCATTGCAAGCCTTGACCAAGGCGGACAAACCACTAGAACTGGATGACAAGCCAGCCGCAGTCGGCATGTTGTTTTGGGTATCGATACGAACAAATCCCTCACCTTCTGGACGGTAACGGTCGATGATTTTGCTCATCTTGGCATGTTCAGCCTCACTCTGAAGCTGACCATTGATATAAAATGTATCCGCCGTCGCATGGACTGGTAGAGGCGACAAGGTCGTTTCCGTATACATGTTTTCCAAAGTCAATGAGATACTGCTAGTAGCAGGCACCATCTCTTTTTCTTTTTTCTTTCCCCAGTATTTGATAATGGCAATATTTGCGTAGGAACGTACGGTTACAGGCTTTCGATCCATGTCTGAACAGCTCCTTTCTCTTCTAATCGTTTTGCTAGTTCTTCTGCTTGATCCAGATTGGCTACCAAGGCGATAATACAGCCTCCTAGCCCACCCCCACTCATCTTGGCACCTAGAGCACCATGGCTAAGAGCCGTTGCAACAAGGGAGTCTGCTTCAGGGCTACTGACACCAATTTCTTTTAAATGTAAATGCGCTTGACTGAGGATTTGTCCCAGTTCCTCAGCATCTTTTCGTCTAATCGCAACTTCTGCTTGCTGGGTCAATTCTCCCAAGGCATGCAAAAACGGTAGGGCATCCTTGCCCTTACTTTGAACCACTTGGATGGCTTCACGAGTGTGACCATAAACACCCGTATCTGCAATCACCAAATAGGCAGATAGGTTCATCTCAAGTTCTGTAAAACCAACATTCTTGATAAAGCGAATGGGTTGGTCACTGAGACAGGTCTTGGCATCCAACCCGCTTGGATTCATATGGGCAATCATCTCAGCCCGATTGACCAGTATTTCCAGTACATCATGAGGCAGATTGGCTTGATAGTAGTCAAATACCGCACGTATGGCCGCTATGCTGATAGCCGCTGACGAACCCATTCCCCGTTTTTCAGGGATAGCTGAGTCAATCACACATCGAATGCAAGCTTCTTTGATATCCAAATACTCCAGCGATGCATAAACTGCCATGGACAAGGTATCCTCCTCATAAAGACGCCACGGATTTTCAGCAGGGACCACCTTACATGTCACCTCCACCTCCAAAAGAGGTAGGGAAATGGCAGGATAGCCGTATACGACAGCGTGCTCTCCTATTAAAATAATCTTACTATGTGCCTGACCGACACCAACTTTTTTTGTCATGTTTTCCTTTAACCAGACGAAAAGACCGTCTCATTTCATACAGTAGTATTTTCTCCTATCTATTTTATTATATTTTCACAAAAAAAGCGATTGTTTCCTTCACAATCGCCTCTTTCATTATTGAACCCATTCGCCATTATAGTTGACCGAATAGCCTTCTACGGTCGTATTCACTGCTAAAGCACCTGAGCTGTATGCGTAGTACCATTTGCCATTGACCTGGAACCAGCCTGTCTTCATATCTCCATTACTTGCATGTAAGTAGTACCAAGTCGAACCTACCTGATACCAGCCAGTCGCCATGGCTCCTGATGAACGAGCCAGTCGCCATGGCTCCTGATGAACGGAGATAGTACCATTTATTACCAAGATGTTGCCAACCTGTTTGCATGATGCCAGTTGTTGGATCTAAGTAGTACCATGGAGCAGGTTTGCTTCTATCAATGCCAAAAGTAACATGGAAATCTTGAGTCCAACCCTTAGCAACTTCACCAATTGGTAGTGGATTGTAAGAATCATCGCCAGAAATTCCTAGCTTATTTAAATAATACCAATTGCCGTCTTCATAAGTCCAGCCTGTCTTTACAGCATAATGATTATCAAAATAATAAGTTCTCTTTTCAGGAGATGGAGGATATTGTTCACCATATACTTTTCCTGTATTTTCAGACGTTTTTGCCTCTAGTACTTGTTTATCTGTTTGTTCTAGCAAAGCACCATCTGAGCTAAAATAATACCATTTTTGTTGGAGTCCGATTTCATTAACTGGTTGGTTATCTAATAAATTATCACGATAACCTGTTCCAGGAATTTCTAAGTATTGCCAACCGACAACCATCTCTCCTCTACCACCAAAATAGTACATTTTCCCGTCTATTTTATGCCAGTAGATAGCCTTATTCTCATCTTTTATATAATATTTTCTATTGTCCTTTTCAGCAAACTGTCCACCTGTGGTATCCGCCAATACGGTACTTGTCGCTAGCAAAGCAAAGAAAAAGACTGCTAGTCCAACTTGCATCATTTTTTTCAAAAATTTCATTAGATTTTTCCTCCATAACTGATTGTAGCAAAGGTCTGATTGTATGTCAATATAGAAAAATTCACAAAAAAGCAGTTCCAAATGAACTGCAACTGCTTTTCTATTCTTGCATGGTGTAACCAACACCACGCACGGTTTTAATGTAGCTTTTTTGACCTTTTACGTCAAGCTTGCTACGTAGATAACGGATATAAACATCCACGATATTGGTTTCTGTCGCACTTTCGTACTTCCAAACACTTTCCAACAACTGCTCACGAGTCAAGACCTTCTTGCTTCCCATGAGAGTAGCCAAGAGGTCATACTCACGGCGCGTCAGAGCAATCATCTCCTCGCCACGATAAACGGTATGATGTTCTACATCCATACGTAGGTTGCGGTAAGACGTTGGAACCTTCATCTGACTACAGTGTTGGTCAATGAAGTCCCGACCTCGGAAAATCGCTGAAATACGAGCTACTAGATTATCAATAATCACTGGCTTATAGATGTAAGAAACGGCGAAGCGCTGGATTGTCTCAATCTGGTCTTGCAATTCTTCGCGATGGTCCAAGACCATAATCACTGAGGCTGGTTTTGTTCGACTCAGCCTCTCTGCAAAATCCTGGGCCGTCATATCCCCCAGACGAGCATTCAGTAAAATCAAGTCATAATCTGTCTGGAGAGCCATGGAGAGGGCTTTTTGCCCCTCCTCGACCAGATCAACACGGTATTGCTCTTTTTGGAGTTCCAGACTGAGAAAATGAGCGAGATTTCGTTCTTTCTCAAGTAATAAAATCCGTTTCCCCATGGCAGACCTACTTATTTTTCGTCATACCAAGAGTAGTGGAATGTTCCTTCTTTGTCTTTACGTTGGTAAGTGTGGGCACCAAAGTAGTCACGTTGCGCTTGGATCAAGTTAGCAGGAAGGTCAGCTGAACGGTAGCTATCAAAGTAAGTAATAGCTGCTGAGAAGGTTGGCACTGGTACACCAGCTTGAACAGCAAGAGCTACGATATCACGCACTGCTTGTTGGTACTTAGCAGTAACATCCAAGAAGTACTCATCCAAGAGAAGGTTTGCAAGATCAGCATCGCGGTTGTAAGCATCTGTGATCTTTTGCAAGAAACGAGAACGGATGATACAGCCATCACGCCAGATAGATGCGATGTCCGCAAATGGCAAGTTCCAGTTATTTTCTTTAGAAGCTACACGCAATTGTGCGAAACCTTGTGCGTAAGAGATAATTTTTGAGAAGTAAAGGGCTTGACGGATTTTTTCGATCAACTCAGCCTTGTCACCTTCAAATTTGAAGGCAGCTGGTTTTGGAAGGACCTTGCTAGCATGTACACGCTCTTCTTTGTATGTAGAGATGTAACGTGCAAATACTGACTCAGTGATAAGTGACAACGGCACACCAAGGTCAAGAGATGATTGGCTAGTCCATTTACCAGTTCCCTTGTTTCCTGCAGCATCCAGGATGTAGTCTACGATTGGTCCATCTTGACCTTCATCATCTTTACGGCTCAAGATATCAGCTGTGATTTCGATCAAGTAGCTGTCCAATTCACCCTTGTTCCACTCAGTAAAGATTTCAGCCATGTCTTCTGCAGAAAGGCCAAGCAAGTGTTGCATGAGGTCATAGCTTTCTGCGATCAATTGCATGTCACCATACTCGATACCGTTGTGGACCATTTTCACATAGTGACCAGCTCCATCAGGACCGATGTAAGTCACACATGGTTTGCCATCTTCTGGTGCTTTAGCTGAGATTTCTTCAAGAACATCAGCAACCAATTCGTAGGCTTCTTTTTGTCCACCTGGCATGATAGAAGGACCTTCAAGGGCACCTTTTTCACCACCAGAAACCCCTGTACCGATAAAGTTGATGCCTGAGTTTGCCAATTCTTCATTGCGACGGATGGTATCTTTGTAGAAAGTGTTTCCTCCGTCAATCAAAATATCTCCCTTGTCAAGGTGGGGAAGAAGAGCTTGGATAGTTGCATCTGTACCAGGTCCAGCTTGAACCATCAACATGATACGACGAGGTTTTTCGATTGAGTTTACAAAGCTTTCCACGTCATAGCTTGGCACAAAATTCTTTTCGGGATGGCAAGCGATTACGTCTTCTGTTTTTTCTTTACTACGGTTGTAAATGGCAACTGTATAACCACGAGATTCGATATTTAGGGCAAGGTTACGACCCATTACGGCCATACCAACGACACCAAAGTTAGCTTTTGTCATGTGACACTCCTCTTGTTTAATATGTTTTATTTTATCATTTTTACCTATGAAAGGAAAGAATTTTGTAACGGTTGCTTAGTAGTCCAAGTCATCAGCATGACCAGAACCATTCCCTACAAAGTAACCCGTCTTACAGTTGAGGGTGAAGAGATAGGTTCCATCTGGTTTATAGAGGTTGTAATAACCATTTCCGTTTACAATATTGACACGTTCTAGGATGTATTGATTTCCAGTGATATAGCCACGAGCACGTGATGTTGCTAGAACTTGTTCCAATACACCATCCGCAAACGTCCAAGCAGGGTTGTTGCTATCGTCTACAGCTGATTGGTTGTAGGGTACACGACTAGCACTTCTTTGAAGATTAACCCCATCGCCAGACAAACCACCATTTGTGTCTCTAGCTGGTGCCGTAGTGCTAGTTGAAGGTGTAGTGCTGCTCGCATTGCTTTCTGTAGCTGAACTTGAGCTTGCTTGACTCGTGCTAGAGCTCGAACTTGAGCTGGAAGCACTGGTTTGTTGACTCTTACCAAGACTAATGGCCTTATCCAAGAGTTTGTCTAGTTCTGTGTTCCCTGTCTTGATTTCTGTAAATTTAGCGTCTGCCTTGGCTTTCGCATTGGTATCCAAGACACCATCAGTGATTGCTGGGCTTTCAAAGAGGGCATTAACATCTTGAATGGCCTTGATTTGAGTTGCTAGGCTATCATATCTTGACTTAGCTAGTGTATAATCACGGCTACCTTCTAACTTATCTAGCAAGGTTTTCAGTTGGCTCAATTTATCAAACTGGCTGTTTTTCAGAGCTGTCTTATTAGCATCTGTATAGAAAGTATCATAGAGATCATTGAAGTCTTTCAAAGCTGTTTGTGTCCCTTGATCATCCGAAGAGGCTGCTTGAGAAGACTGGATTTCTTGGTTTGAACGAGACACTTGACGGTAGACATAATATGTTCCAGCAAGCACAAGGATTGCAGCTACTACCGAAGCAATGATGATGACACCTTTCTTCTTAGAGCCTGTTTCAGGTTCTGTTTGAGCCGAACGTGATAGAGGTGTATAGGTCTCCTCTTCTTGTTCCTCATTTATTTCCTTGGGCTCTGTTTCTGTTAAAACGAGAGGCTCTATTTCAGCATTTTCTTCATCTTGAAGTGGGGGAACAAACTGAGTAGTCTCATCATTTTCTATCTCTTCAATAGATTCCTCAGCAACCATGTCTGAATTGTCTACCTGATCAGAAGGTTCACTTGATTCACGAACTTCTTGGATCATTTCCTCTAGGTTTTGAGTAGAAGCTAGCTCTTCTTTTTTAAACTGACGAGTTTCAAACTTGTCGGCTTCGATTTCTTCACGGTGCTGTTTGATGTATTTGTCTAAGATACTGTCCTCAGGCAATACTCCTGCTTCGACCTCTTCATTCTTACGAATGACTTGACCAACAGTCAAGTCTTTTGCTTCATCAAAGTCGAATTGTGGTTCTTGATGTCCTTTTTTATGACGATCACGTCTTTTCTTACTCATGAGTTCACCTTTCTATTTTACCTCTTGGCGTTTGACACGCTGACCAAAGTATTGATACAAATCCACTTTTAAGGTCCCGTTATAGAGTTTTCGTTTTTTGTCAGCTGGACTTCCGTACTTGCTTTCAAAAGCTTCGTCACTCGTCAGGATAAACTTACTCCACGTTTTCAGTGGTGCAAAGACTTGTCCCATCTCAGCATAGAGCTTGGTAACTCCTGCATCATCAGACAAACGTTCCCCATATGGTGGATTGGAAATGATAACGCCATTAATCTTGTCAGTGCGCAAGTCCTGTACCCGCATTTGCTTAAAGGTGATATCACCTGCGACACCTGCTGCTTGAGCATTTGCCTTGGCAATTTCCACCATGCGAGCATCTATATCACAGCCCATAATGTCCAGTTCCAGTTCACGATCAATTTTCTTAGCCGCCTCTGTGCGAACTTCCTGGATTAACCGATCGCTGACCCAGTTCCATTCCTCAAATGCAAAGGAACGTCGAAGTCCTGGCGCCATCTTTCTGGCAATCATAGCCGCCTCGATACAGAAAGTTCCTGACCCACAGGTCGGATCAATCAAGGGCTTGTCCGGATACCAGTTAGATAGTTGCAAAATGGCTGCGGCCATATTTTCCTTGATAGGCGCTCCACCCTTTTCCGTACGATAACCACGTTTAAAAAGGCTAGAACCTGTCGTGTCAATCATGACAGTTGCCACATCTTTCAGGATAGATACCTCAATCTTAAACTCGGGACCAGTTTCCATCAAGGGAACTCCTTCTGGACGGGCATAGTGTTTTTGTAATTTCTTCACAACAGCCTTCTTAGAAATAGCCTGAACACTGGGCTCGTTGTGGAGTTTAGACTTGACACATTTTGCCTTTGATATCGGGAAACGTGCTCCTAGCGGGAGATAGTTTTCCCAATCTAGAGCAAAAACACCTTGAAAAAGCTCTTCAAAAGTCTTAGCTGGAAAACTTCCGACTACAATCTTGATGCGATCCGCTGCACGAAGCCAAAGATTGGTCTCAATGATTGCCTTCACATCTCCTTGGAAGCGGACACGCCCATTTTCAACCTGGCAATCATAACCAAGGTCTCGCACCTCACGTCCAACGACAGACTCAAGACCCGCCGCAGCAGTTGCGATTAAATTAAATTGTTCTTTCATTTCTAGTCTTGCAAGACCTTTCTCTTGTTCACTTTAAAAAATGAGGTTGAGAAAGATTTCTCAGCCCCAACCTATATGCAATTTTCTATAAGCCATGTTTTGTTCCAGAAGTGACTAGGACCACTTCCTTCGATAATCATCTGTCTACCGCTAACAGCATAAATCTGCTAGCAGTCAGAGTACTACGTTCGTTTCCGTGCACTCCATGCCCCGACCAAAATTTGGGTTGCTAGCTTGAGGGGTTTACCGCGTTCCACTCTCTCTGTTTCCAGAAAGACTCCGTCACTGTGGCACTTTCAAGCCTATTTTGACCTATCCGAAGACTTAGCCATTTCGACTGCCGTAACGATTTCTCGTCCCTAGGCTTATGGATTCGCCTAGCACAAACACTACAGGCATCACAGCCTGTGCTAGCATGGACTTTCCTCATGAAAAGAGAACCTCTTCACGCGATTATCCAAAAATTGCACTCATTCCTTAGTCAATTATAAATCTTGGTTGTCTAAGATTTGCTTACCAAATACTTCTTTTTCGAGACGATTTAAGCGTTTCAAAATATCAAAGTTTGTCATTGAAGTAGAAGCTGTTACTTCAATAGAGTCTGGTTGAGTTGGCGCTACCTGTGGTTTATGAGATAATTCTTCTTTCAAATCAGCAATCTCTTGACGAAGGGATTTGACCAAAGCTGCGTAGGTTTCATAATCCTTAATCACATCGTCTAGGAATTCGTCTACCTCTGCTTTGCTGTATCCACGTACTTCACGTCCAAATTCTTGTTCAAAAATATCTTTCGCTGAAAATATAATACTTGCCATGTCTCTCTCCATTCTGGGTTACTAGTATTATTATATAAAAAAAGACAAGTAAAAATCAAGGTCAAAGGCTTACTTTTCAGAAAAATTTTCTACTATTTCATTCAAGTCCTCAAATGTTAATCTTCTTGTAACATAGTCCGCTTGATTTTTCATCATTTGGTAAAAATATCGTAACTTGGTTTCGTTTTCTTCGTCGTAAAAAAGGTAGCAAGTATCTGTATTTTCCAGCAGAAATTTTTGATAATCGCGTAATTGTCCCTTGTGCTCATATTGTGGATAGGCATATTTGACAAAATCAACCTGCTTGAACTCACTCAATTTCGCTTGATTTGCTTCATTCCAGTTACTGCCATGGGTTTCAAAATCAAAAATGGTCGCCAGTTGAAATCCATAGTCTGCTTTCATGTCTTTTGCCACCTGAAGCGCCCAGTACTCAAAGCCCAAAGTCCCTGTAAAGACAAGCCAAGTCACCCCATCCTCTGCTAGACGTTCCAAGTCTCTCCGAATAGCTGTTTTGATAATATCAACGCGAATATCCTTGTCATTAAAGAGACCAAGGTCGAAGGCTGAATAGCCTAAAATCAAGGCTGATGTCATTTTTAACCCTTTCTTTGTAAATTTATGATATAATAGAGTGATGTTATTGTACCAATAAGGAGAATTATGGTCAACTATCCACATAAAATTTCATCTCAAAAGAGACAAGCACCCCTGTCACAAACTAAAAATTTCGCAAATCGGGGAATGTCTTTTGAAAAGATGATCAATGCTACGAACGACTACTATTTGTCGCATGGGTTAGCTGTTATTCACAAGAAGCCGACTCCCATCCAAATCGTACGTGTCGACTATCCCCAACGAAGTCGTGCCAAGATCGTTGAAGCCTACTTTAGACAAGCCTCAACTACTGACTATTCAGGGGTTTATGATGGATACTACATCGACTTTGAAGCAAAGGAAACCAGGCAAAAACATGCGATACCGATGAAGAATTTTCATCTCCATCAGATCCAGCATATGGAACAAGTCCTTGCCCAGCAAGGAATCTGCTTTGTACTCCTTCACTTTTCTTCTCAGCAAGAAACCTACTTATTACCGGCTATTGACCTCATCCGTTTCTATCATCAAGATAAGGGACAGAAGTCAATGCCACTTGGATATATTCGAGAAAATGGATATAGGATTGAGCCTGGGGCCTTTCCTCAAATTCCCTACCTCGACATTATCAAAGAACATTTACTAGGTGGTAAAACAAGATGAACAAACAAACTTTTCTGCGAATAGCTAAGTATGTCAGTATCAGTCTCTTAACTGTATTTATCGCAGCTGTAATGCTTGGTGGAGGTCTCTTCCTCTACTATGTTAGCAAGGCTCCCGAACTTTCTGAAAGTAAACTAGTCGCTACAACGTCAAGTAAGATCTATGATAGCAATGACGAGCTTATCGCTGATCTTGGTTCGGAACGTCGGGTCAATGCCCAAGCAAACGAAATACCGACCGATTTGGTCAACGCTATTGTTTCGATTGAGGACCATCGCTTCTTTAATCACCGAGGAATTGACACGATCCGTATCCTAGGTGCTACCCTCCGAAACCTTCGTGGTGGTGGAGGTCTGCAAGGAGCTTCAACCTTGACGCAGCAGTTGATTAAGTTAACTTATTTTTCTACGTCAACTTCTGATCAAACCCTTTCTCGTAAGGCTCAGGAAGCTTGGTTAGCCGTTCAGCTAGAACAAAAAGCGACTAAACAAGAGATCTTGACCTACTACATCAACAAGGTTTACATGTCAAACGGTAACTACGGAATGCAGACAGCTGCCCAAAGTTACTATGGCAAGGATCTCAAAGATTTAAGTATTCCTCAATTGGCTCTCCTTGCTGGTATGCCTCAGGCTCCAAACCAGTATGATCCATACTCGCATCCAGAAGCTGCTCAAGAACGTCGTAATCTCGTCCTCTCTGAGATGAAGGGACAAGGTTACATTTCAGCTGAGCAATATGAAAAAGCGATTAATACTCCGATTACAGATGGACTTCAAAGTCTAAAATCGGCTAATAGTTATCCTCCATACATGGACAACTATCTCAAAGAGGTAATCGATCAAGTCGAACAAGAAACAGGCTACAATCTCTTAACGACTGGTATGGACGTCTATACCAACGTTGATCCTAAAGTTCAACAACATCTCTGGGATATCTACAATACCGACGAGTATGTCAACTATCCAGATGATGAAATGCAAGTAGCTTCAACGATTGTGGATGTGACAAACGGGAAAGTCATTGCTCAGTTAGGTTCTCGTCACCAATCAAGCAATGTTTCCTTCGGAATCAACCAAGCTGTTGAAACCAACCGTGACTGGGGTTCTACCATGAAGCCGATCACAGACTATGCTCCTGCCTTGGAGTATGACATCTACGACTCAACTGCTTCGATTGTACATGATGTTCCATACAACTATCCTGGAACAGATACCCCTGTTTACAACTGGGATAGAAGTTATTTTGGAAACATCACCATCCAATATGCGCTCCAACAATCACGTAACGTTACAGCCGTAGAAACCTTGAACAAAGTCGGTTTGGATAGAGCCAAGACCTTCCTAAATGGAATCGGTATTGACTATCCAGATATGCACTATGCCAACGCGATTTCAAGTAATACGACTGAGTCAAACAAAAAGTACGGAGCAAGTAGTGAGAAAATGGCTGCTGCTTACGCTGCTTTTGCTAACGGTGGTATCTACCATAAACCAATGTATATCAACAAAATCGTCTTTAGCGATGGTAGCTCAAAAGAATACGCTGATCCTGGTACTCGTGCCATGAAAGAGACGACCGCCTATATGATGACAGAAATGATGAAGACTGTCTTGGCATACGGAACGGGTCGTGGTGCTTATCTCCCTTGGCTACCTCAAGCTGGTAAGACTGGTACATCAAACTATACAGATGATGAAATTGAAAACTACATCAAAAATACTGGTTATGTAGCTCCAGACGAAATGTTTGTTGGTTATACTCGCAAATATTCAATGGCTGTGTGGACAGGTTACTCAAACCGCCTTACTCCTATCGTTGGTGATGGCTTCTATGTTGCAGCTAAGGTTTACCGTTCAATGATGACTTATCTGTCTGAGGATAACAACCCTGGCGACTGGACTATGCCAGAAGGTCTCTATCGAAGTGGTGAGTTCGTCTTTAAAAACGGTGCTCGTTCTGCATGGACTGCTCCTGCTCCGCAACAGGCTCCAACACCTGAAAGTTCGAGCTCGACATCAGAAAGTTCAACTTCACAGTCAAGCTCATCTACTCCAAGCACGAATAATAGTGCAAACAATAATACCAATAGCCAGCAACCAAATACAACGCCTGGTCAACAAAACCAGAACCAAAATCAGAATCCTCAACCAGCACAACCATAACATTTATCACCCAGAAAAATCTGGGTGATTTTTTCATAGCACTATTGCATCTATCTGCTTAACAAAAGCCTGAGAAGACATCTTCTCAGGCTTTTTCTGTACTATAAACCTCATTGGGAAAGATAGGAAACGGATTTCGTAATCTTGTTAAGAGGTTTTACTAAATACTAGTCTTTCTTTGTTTTTGCTACAAAGAGAGCAGATAGGGCTAGGCTAACACCTGCTAGGAAGAGGGCTGTGTCAGATTGACTCTCACCTGTTGCTGGCAAGCTTTGTTCAGCTGTTTCTCGCTTCGTCATTTCTTGTTTTAGTTCCGGTGCCGGTGCCTTACCTTCATCTGAAGCAAGTGAGCTAAGTTTAAACTCAGGTTTCTCTACTGTCGGAGCGGCTTGGTCTCCTATGACACCGCCCTTGAACTCAGGTTTCTCTACTGTCGGAGCAGCTTGGTCTCCTACTGTCGCTACTGGGCCTGTGTACTCTGGAAGTTCATGTACTAGGGCTTCAACTGCATTGACACCACCTGTGAATTCAGGAACCTCAAGAACGGGTGCTGGTTCTTCTCCCTTGCTTGATTGGAGCGGTTCTTCTGTTAATTCTTGATGGAAGCTTGCCAATTCATAAAATTCTGCCTTGCCACCTTCCCAGACTAATTTGACATCTAGAAGAGAGCCACCATTTCGGATAGCGAAGGTTTGGAGACTAGATGTAATGGCACCGAGGTCTGTCCAGCTGTCTTGACCATCCTTGAGTGTTCTAGCAAGAACACGTGCTTGCGCTCCTTCAGGGAGACTAGAAACAAGACGAAGGTGGTTAGCTTTGGTTGGTTCAGACAAGTGATACACCAATTCGCCCTTGTCTTTTTCAGACTTGTAGCTGGTCAAGACTTTGCCGTCTACAAGATTATTATAAAGGTTACCTTGGCTTTCTCCACTACTTCCTTCTACTGTTGGATCATTGATTGGTTTGACAAACTCACCATCGTTGATGACCAATTCTGTAAAGCCTACAAAACGGGCATCATAGTCTGCTGTATAGAGGACACGGAGATAGTTAGCTTTAACTGGTGTCGTCAATTCACCCTCGATATAGCGATTTCCTGGCATCTTAGAATCATGTGTCCAACCATCTGTCAATGAATCATCGTGTGTGCTATTGGCCACACCATCTCCTACTGTCACGACATCAGTCCAAGTTTTACCGTCTTGGCTGACTTGGATCTTACCATCACGAAGGTAGTTTTGAGTTCCGTCTTGGATGTAGGCTCTGATCTTCTTGATGGTACGTTCGCTACCAAGCTTCAAGGTTACGTGACCATCTTTATGGGCGTAGTCTGAAAACTCAACGAAGTTGTTGTAAACACCGTCAAATAGTTGATCTAGGTTGTTCAGCTTACGAACATCATTGCTTCCGTATGTTGGATGAATGCCCATAGTTGTAGATTCTAGTTTGGTTGGTTGCACTTCTTTGGTTGTCACAAGGAGAGAAGTGGCTGTCACAGCTTGTTCCTGATCTGTTTTATTGACCAGACGCACATAACGTACTAAGTGGCTTGCTACAGATCTATCAGTCAACTGGCTAGCTGGCATCCATTCTTGAGCATTTGCAGAGTACTCAAGGCTAAGAGCTGGGTTGGCTTGGCCTTGGAGCTGGATGCTCTTGACCTGATGGATACGGTCAAGTTTCATACCTAGATAGCTATTTGCAGGAAGTTTAGTTCCTGCTGGAATTTGAAGTTCATAATGTCCCAAGCTATCCACTACCGGCGTTTCCTTCAAAGCATCAACGTTGGTGTCCGTTAACTCACTGTTTCCAGAACGTGTCTCAACAGAGAAGTCTTGGATACGCCACCAGAGGTCGAGCGCTTTAGTATTGCGTACTCGGATATAACGAGCATTGATTGCTCTAGTCACTTCCTTGGTTTGCTCACCTGCCAAGCGATCAAGTTCCTGCCAAGTAGTACCGTCTGTAGAATACTCAAGTACACCTGCGGCAAGTTTATCACCTGTTCCTTGGCGAAGTCGTACTTTAGTGACTGACTTGACTTCACCGAGGTCAAGTTGTGCCCAAGCATCTACTGGAGTGGTATTGCTACCGTCAGCGTTTGCCATCATGGCTTCTGTATTGTCCTTGCCATCAGTGATTTGACGAGCTGAGGTATTTAGTTTGTAAACTAAGTTTGAGCTTAGACTAACTGTCGTTGCTTGTTGGCTACGAGCTTTTTCAACTGGACGGTTGACTGCAATTTCCTGAACTGCAAACCAAGTGTTCTCGCGGTCTGCTGTCGCAATCATGCGAACTGCTTTGGCCTTGATGTTGAGATTCTCAAACTTAAGCAGGGATTCATTTCCGACATAGCTTGGCTCTTTCAAGGTTACCCAGTTGTCATTTTCATCTAGATACTGCACTTCTGCCTTACTAAAGGTATCACGTGGATTTGCCTGCGTTCCCATAGCAAAGGTCAAGGTTTGAATCGCTACTGGCTTGTTAAACTTCATACCAATATAATCACCTGTCTTGATGCTATTTGGTGATTTAATAATCGCATGGGTTGCCAAATCGCCATCCGTTACTTCTGCCAAACCACCTTCTACACCTGTTCGATTGGTGATAAAGGTGCTGATGATTTGGTCTGGATGCAAGACTTTTTGAACTTCAGACGCTAGAACTTCTTTCAAGGATAGGATAAATGGACGAATATGTTGAACACCCAATTCAGCCTTTTCCATATGGTCTACATAATGGAAGGTGTGAGTTTGAGACTGTTCGTACAATTTCAAACCTTTATAGTAGCTATCCCAAAGTTTGGCTGCATCGTTTGTAGCCATGGCTTCAGTTCCTGTAAGGAAGGCATCGAGAGCATTCATTTGGTCAATTGCATTATCCAACCAATAGTGGATTTGGGCAACCATTTTTTTATCGCCTGATGCTTTATAGAGTTCGGCTGCTTCTTTAATCTTGGCAAATTCTGCACGCAAGGCTGCACGTTCTGCAGTCACATCCTGACCTGCTTTGAGCTTGGTCATGAAGTCTGTTAATTTTGGAGCCAAATCTACAGATTCTTCCAGTTTGACGACACGATTATCCATGTTTTGGTTGATCATGTGCTTACCAAGTTCGCGGAAGGCTGCTGATACCTTGCTATCTTCAAAATGACCATTTTCTACAAAGTTGAAAGCAATGTCATTGATTTTCTTAGCTTCTTCTTCTGATTTCCACTGTTTCCATGAGTATTGAGCTCCTGAAAAGAGGGCAATCTTAGATGGCTCAGACTGTTGCATTGGGTTCAACATGATACCAGATAGCAAGCTTGGATCCACATTTGGATGAAGGAATTTCTCACCACCACCTAGAATCAAGTGTTGTTTAGAGTTATCTGTTACAGGCCAGTTAATCCAAAGTGAAACTGGGCGATAGGTCTTGCCACCTGCGGATAGATTGTTCTTGAGAGTTGAAAGGAAGCTTTCAGAGACTTCACCCCAAATCTTACCACCCGTCAAGGTCATGGATGTTGAACTTGGGAGATTTTCATTGAGGGATTTCAACTCATCCTCACGTCCATTACCCCAATACTGTCCAGGAACAAAGATCATTTCTTTACGAAGACCGCTATAAGTTCCCTGCATTTCAGTCAACCACTTGGTCATATCTTGCATCAAGCGGTTGTAGCTATTGTAGCCTCCGACTGGACTTGGAGCATCATCTGCTAGGATACCAAATTCGCGGACACCCACTTTCATCAACTGGGTAAATTTGGCTTTGATGGTAGCCAGGTCTTCTTGGTAGTCCGCTTCATTGCCAAAGCGGATGCGGTTGTTCATGAATGGATGGATGGTCCAGACATAGCGTGTTTTACTTTGATTTCCGACACGAGCAAGTTCACGGATTTCAGCTAGTTTTTCTTCCGGATAGAGTTCACGCCATTTCTTGTTGTGGTATGGATCATCTTTTGGTGCAAAGAAGTATTGGTTCAATTTCAAATCGCCACCGTAACGCATGAGCTCTGCACGATCGGCATTCGACCATGGGTTTCCATAGTAACCTTCGATGAAACCACGATTCTTGAGCTCTGCGTAATCTTCTACTGTCACATTGTGAAGGACTGGTACTTGGCTTTCCTTGAGCATATGTTTCAAGGTTGTCAAACCATAGAAGACCGCATCTGTGTCTTTTCCGACGATGGAAATCGAGTTATCCTTGATGCTCAAGACATAGGCGTCAATCTTGTCAAAGAGACCTGCTGAAACATTGGACAAGTTTTGCTCTGCTTGTGAGCCTTGTCCATGCACCCCAAGATAGATATTGGTTGCGCCAGCGATTGCTGCCTTACCAGTTGTATAAGATACTTGATTATCCTGCAAGACACTCTTCAAGCGATTACGAGTATAGATATCGAGTTGATCGCCCATAACCAGATTGACTTGCTTACGAAGGGCTGTAACACCTTCGCCATAAGTCACTTTTTGTGGCGTTGGGAAGACCTTGTACTCTTTCTTGAGATAGTCTGCGCTCTTGCTGGCAGCTGCAATGCTGTCCTCGCTAGCTGGTTTACTTGCAGTGAATTGATCTGCCAATTCAACTGTTCCATCACCTGTTTGCTCTACTTTTGGTTTTTCAGGTGTAGTTGGTTTTTCTGGTTGACTTGGTGCAGGCGTTTCTTGCTCTTCTTTGACAGGTTTCAATAGATGAACTTCAGCCGCACTTGCAAAACCACCAACGCCTTCCAATACTTTCAACTCAATCTTGTTGGTATGTACCGCCGCAAAGTTGACTGTTTTTTCTTGGGCGTTGTTGTCCCAGCTTCCTTCTGAAACCTTGACCATTTGGCCATCTTTTTGTGCGTAGATTTCGTAGCGCGTCACAACACCATTTCCACCACCTGGACGTGGGAGATACGTCAAGCCATTGACTTTTTCTGCTTCTTTCAAGGTCATAGTAAGGGTGTATGGCCCAGTGTCACCAGTCCATTTAGTATGCCAGAAGGTATTTGGATCATTGTCAAAGGCCTTTTCAACAGCGCCTTCAGTATCGTTTCCTGGAAGTTGCTGACTGCTTGCGGTTGCAGTAATTTTATCATTTGAAATCAAACGAGGATTTACAAATGGTTTGTCTGACAACTCTGCACTATGCAAGATTCCTTTGAATCCACCGATGCTTTCAAGCGGTAGTACCAAGCTATTGTGGGCAAAGCGAGGGTGGGCTGGATTTGCAATACGCTCAATCTTTTCACCATCCACATAGACTTCTGTAGATTGTGGTTTGGTTACGATGGAGATTTGATAACGTTTGTTCTTTTCAAGTTTTTTATTGAATTGGATATGAAACTGTTCAAATTGATAAGCAAGGTAGCCGTCTTTATCAGCTAGATAGATACGGTTGTCCCCACTTGTTGAGAAGGTTTGTTCCCCGTCTCCAGTGACAGTTACATCAAACTTCAAGACGTGACTTGGACCAACATCATCAGCCAAGCCTTCGATACTGCTATCTTTCTCAAAGGCCAATCCCTGTTCGCTTGCCTTCACCTTCTTGCTTGCATAGTTCTTCACTGTTTCAGGATTGATGGTAAACAAATCACTTTGATCAATCTCTTTTTCAGGATTTGACTGGGGTGCATAAGGGCTCGTTGGTAGGGTGCGTTCTGCAAAGGTCGCAGCTGCACGGTCAGATCCCCAGGTGCGTTCTGCAGTGGTTTGCATGCTCTTGAAGAAGCGTTTAAAGATATCATAAGAGGTCAAACCGGTCTCATGAAGGTCGATATTATCATTCCAAACTGCGTGACCACCACCAAGGATACTTGGATGAGAAGCTGGTAGAAGTGGACCTCCACCTGTTCTAAAATCATTCGGTGTCCAGCTATTGTACTGACGTTCGTAGTTAGCATAGTCCCCGTAAGCTGCTTGACTATTGCTTCCACTTGGCACACTATAGGTCGGTACATCTGTGATGTTGATAATCTTAGCTCCCTGAGCAATGGCTTCATTTGGTCGTTGCCAATGGATGCTCCAGATATCAACTTCTACTCCGTTCCAATCAACAGGAGTGCTCCCACGTTTCGCACTGAGTGAGCCCCAGATACGAGGTGTATAGCCTTTAGACTTGATATATTTCGTCAAGTCATTGACATAGCGGCGATAGCTTTCGCGACTGCCATAGTATTCATCCGTTCCGATATGAACAGTGGATACACCATGCAAAGGAGCATCTGGTCCATCTAGGAGTTTGTCATAGACGGATTTGACAAATTTAAGAGTTTCTTCATACTTAGTATCCAAGTCTAGCATGGCAACTCGTTCGACATTGTGCTTGCCTGCATAATCACTCAGACTACCTTGATACATGAGGTCTGGACGAACTTTGACAAAGGACAGTGCATGACCTGGTGTGTCAATTTCTGGTACTAGGTTGATATGAAGAGCCTTTGCCAATTTAATCAGATTTTGCATTTCTTCCTTGGTATAATGCTCATCTGATGTTAATTTTTGACCATTCTCACCGACAATATCTGTCTCTACACGGAAACCAGTCTTGGCATGTTCAAGTACATACTTAAGTTGTTCTTCTGGAGATAGATTCTTACCTGCCAAGTGTTCCTTGAGGAAGATATAGTTATCATTAAGGTGCAACTGCAAGTCGTTCATCTTGTAGTAGGCCATGTTGAGCATGATGTCTACGAGGGTGTCATAAGGGATAAATTTACGACCTGTATCCAACATAAAGCCACGGTGGCTGAAACTTGGGAAATCTCGAATTTCGCCATTTTGTAGGTCTGTTTCTCCCATTTGAAGAAGAGTACGAGTTGCGTAAAAGGCTCCTGTGTTTGTGGCAGCTTCGATGGTAATCACATCATTTTGGATAGTGATACCGTACCCTTCTTTACCATAACCCTTGTTTTCAACCTTTTTAAATTCGATTCGTTTTTGAGCCTGTTTGTCACTTGTTGCAAGTTCCAATCCACGGCTTGCAAGGTCTGACTGGTAGAAGCTTGCTGCCTGATCAAAGCCCGAATCTCCTGTCGCAAGAACTGTATCTGAAGTGATAGAAGATTGACCTTCTTTTCCATACCATTGTTGAACAGCTGGTGCTACTTTTGGTTTTACACCCACACCCTCGTCCTGATGTAGCCCCTTGATGACTACTTCAAATTCCTTAGTGAAAGTATGACTGTCTCTGATTTGTTGCACCATGACCTTGACGCGTTGGTCTGTCAAAGGCTTATAGATGTGATTTTGAAGGTCAATCACACCTTGCTTGTTGCTTCCGATAAGGCTAACTTTCCCTGGTAAAGTTGGTAAGACAAGAGACTGTCCGTCTTCTGCTACTGTTAGTTCGGTTACTTGGCGGATATCCGTCACCTTACTATGGTCCGGAATGTTAGAATAAGCACGAATTTCTTGGATACCAACGTTTCTCCAACCCATTGTGCCCGCTTGGTAATCATTGACCTCAAGTTTGAGGTACTTAGCTTTGATACTTTCAGCTAGGTCTACTTTCTCATCTAAAACAGGATCTCCAGTTTTGGTATGAGCAAGTTTCCATTGTTTTTCTCCATTAGCGCCCACGTCTTCTTGACCTGCATAGTAGAGACTCCAAGATTTGATATTGGGGTCATTTTGCCCATTACGAAGACGACGATCCCAGTCAATTTCTACATGTTTGATTAAGGTTGTCTTAGGAAGGGTCAATTCAAAAGTTGGTTTTGGTGCGTCTTTGTCTGTAGCCCAACGAGTATTGTCATCTCCGTCGATAGCCTTATCTGCAGTAAAGTTGGTACCAGTCTCATGGTTGCTCGCCTGAGCAGTAGCACCTTCGAGATGATTGACATCTTCTCTATCTTCGATTTGCTTTTCAGCTGGTTTTGGTGCGGGCGTAGCTGTTTCAGCTGGTTTATTGTCTGCCTTTGGTGTTTCAACCGGTTTCGGCGTTTCTGCTGGCTTGGGACTTGCAGGACTTGTATCTGGTTTTGCATCTTCACTTGCTGCAGGATTGGTTCCTCCGTCAGTCGCTGGAGTTTCTTCATGACTTGCTTCTGTTGCAGCTTCTGCATCCGCCTTTTTAAGCGCATCGGCTAAATCATCGGGTAACTTATCCAGTGCTTGAACATGGGTGATGCTTCCCTCTGTTTCTGAAGGCGCTGCTGTTTCTGCTGCCTGAACCATATTGGCTCCAAAGATACTAGCACCAATCATAACGGAGGCTGCACCTATTGCAAATTTTCTTATACTATAGTGACAGCGTTTCTCAAAAAAATGTCTATCCATCTTTCTCCTATTCCTTTCATCCGCGTACATGAGTAAGCGGTATCATTTCTCCTTTGAAAAAGGAGAGAACCAAGAGGTCCTCTCCGGCTGTTTGATCCTATTTGATTCGAGATCTTTTGGATTTCTAAAACCAAATCTGTTTAGTCTTCTTTTCGTTTTGTCGTAAGAACAGCAGCAGATAAAGCGATACTCACACTTGCTAAGAAGAGGGCTACTTCTGAGCTGTGCTCCCCTGTAGCAGGTAGTTTTTCTTCATCTTTCGCTCCCGGAGTTTTGGTCTCAGCTACTGGACTTGGAGTGAGCGGGTACTCAGGTTTTTCAACTGTTGGAGCTGCTTGATCTCCAGCTGTAGCCAATACACCTGTGTAGGCTGGCTTTTCATTTACCAAGGCCTCAACTGCATTGACTCCACCTCTATACTCTGGAACTTCATTTGCAGCCGCTAGGACCGCATTGGCTCCGCCTTTGTATTCTGGTAATTCGTGAACCAAGGCTTCAACCGCATTAACGCCGCCTTTGAACTCAGGGACTTCATGTACAGCTGCTTCTGTTGCATTGACGCCGCCTTTGAACTCAGGTACATCAAGAACTGGTGGTTGTTCTTCACCCTTGCTACTTGTTGGAGCATCTGGTTTCGTAGCAGAATCTTTTAATTGGTTGAGATAGTCTGCGAAGTAGGCCACCATTCTTTCCGTCAAGAGATGGTTATCCGTCGCATATTTCATGCTCGCCTGAACTCCAGCTACTTCCTCTTGATTGTCTTTGTCTGTTAATTTCTGCGCCTTAGCCAAAGCTGCTTCATAGCCAGACATGTCAAGAGGTGTTTCTGCTACTTGTGGACGGGTAAAGATGAGTTCCGCTGCAGATTGGTATTTATCGCCACCATCTCCGTAAGTCTTGGTACCAGTAAGGACAATTTTCTTAGCCTTGATTGTCTTGCCAAAGTCAATGTCTTTTGGCTTGTTGTTATTTGGCCAATCTGTTACGTTAAAGGTATGTTCCTTACCAGACTCATCTGTGACAACCAGTTTCACATCACGCAAGTTTCCATTTGAATCAGAGGCACGTGGAACATAGCGAAGTCCAGTGATTTCAGTTGGTTCTTTCAAGACCATGGTTGCAGGCTTGCCTACATCTCCACCATTCCAAGATGTATGCCATAGGCTAGATACATTACCATCAAAGGCATTCTCAAGACCTTCACCTGGTTGAGCTGGCGCATCCAAACTTTCAAAGTCTTCTGCTACCAGAGCTGTTTTCTTCTGAACCAAAGCATTCTTCAAGGCTTCAATCTTGGCAATCTCTGCACGCGCTTCTTCCACGCTAATGTCATCATCTGCCTGACTGAGGTTAAAGACCGCCTCTTTCAAAGCATCCATAGACTCTTTCGTATAGTTGGTCATGGTAACCGTTGGCAAGTAGTTCTTCAGAGCATTTTCTGTCAACATCTTACCTGTTAGGGTAATTTCCTCGATGTGAAGATTGTCCATCATGAAGTCGTTATAACCACGGAAGTTTGCATTTCCACCAGAATCACCACGAGTATTGCTTGCATTTCCAGTTGAGTAGATACCTACCCAAGTATCGCCTGTTTCTGCACCTGTCACGAGGAAGGTTACTTTCTTGGCTTTCTTAGAATCTGTCCAAGTATTTGGCAATTCATGCATTTCCAAGTTGCTTGCTTGACTACCACGACGACCTGACTGGAATTCTCCCTTACCGACTACAAAGGCATAGGTATTGTCTGATCCTGCTTCGTATTCAAAAGTTACACGATAAGTCTTACCTGCCTCAAAGCGGAAGTTTTGCGGAATAGTTTGGTAAACCAAGTTACGACGGCTCACTAGTCCATTTGTCTTCAATGACCAATTTCCTTCGATAACATCATCGACTTTCTTACCATTCCAACCACGCTGTGTATATGGATCGTGTTTTTCAGACAAGTGAGTGCGGTTGTCTTCGACACCTTCGACACCGCCCACTACAAATGGGAAGATTCCTTGAGCTACATTTTCAAAGTCTTGTTTGAAGGTTCCTTGACCTGTATCATGCTTGTCTCCGTACATGCTTGAATTGTTTTCAAAGGTACGAATTTCATCAAAGTAAGTTGCTTCATCACCAGCTTCACGACTCAATGTCAGAGTGACATTTGATACGTCAGATCCAGTTGTAAAGAAGGCGTACATATTTTGGAAGTAACTTGTATCGTCAACTGTAGCATTTTCACGACGATTGTTATGAGCATAAGCTTTGATATAGTTGAGAGCGAGTGACTTATTGGTATAAGTAGTCACTTCTTTTTCGCCAGTATTCACTGTGATACTTGCCTTAGCATTACTACGGTTATCGACACCAACATAAACCGCATACTTGGTATTTGGTTTCAAGCCAGTCAGTTTCTGAGTAAGGCTGACCTTGCTCTTATTGCCTTGGATACGAAGCATATCGTTTGCACCCTGTGATTTGACAATTTCTGCCTTGGAAGCATCACCTGAAATGGTCCAGTGTTTCAAGGTTCCGCTGTTAAATCCTTGGTCGTAGATGTGCATGCCTTCGCTCCATGACATTTCAGGATTGGTTTGTTTTGAACGGTAAAGAACGTATGGTTGATTTGCTAGAAGGTCTAGGGTAATCTTGCCATCTTTTACAGTTAGTTCTTGCTCTTCTGTTTTACCTTGGTCAGTTAGCTTGTAAAGGTAAACCTTGCTATTTGCCCAATCACTCGGAAGGGTCCAAGTTGTTGCACCGGCCTGCGTATTGAAGTAGTACATCTTTTCCTTTTCAGTAGGAAGTTTCTTACCATTTGCATCCCAGTTCCAAGGAGTCAAGTAAGCTGAACCATCTTGGATGACACGTCCATTGAGCGTTACTGTACGTTCGCGGTATTGCGGGCTATTGACATCGTTTGACTTACGAGTCACAACAACCTTGTTACCTGCTGCATCGACTAGCTCAACCTTCATTTCTGGAGTCCATTTATAGGTGCTACCATTATCGGTCATGGTAACTGGTGTACCATTTTCCCATTTACTTACAGTGAAGTGTTGGAAGTACTTAGTCATGACGTCATGGGCAAAGAGGTTAGTCACGTAGCCATTGTAGTCGCTTCGTCCTTGCCAGCCTTCAAAGTCTTTCATGCTGTAGCCACCTAGAAGTGGGTAGTTGGCTGCACCACCGTAACTTCTGTAGTCCCCAACCCATGAATCTTTTTGGTGGTTGCGGATAAAGCGTGTGATAGCACTGTTGATACCTTTATTAGTGTAGCCACCATAGGTCAAGTCAGCTGCCCAGTGTTGGAAGGTAGAGTCGTATTCACCACCATGACCCCACTCGATCGCAAAGCGCCAGCCTTGTTTGTTGATTTCTTTGGCAAGAACGTGGGTAGCCCAGGCACCGTTATCACCTGATTGGCCATTGCCCCAAACATCCACATAGATAAAGTCGAGACCATCACCAAGTTTTTTCTTCAAGTCTTCCCAGCGAGCTAAGCGTCCATGCGCCAAGTCATAAGCAGCATCAATGTTGATACCTTGGTCTAACCAGTTCCAACCATAGCTGTAGCTTCCATCTGGATTCTTACGAAGAATATTTTCATTAAAGTACTTAGACTCAGGATAAGTCTCAGAAGCGTTCACGTGGATACCTAGATGAGCTCCATATTTCTTCGCTTTTTCAATCAATGTCTTGAAGTCTTCGACACCACCAATACGTTTACCAATATCAGCATAGTTCAAGTGACCAGAGTCGTGACCTTCACTACCATAACCTTTAAGGAGAACACCTTGCCCAAGACCATCTGTGTGGAGATTGATCTTCTTGATACCATCCAAGGTCATAAGGAATGGGTTTTGTGCTTGAGAACCAAAGTTCATCGCGATACGGTAAGCAGTGATATCCTTAACTTTTTCCCAACCTTGAGGGTTGTTCATGATGCTACGATAAGCAATGGCACCATCTTGCCAATCGACTTTGTTGTCAGCATTGGCGTCTTCGGTGATAACAACCTTGGCACTTGGAAATTCCTTGGTGTATTCTGGGAAAACAATGCCCTTATAAGCTTTTTCCCATTGCCATTCAGAACTTTGGATTCCCACATAGTTTGTATTTCCAACAGTTTGTTTGAATGCTGTCAAACGAGTCCAGTCATTCGAACCACCACCGTAGCTGTTTTGAGAGTTACTCCAAACACCTGCAGCAAGCTTATCTGTAGAAACAAAACCATACATATAGCCCTTAGACAAATCTTTCATTGGATTGGTTACAGCAATATGTTCATCTCCACTGATATGAGTGTTGTTTGACATGGTTGCCCCGTCAAACTTAGCTCCAGTTTGGTCGCTTGAAACTGACACAAGTGAGTTTCCTAAGAAATTGATAGAGGAGAGAAGTTTTCTTTCATCATCAATCTTCTGACCAGGAGTAACTTGATTGTGGTTGACAATCTTGGTCACATCAAAGTGCAATTGATTGTCCACAACTTGCAAGCGTACTGTCATATCTGCATTGATGAAATTCTTCTCGTCACGAAGTTTCATCAAGTACTCTGCAGTAGTATCATTGATCTTCTTATAAGTGACTTCAGGTGTAATTTCGTGATTGTTTACCAAGATTTTCTTAAGTTGTTGAACTTGTCCTGGCAAAGTATGCCCATTTAAAGTGTATTCTTTCACACGAGGAAAGGCTTGGTCAATTACCGCTTTCAGAACTGTTGACTGGATAGTGTCATAAGATACTTTACTATCGTCAACAATGTCTCCTTTTTCTTTCTCCACAGGAGTATCATCTGCTTTTACGCCTTCTTGATTGTCTGTTTTAACGCTGACAACCGTACGGTCATTGCTATAAGTTCCCGCCTTGAGAAGGATTTTCTTCTCATTTTTAAGATTTTCATTAACAGCAGCTGGCAAAGTAACCGTATCAAAAAGTTTTACATCATTATTTGTTGCATTCAGCTGACCATCTGATTTTAGGCTAATAGTCAGATGATTCACTGAGCCGTTTACTGGTGCAGCTACACGGTTGCCTTTATACCATGTGCTATTACCTGGAGTTTTGTATTCCCAGAACCAGCCACCTTGGTCATACCCAACAAAAACATTGTTCTTGGTATCTTTAAATTTCAAGAAGACACCAAAGCGTGATTTGCCCTTTTCAGAATCATCTTTGAAGGTTAAATCAACCGTCGCATTTCCATTAGCATCAACTGTCAATCCTTGTTTTTCAAACAAGGCTGGTTTGCCATCATTGTCATTTTGGGCCGTTGAAGACAATTGATTGTAGCGAATACCCTTTTCTTCACGAATAGTGACGGTTCCTTGTTGCTCTTTATTCGCTACCGTTTGCCATTCAGGAATTACTGTCTTAGGTGTTTCAGGTTTAGCAGCTGCAGGTTTATCCTCTTTTGGTTTTTCTTCAGCCGGTTTCTCTTTCTCTTCCAAGTCTGCTGGTTTCACACTTGAAATTCCCTGTATGTGGTCTTGAATCCATTTTAGTTGAGCTGGTGAGAAGAGAATGCCTCCACTCCGTTTTCCAACTACACCATTTTGGTGAACACCGACTAGTTTGCCTTCTGTATCAAAGACACCGCCGCCACTAGCACCCGGTTTTCCTCCTTGGTAACCAATTCCTTGGACACCTTCTCCGTATGGTTCCGCAAAATCAACTGTAGTATTGACAATCGGATTCAATTTTCCTTCTGGATAACCAAAGACATGGAGTTTATCTCCAATTTTCTTAACAACTGGCTTTTTAGTTACTTCAACAGGCGTATTTTCGAGAACTGTACGCAATCTCACTAGGGCCAAATCATTTTTGAAGCCTTTCAGGTAGCCTTCACGATCCCAATGAATAATATCTTTCTTGCTAAACTTGACATCTGGCAATCCTGGATATGAGATGCTATAGATATCTCCATCCCCTTGGTCATTATCCACAACCTTACGGATATTGCCGTCTTGGCTATCCTTGATAAAGTTGTGAGAAACCGTCAAGACAAGGTCTTTAGCAACGACAATACCGCTACCTTCTCCTGATGGCGTCTTGATCTTAACAGTCGCGCCATAGTTTAATTCCCCATTGGTAGTCTTAGCCACATCTTCTGGGACGAGCTTGCCAGTATCTTGGGCCAATTGATCCTTGTTAACTTCGCGCCCATTGTCTTCAGCTTTCTCCAACTTATCTTCTAATTCTTTTGGCAGATTGCTTGGCTTTTCAGACTTTTCTTTTTCTTGAGCCAACAACTCTTCTTCTGTTTGTGGGCCTTCAGTAGTCTCAGCTGAACCAGGATTCTGAGCGGCAGCTTCCTTGTCAAAATCGTGCCCCTCATCACTAGCCTTCTTATCCAAATCAGCTAGTTCACTCGGCAAATTATCTGTTGAACCAACTCTTGCTTGATCTGCTAAGACTGGAGCAGCAGCAAAGAAAGTCGCCCCAATCATTACCGAAGCTACTCCAAGCGTAAACTTACGAATACTGAACTTACAGCGTTTTTCAAAAAATCGTTTATCCATGAACTCCTAAATCCTTTCATTTTCCAGTAAGCGTTTACATTTCTTTTTTAAAAAATACTCCTTTCTCTGAAAGTGCTC
This sequence comes from Streptococcus sp. VT 162, assembly GCA_000688775.2. Lineage (NCBI taxonomy): Bacteria > Bacillati > Bacillota > Bacilli > Lactobacillales > Streptococcaceae > Streptococcus > Streptococcus sp. VT 162. The sequence goes on from CP007628.2 coordinate 1,624,461, forward strand.
TGCTTAACTGTTATAAATAAAAATTAATTGTACTTTTAATATAACAAATAAAAAGGCAGAAAGCAATAGGAAATAGGTAAAATTCACTAAAATTTTCTCTTTTCTGAAAAATTCTATCTCTCATCATTCAGGGACTTATACAAAGATAAAAAAGGACTTAACCATCATATCGATGGCTAAATCCTTTACTTTTTTAAAGTTATTTCACATGGTTTGCGAGATCTTCTTGGGCCTTTTTATTTGACTCTTCTTTTTCTTTCAACCATTTTTCTTGAGCTTTTTGGTATTCTTCTGTTGTCTTAGAAGTGTACTTATAAGACTGACGATTGATATTTGTGCCTACTAAATAAGTAGTAGAATCTTGTTGGGTATAATCGTGTTCCCGAACCACCTGCAAGAATAATACCTTTCATAATGAAGTAATCTTTCTAACGAACTGATCAATGAGTAGCTTCAAATTCTTACTTCAATTTAGAAATGGCCGATTTCAGATAATCTCCACTTCGAATCGCTACTCCTACTTGTCTGGCATTAGCCGACAGTTCCATGTAATCTTGATCTGTCAAATCGTCTAATGCCTTTTGGAGGTCATGTAGAGAATCAATTGCTATACCACATTGCTTATCTAGCACAAAATGCGCAAGGGCAGACTCTTTCCAAACAACTAGAGGAAAGCCCGAAGCCAAATAAAGAGAAGCCTTGTGGGAGTTGTTAATACGTAGGTAATTTCCGAAAGAACCTTTGCAAGTTTCTGAACTATCACCATCCCACACCAAACCAAAACTACCTTGAAGAGCATTTGGGAGGTCATCTGGCATAAAGGAACCAAAGTAGGTGGTATTTTTCAATGCACGACTTTCATCGTACCCCATTCCATAGAGATTATAGGCTGGCTGTTCTGGCAAATTATAAAGATAGCCTGATTTTGTTGGAATTAGATTTCCGGCGATGATAATCGCTTCTTCTTTTTGGGGAACATTTTTTTCCTCAAAGTTCGGAATCAGATAGTCAAAAATCTCCAAGCTAACCATTTTATCTGATGGTACGCCTTGAATTGTCAAGGCATTTTTCATGATATCATTATGAACGATAATGCCATCCACTGATGTAAGAGCTGCCTTCTCTTGGAAGTAATTTCTCACTTTATGACGAAGTTTCACTGCTGAATTTCCTACATGACGCAAGGTTTCAACATCATGGATCACAAGATAGAATTTGACTCCTCTATTTTGCGCCTGCTTAATGAGTTGTGAGATGAAAAATGTATGGTGTATAATCGGGAACTGAATCAGCAATTCATCTCCAGATCCTAACTGATCAAACACAGACTTGATTGCCCGATATTTGTGTTGCTGAGCTTTAAAGAAATTCATCTTATACCAATTCTCAACCTTGAGTTCCAACCCCTTATAACCCTCTGAGACTAGAATAGCTTCCACGTCATTTCGTGCCTTATTTCCTGCATTCTTTTCATATTCATTACTCAGAAATGAATCCTTCAGATAATATTTCACCTTTTCTCCCCTTTATCTGTGATGTTCTTAGATACTCCCTAGTTCTTCCTCTACCACATCCAATGCACGTTCGATTACCACATGCATATCGTAGTATTTATAATCTGCTAAACGTCCACAGAAAATAACCTTATCATTCTGTGCTGCTTCTTCTTGATATTTAGCAAAGATAGCATTATTTCTCTCATCATTGATTGGATAATAGGGCTCATCTCCACGTTTCCAATCAGCTGGGTATTCGCGAGTAATAACCGTTTTCTCCTGAGTACCATACTCAAAATGTTTATGCTCAATAATGCGAGTATAAGGAATCTCACGTTCTGTATAGTTTACTACAGCATTCCCTTGATAATTTTCTTCATCCAAGACTTCATGTTCAAAACGAAGGCTACGGTATTCCAACTCCCCGTGTTTGTAGTCAAAGTACTGGTCAATCATCCCTGTAAAGACAACTTTTTCAGCTGATGCTTCTAGCTCTTCACGATTGGCAAAGAAATCAACACCAAGCTCTACTTCTACATCGCCAAGCATGTTTTCAATGATGACGTTGTAACCCCCAATTGGAATACCTTGGTAACGGTCGTTAAAGTAGTTGTTATCAAAGGTCAAACGCACTGGGAGGCGCTTGATAATAAATGGCGGAAGGTCTGTTGCAGAACGTCCCCATTGTTTTTCAGTATAGCCCTTGATCAACTTTTCATAGATATCTGGACCAATCAACTTGATGGCTTGTTCTTCCAAGTTCTTGGGCTCAACATCTTTCATATCCGCCGTTTGCTGGGCAATCTTGTTCTTGACTTCTTGAGGAGTCTTGGTACCCCACATAGCATAGAAGGTATTCATGTTGAAAGGAAGATTGTAGAGGCTACCCTTGTAGTTAGCCACTGGTGAGTTGATGTAGTTGTTAAATTCAGCAAATTGATTGACATAATCCCATACTTTCTTATTAGAAGTATGGAAAATGTGGGCGCCATACTTGTGAACATTGATGCCCTCAACATTTTCACAGTAGATATTTCCACCAATGTGATCACGCTTGTCAATCACTTTTACTTTTTTACCGCGTTTTGTAGCTTCGTGTGCGAAGATTGCTCCAGACAAACCAGCACCAACGATAAGATAATCGTACATAGTGTTCTCCTTTTTATAATTTGACGATTCGATTGAAGTAAGGAATCTTCATTAACATTCCAACAATAATAAAACTAACACTTAAAGTAAATAGAGCAAAAAGTAAATATGCTCCTACAAAATTAAAACCAAATATCCTTTCCCACAATTTCATAATATAAGTGTGTATTATGAAAACTCCCATTGTTTGATTAGAAATGAAAACAATCCATTCGTTTCGGTTTTCATTCAACGTAAGCGTGAGGATAGTTAGAAAAATTCCTAGAGTACTGACTTTTACAAATAAAGTATCATAAAAATATTCAGCAAAAAGATTATGGTAAGTATTCTTTGCTAAGAAAAACAATATAATTGGTGAAATCAATAACAAAAGTATGCTAACTATTTTCATCCAATTTTTAAATCTATATTTGAGGTTGTCTATATTGAATTGCGCTATATAACCACCTAAAAGGTAGTAGAAAAACCAAGTCCATAATCTAAAAGTTTGCATAACATGAGTTTGTATAGGCATCTGAAGGAAAATATTTGCAAATTCAACTATAAACCCAATTGCCACCAATAAAGATAGAATGTATACATATTTTCTTTTAGAGTTTATAACTGTTTTCAAAACAGGCAAACATAAATAAATAAGAATCAGCGAACCAAAAAACCAAAACTGAAAGAAATACCCTTTTTGTAACAGAGAGCCTACAATTTTTTTAATTGGATTAAACGCAAAGTCTCTTTTAAAGAGCCAAACGATAATGTTCCATGATGACACTGTTATTAGAATCCATTTGACTTTTTGAAGTATGTAAGGATAAGTTATTTCCCTTTTGCCTAACAATAAATAACCATTGACCATAAAAAACAAGGGAATGGAGTAGGTACCTAAATAATATAGATATGCCAAAAGATTCCATGATCCTGTCTCTTTAAATCCGCCCATTGTTGTATGGAGTAAAACGACCCCAATACACGCAAGCACTTTTAATAAATCTAGGCTGATATTCCGATTTTTTTGCATTCTAGTTTTTCCTAATTATTTGTTTTAATTCTTTTACATCTACCACTTTCAAAGATAGAATTGCAAAAAGATAAATAATTCCACCAAGCCCTGCAAACGCTAGAACATTTAGGGTTGGCGAAAAATGTATAACTGTTTTTGAACCTAGCAGAATGCCATACATGATAGCTGACGCTAGAACAATTTTTGTCAAAGATCCGATAATTGGAACTTCTTTTAGGTATCTACGGGTAAAGTATAATTGTATCGCCCATACCAACGCCTCTGTCAGAACAGATACAATCGCTGCTCCGATATATCCCAGTTTAGGAAGGAATAGTAAGTTCAAACCTACACTGATAATTGCGGGAGCTGTTGTTGAAATCATGAATTCTTTATTTTGATTGTGAGGTATCAGTATCTGAATTCCCATGATATTGGTCCAACCGATAAAGAACATACGGAAGATCATAATGGCAATTGCATAACGTGCATCCTGAAAATCTTGACCAAGGAAAAAGCTAACAAAATCATCATTGACGATTAAAATTCCTGCCATCATCGGAAAAATGACTAAATTATAAATGAGGAAGGACATTTCATGCATCTTATTGACTGCCTTATGATCACCTGTCGCTAACAAATGCGCGACACGAGGCAACATAACGCTTCCCAAGGAAGTTACCAAGGTCAGAAGGATATTTACTAATTTTAGGGCCTGGTCATAAATCCCTACATCTTTTGTAGAAGCTAAGGCTCCAAGCATGGTACGATCCAGCGTAATGTACAAAGAAATAGCTACTTGAGGAAGGAATAATAATATGACCGGCTTTAAATGATGCCTAGCATATTCTATGCTAAAATGAGAACTGCCGATAAACTCCCGAGCAGGTACCCACATACTTAGTTGCCCTAAAAGTTCAAATATGGTTAGCAAAAAAACATAGAGATATAGGTCATTTGCAGATTTGACAAAGAGGAAGATTGAAATGACTCCAACGAGTTTAACTGTGATATTTCGAACAGTAATCTTTCGAAAATCTTCTAGCCCTTGAAAGAGCCAGGAGATGTCTAAACCTTTTGAAACTAAACTCAATCCCAGAATGTAGGCTACCGGATTTTGCATAGAGGGAAGAGTCATACAAAGAAGAGCATATAAGGATATAGAAAGAACTGTTGCCCCTAATTGTAGAGTGTAGATACCCCAAAAGTTTTTATTAATCTCATTACGATGTCCTGAAATGACCTTAGTACCATAGTTAGCAACTCCCAGCGTCGCTAAGAGGATGAAGTAGGTGACAATGGAATTAAAGTATCCATACGTCCCTAAATCATCCGAAGAAAAGACCCGTGTTACATAGGGAGTCGTAATAATTGGGAGTATAATCACTAATAACTGATAAGAAAGATTGTAAGCGTAGTTTTTTAATACTTTCATTTCAAGTCATCCAATTTAGAATTAATCAGTGAAAACAAAAAGTTTGACTGGTCATACTTATAATGGTCAATTATTCTAAAAACTTCTTTCATATTTCCTCTTTCCTACATTTTTTTGACACTTGTTGCAAATTAAATTGGATCTATGCACGATACTATCGTAGCAACAAATACAATCTAGGGTTTAACATAAAAATAAGGTATTTTAGTTTTAGTTTCCATGATAACTTATTATTTTTTAACAAGTCACTCATTTCGACTCTCAACAACTCTCTATCTTTTGAAAAATCTTTTAAGCCTGAGTCAGCTTTTGCACCAATTATTACAAAACCACCTAATAATTTTTTAGCTTGCAAAGCTTGCTTTAATTCTGGACTCTGAATGTACTCTCTTTTAATAACTTCCTCATTTTTTGCAACAGCTTCAAAGAAATCATATCTTTTTTCAGTAAATGTTGAACGAACTATACTCCCTTCCCTACGATAGTAATTGTAGGTTTCAAGTGGACTGATCACGATTCTTTCAGCTAAGGCAAGGTGTTCTGCTACAACATAAAAATCCTCATAGATTTTCCCAACTGGAAAAGGGACTCGTTCCAATATACTTTTTTTATAAAGCTTAGCACAGGCAGAAACCGTTGCAACTTTGTCATCCAACATTAGTTCCAGAGCCTTTTCTTTTGTAATCGGAGCCAAATCTTTATAGTCTGAGTCTTGCAATCGATAAGAAGTATAAGCATTATATTTTGAAGTAGCTTTTACCTTTGTTGAAATCAAGTCTGCTTGATGTGTTTCCTGAATTTTCACGATTAACTCTAGAGTATATTCTTCAAGATAATCATCCGGATCTAAAAAGAAAATCCAATCTGAGTTGGCTTTTGCCACTCCAAAATTACGTGCATCAGATAAGCCACCATTTTCTTTGTGGAAAACATGGATATTTTCATATTGTTTTGCATAATCTTCGCATAATATAGGAGAATTATCTGTGGAACCATCATTTACAAGGATTATCTCAAAGTTTTGATAGGTCTGTTTAATTAAGCTTTCTATCGCAAAATGCAGATAGTCTGCAACATTATAAACAGGAACAACGATGCTGATAAACAACTTAAACGCCCCTCTCTTTTTCTTTCTTTTCAGAGTATTTCTTCAAAATCGGATTAAAAATTATTCCCAAAGCAAAGTTAGTCCTATAATTTAAGTAAGACAATCTGTCAAATTTTTTCGTAGGAACGTATTTATATGAGCTTTGCTCAAGCTTTCTATATAGTTCCTTTAACGACCTTTCCGAATTATTGACCATCCATGACAACCAGTACTTCAAATTTTTTTTATCATTCGGAAGGACTTGTTGAAAAGACTCCAGCCCTTTTGAAATGTAGTCCTGAATATTACAACTGGGCATTACAATTGTTAATAAACAATCCTTCATCTTATCTCATAAATCGTCTCAATTAGTTCAATCCACTGCTTGAGAATTTTTTCCTTATCGAATTTATCCATATTATCCATGGCATGATTGGAGAAGGAACTTCGCAAGTTCGAATCTTCCATCAATTCAAGTATTCTATCACTCATTTTATCGGTATCATAACAATCAATCAGATAACCATTGACCCCATCTTCAACAATCTCATTTGGTCCTGTTGGACATCTGAAACTAACAATTGGGAGGTTGTATTGTTGAGCTTCCAGTAGAACTAGAGGTAAACCTTCATAACGAGAAGTCATGACATAAATCCCTTTATCTCCATAAATCAAATCTTGATTTTTTTCGAGTCCTTTTATAACTAACTTATCCTGTAAATCATATTCGGTGATGAAATTTCTGATTTTGTCCACTTCATCTTGATTGCCGGAACCGTAGATTTCCCAAGTCCAGTCAGACCTTTTCACAAACACTTTTTTCGCGACTTGAACAAGATAATCAAATCCTTTTTGATAATCAAAACGGCCAACCGTCACGATTTTAGTTGAATTTTTATTATAGGAGATATCTGAAAGAGAAGCCTCTTTCCAATTATAGATGTAGCAAATCCTTTCTTCAGGAACACTGTATTTTTTTATATAATTTTCACGGTCTTCTTGAGTAAGGGTCACGAGTTTATCAGCAAATTTCGCTCCAATATACCTTTGTATCTTCTTAACTTTAGTATCAATATCTACTATAGAATTTGTATGGTCGCAGGAAACAAATTTTGTTTTCAAACCAATTGTGCTTGCTACACCAACTGTATTCATACTCATTCCGATTCCAAAAACAATATCAATGTTCTCTTCTTTCAGATAGTTTCTCAACAACTTGACCGCTTCGAGAAAATTTTTACTCATAGATATTTTCTTTGATGATAAATTTTGATATCGAACCGATTGTTTCAGCGAGAAGAAATTGTTTTCTGTAGAAATCATCGAGAGAAGATGAACTTCATACATAGTTGATAACTCATTTGCAAGGCTGGTTGCTACTTTCAGTCCTCCATCTGTTCTATCGATACTCCATTTCACTAAAGCGATTTTTTTCATCTTTAAACTACACTTCCCCTTCATTTTCACCCAGTGATATAATCTCGTAGTGGTGAAGAGTTCTTTTGTCTTCTGGTGGCAATTGCATATAATCCGCTCCGTAAATGGCTGTTAAATATTCTTTGTATTTGCAAGGACAACAAAGTTTAAGATCTTCAAACTGTAATAGGACTGGTTCTCCAAAGTAATCACTCGGTACTATCTCTTTTAATTTGTAAGCTCCCGTATAATTTCCTGCATAAGCTTCATCAAACGAATATTTTTTTATCGTTTGTAAATATTTTTTCTGAGCCCATGTAAAGGAAATAATCTTCTCAATATTAACAGCATTCGCAAAAGCAATAATTATCTTTTCAATGAATGGTCGATTTTCTTTTTTCTGATTCACCAAACTATTGAATTGCGAGAGTTGAACCATCATCCTTGCGTACAAGTATCTCAAAGAATGAATTTTTTTCTTTAAAGCGTTAGAGGGCATACCATCTAGCGGGAAAATGTCTATCCACAAACTTTCTACCAATTCTTCTTTACTATAATTCATGATGATTTTTGTAGAATCATCTCGAATCACAGAGAAAGCTTTTTTATAGTTTAATGTATCTTCGCTTAAAAACTTGTAGTTTTCCGGCAAGACATTTGAAGCTATTTTTTTAAACTTTTCGTAATCTTCTCTCGGCATACCGATATCGATGTCATCATCCCAAGGTATGAAACCTTTATGACGTACCGCTCCTAACAAGGTCCCACCTAGAGCATAGTAGGTTAGGTTATTTTCTTCGCAAATATTAATAAACTCTTTCAAAATAGATAAAATCTTATCTTGAATGATTTTGATATCCGACATACTTTCCTCCTATATAAATAAATCGAAATTAAACCGTCGTCTCAGTCTATGCTCTTTTAAGTTCTCGTTAAATACTTCTTACCATTTCACTATACGATTTTTTCAAACGAACGTCCCCCTTGATCTTCATCGCTTTCATCAGAAAACTGATAATCCGAGTTTATTAAAACACCTACTAATATCCAAAAAATATTGTTATGAAGATAGAAATTCAAATCATCAATCATAGAGTGAAAACTCATTAATATCAAAATCAGAGCAAGAATCCACTGGCGTTTCTTAATGACTTTAAGTAGTGTCAAAGATAGAACTGAGACCATTAATCCCAGGATGAGTAGGCCAAATCTCTGTAAAATTTGGACATACAAATTGTCCACATACAGATAGGTCTGATAGTTTCTAACACCTTCAACAGTCAGACCATTCCCATTCCAGTAAACTGGTCGTCCAAAAAATCCAAAACCATAGAGATTTAAAGATTTATTAGCCAAGTATATCCGACCACCTAACATATGATTCACTTTAAAAAGAAGATCATTGATAAAAGAATGACTTGAATTGAGATAGGTAACGGAGACCCAAAAACTAATAACTGCATTTACAATAAAGGTTGGTTTAAAAACTTTAATCACATATCCTAACTTTGAAAATAGTTTCGGAAACCATTTTATTAACAAACTGCATGCCAGCAATACACAGGAACTATAAAATGTTAAACGAGAATCCGTTTGATCATATACCCAATAAACTGATAGAGCTAACAGTAGCCATTGCCAGTATTGGATTTTGTTTTGCTTTAAATAAAACACAATAGCAACTATATTCATCAGTAAAACCGAAGGAAATAGAGCATATCTAAAGCCTAGGTAGGCCCGTACTCGAGGACCAGAAATTTCTATATAATTCGTTATTATTCCTAATCTTGCGCTTATGATAACAAAAAACAACAAGCACATACTAACGACTAATGAAGTTTTCGCCACCTTCTTAAAGGGAATATCTCGTAAAGTATAAATAAATAATATACTTACAGGAAGTTCTGAACTGAGAGATGTCATTTTCCCCACTATAAAATAAATTAAAATCGTTGCAAACAAACCAATGAGAGTTCTATAATCATATTTTCTCTTAAACGACTCTTTTATAACCAAAAGAAAGAGGGAAAAAGCTATCGCCAATTTATAAACTGTTCCAGGCAGATACCGAGCATAAAAAGTTACATTTAATATCGAAACCGTTAAAAATATCCCTAAAGCAACAAGAGCCAAAAGTTCTGGTACAGATTTTATTTTTAGTACTAATTTCATTCTTATTATTCATCCCTATCTAAAAACTCTGTCCATATTTTTTTCCAAAGAATTTTGCTTGTAAAAAGGACCTCCCTTTTTGAATCAAATCAATTTTTTCCATATAAATGAACGGAATCTCTTTTACCCGCAAATCTTGTTTTGCCAACCAAACATTGAACAAGCGTTCACTGATACGACCAAATAATCTAGCGTCAAAAGCAGAATAGTCTGTAATGTCCAATCTTCTATAGAGTTCATCGATAATTGGGAACAACCATTCACAATAGGCTGCTACATTTTCTTTGGACATGATAAACATATTGAACATATAGCCACTGCGTTGTTTCATGACCTGTTCAAAAGCTTCGATATAATCCGGTCTCAACTCGCTAACAATCTGGCGTGTCACGTCTAAATGATTGACATCGTGAGTATGTGCATAGTGAGAGTATAGCGTTTCAATGTAATATTTCCGTTTTTTAGGAACGATAACATCATAATTCGACATCAAGTTTTTCACTTCTGATTTGGAAAGAATAATGTCATCCATACTAATTGCTTCTCTATATGAGTGTCGTTTTGATGTGAAATATCTACGGTAATGTACCAATCCTAGATAATCACATTCTAAATTTTTCCAAGCCCAATATAATCCTGTTAATTCACAATAATAAGGATTAAGGTGAGAAATATGAACTCCTTGATTATCTGGTTGATAACCTAAATCTTCCTTACCCTCACTACCAACTTGGATAGGGATATACAAGTCCTTATCCTCTGGCATTTGAAATCGTTTATGTGTTGCAACTATGATTCTATACGTTTTAGACATTTCTATATCCTAATTCAATTCCCTTCATCCATAACTAGCTCAACTACCTTTTAATCAAAATTGTAATCATTCTCTATTAAAAAATATCCAACCAAAATAGATTATCACTAAAACTATCTTGACCCAAAAAGATAAAATTGAATACCAAAGATATCCTTTTTGTATTCAATTTTATCTTTATATATTTCACTTTATGCCGACTCAGTTTGAATTCTCAATGAGCTCCTTCACGGGATAACACTCTTCTAATGGTCAAAAAGAAGATTTTGATATCTAACCGTAAAGACTGATTTCTAGGATAATATAATTCCATCTCACAACGTTCAGGATAATATACTCCACTCCTACCAGAAACTTGCCATATCCCTGTAATCCCAGGACGAACAGACAATAAAGTTTCCTGTTCATCCTCGGTATATTCATCTAGTTCATTTTCAAGAATTGGTCTTGGACCAATAAGACTCATATCACCTAGTAATACATTTATAAACTGTGGAACCTCATCAATACTTGTTTTTCTTATAAAGTCTCCTATATTTGTAAGTCGTGGATCCTCATTTGGTGGCAATTTATAGCTATTCTTTTTATACTTTTCATAAAGTTCCTTATTCGAAATCAGAATTTCTTCTGCGTTCTCGACCATCGACCTAAACTTAATGATTTTAAATTTTTTCCCTCTGAGACCTGCTCTGCACTGTGTAAAAAATATACTTCCTTTGTAACCTTTCATTTTATAGATTACAAAGATGACCAGAGAACAGGGTAAAACTATAAATACCGTTCCAAACAAGCCGATAAATACATCCATAGACCTTTTGAAGGCAATATAGATGATCTTGTTTTGTTTCACCTAAAACTCCCCCTTGTAATAATCCCCTTAGATAATTTTCCAACTACAAGATTCCCTACTTTTTCCCATAGTTTCCATATGCTCCATAGGAGCCATATTTTTCAACTGAAGTATTAAATTTATTTAGAACTACTCCTAGAAATGGTTTGCTTGTTTGTTCGAGTTGTTCTTTAGCTTTTTGGACATCACGACGATTTGTTTCACCAGCCGCAGTTACTAAAACAGAAGCGTCACACTGCTGCGTGATAATCGCCGCATCGATAACAACTCCAATCGGGGCAGTATCTACAACGATGTAGTCAAAGTACTTACGTAAGGTGTCAATCATGGTCGCAAAATTTTCACTTTGTAACAAAGCTGTTGGGTTTGGTGATACAGAACCCGCTTGAATGACAAACAGATTTTCAACATTGGTTTCACATAAACCTTGTGATAGGTCTGTTGTGCCTGACAAGAACTCTGTTAGGCCTGTAATCTTTTCCCGTGATTTAAAGACACCTGACATGACTGAATTACGAATATCCGCATCGATCAACAGTGTCTTATAGCCCGCACGCGCGAAAGCCCAAGCAATATTGGTAGAAGTTGTTGATTTTCCTTCCCCTGGTTTGACAGACGTAATAGAAATCACTTGCAAGTTATTCCCACTCAATTGAATATTGGTGCGAAGGGCATTATAGTACTCTTCTGCTTTTCTTGCCTGATCCAGTTTTTTATGTGCAATCTCTAACGTTGGCATTTTTCTCTCCTATTTCAATTTATCCAAATTTGGAACTACTCCCAATAGTGCAATTTGCAACACGTCCTCAATATCTTCTGGACGTTTCACTCGTGTATCCAAAATCTCAACAAGGAGAACTGTGACAACCATCACAACCGCTCCCGCAAGGAATCCAACCATGGTATTGCGACGAATATTTGGTGAAGATGGCGATGTTGCTGGGCGTGCTTCTTCAAGCGTTGTCACATCCGAAACGCGAGTGACGCTGATGATCTTTTGAGCCGCAACCTCTCTCAAAGAGTTGGCGATACGGCTAGCTTCCTCAGGTGCACGGTCTGTAACAGAAATCGATACAATACGCGTATCCACTGGAACTGTTACCTTGATTTTACTAGCTAGACCTTTTGGAGGGAGTTCTAGTTTCAAATCAGTCGCAACCTTCTCTAAAACATCTTGCGAGAGAATGATTTCACGATAGTCTTTTACCAAGTAAGATCCTGCTTGCAAGTCTTGGTTAGTCAAGCCAGGCTTATCTCCCTGATTACGATTGACCACATAAATTCGGGTCGTACTCGTAAACTCCGGCTTCACAATAAAACTACTGTAGGCAAATGCTACTGTCCCTGTCACGAATGCTACCAAAGCAATTAACAATTTTCGTTTCCAAAGGATTTTAAGCAAGTGAAATACATCGATTTCCATCATATTTTGTTCTTTCATTTTTTCTCCTAAATCAATTGATCCATTATTATTTTTCGGGGATTATCCTTAAAAAGTTCCTTAGCCTTATCTTCACTGTATTTTTGGGCAATGATATCATAGGCTTCCTCCATATGAGGAGGTCTGTGATCCAAGTTGTGCATATCACTTGCTATCACGTGAACCAGATCTCGTTCCAAGAAATACTGGGCTCTCTTTTTCATAAATTTATAGGTTTCTCCGAAGAGTTTTGGTTTCAAAACATGAGAACTATTAATTTGAGTATAACATCCCATATCAATCAGCTCTCGAACGCGCTTTTCATTGTTTTCTAAAGCATCGTAGCGTTCAATGTGGGCAATGACGGGTGTAATGCCTAACATTAGAATATTACTCAGCCCCTTATGTATATCCCGATAAGGTGTATTCATACTAAACTCAATCAAAGCATAGCGACTATCGTTAAGCGTTGGGATTAATTTCTTTTCTAACTTCTCAACAACATCTGGCGTATAGTAGATTTCTGCCCCATAGGCAATAATTAAGTCATTCGCAACTTCCTTAGCCATTTCTCGCACCTTCAGAAAGTTAGTTGCGATTTTTTCTTCAGGAGTTTCGAACATCCCTTTTCGTCTATGCGAAGTGGAAACGATTGTCCTCACTCCTTGACTATAGGCCTCTCTTAGAAGCTTTTTACTTTCCTCTATCGACTTTGGACCATCGTCCACATCAAAAACGATGTGCGAATGGATATCTATCATGCTACTTGCCCTCCATCACATCATTGATAGCAGCTTTCGCAGCGGCCAAACTACTTTCATCAATTTCCATCATGTAGAGGTTACTATCTGGCATAGCGTATGAAGGAAGATCCGTGCGTCCAGTTCCCTTCAAGTCTTGAGAGTTGACTTTGTAGCTCCCACCACTCTCCAATTGAGTATTAACCAGATCCATCATGGTTTCCAAAGGCATATTGGTCTGAAGAGAATCTTGCAATCCCTTGATGATGTTATCGTAGTTTTTTAAAGCCTCAGTTGACGTCAACTTCTGAATAATAGCTACAATAACCTTTTGTTGGTTCCGACCACGATCTCGATCTCCATCTGCTAGAGAGTAGCGCTCACGGACAAAACCAAGAGCCTGCTCAGAGTCTAAATGAACATTCCCAACAGGATAATACTTCCCGTTAGTATGTGCTGTAAACTCCTGATCATTATAGACATCAATTCCACCTAGAAGGTCAATCAACTTCAAGAAAGAGGTAAAGTTTAAGCGCACATAATAGTTAATATCCACTCCATAGAGATTTTCCAAAGTATGAATTGATGAGTCCACTCCATAAATCCCCGCATGAGTCAATTTATCCTTTTGATTATTTCCCCCATCCGCAATCGGAACATAGGAATCTCGAGGCGTTGTAGTCAGAAGGATTTTCTTGGTATCTCGGTTCACAGTCATTAGAATATTCACATCTGAACGCGAAACGGAACTAATCGGACCATAGGTATCAATACCACTCACATAAATATTGAAAGCTTTATTCTTCGATACCTTTGGTGCCGCAACATCCTTAGTTAATTGTTTTGTATAGATTTTTTTGATTTTTGAAGCATAATCTGGATACTCTGCTTCAATGATATTTTCAAAGACACTATTTAAGACAATCGCTTTCGTTTCGCCAGAAAGCAGACTCTTATAAGCTGCTAGATAAGAAGCACTCTGTTCAACTGTCAAGTCTTTACTCTGTGTCGTCTTAATATCCGCCACCAACTTTTGGATATTATCATTATCTGTTTCAGTCGGACCTGTTACACTCTCTAACTGAGTCACATTATTGATTTCACTATCTTTCAAAACGACTACACTCATCGAATACTCTGAGTAGTTTGAGGTCGCATTGATATGATTGGTAAAACCGACAAACTGTTGCAAAGCATAAAGAGAAACGGAGCTAACTACGATAGCAAGTGTCAAAAAGAAAACCGTAAACTTCTCGGCTTTTTTATACACTATCAGAAGGATTGCAATTATAGCAGAAATGAGAATAAGAACCGCAGTAAGGATATTGAGGTACCGAAAAGCTAGGATATTATGTTTGAAAATTAAGAACAACAAAAAACCACTCAATAACAAATAAATGGTTGCTAAAACTATATTAATATTTCGTTTTACATTCCCTAAACGAGCTCTCTTTGAACGTCTACTCATGATAATCCCCTATACACGTTAATAGTTATAAATATTATATCACAATCATGATGGAAATTCCATCCATCCTTGCTATTTTCAGCGTTTTCATTCGCTTTTGTTCTCTTAAATTGCTCTAAAATATGGGCAAAGTTCCGAATGCCATTCTACACAAAAAGACAAGGCGCTCAGGGGCAACCTTGTCTGTAATCTTATTTTACGTGGTTTTCAAACTCTTTTTGACTCTTTTCGATAGCCTTTTTACTTTCTTCTTCCCACTTAGCCTTGGCTTCATCAAATTGTTTCTTGGTAACAGGGTCTTTTTGTAATCTCATGTACTTATAATTATTTCCGTCACCCTTGATTCCTACTAGAGAGTAGGCACGTGTAAACGGAGTTACTTTGGTTACAGAGGCTGTACCACCATTTGACATAGCAGACATGACTAGAGAATTGTCAATCATCCAAGCTTGAGCTTCAGCGTATTTTTCATAACGCTTTGCAACATCTTTGTTCTCAGCATCTGCTTCTTTTAGAAGTTTCGTATAGATATCGAGCCCCAAACTCTTAATGAGCTCTTGGTCTTCTTTGGCATCAAGACCAAAAATCTTGAGATAGAAGCCAGTTTCAGCATTGAAGGGATCTAGATAAGTTGATGGATCCTGGTAATCACCAACCCAACCATCAAAGTTTAGGTCGTAGTCACGAGCTGCTGGATTTGGTGCTAGGAAGGCAACATTTCCAAAGTCATCTGTAGAAAGCTGTTGAACATCAATGACGATATTGTCAGAACCTAGTACTGTTTCAAGGGTTTGTTTAACCGAGTTCATACCAGAGACCGCATTTTTATTTGTCTGATCAACAGGGACATCCAAATGGATTGGAAAAGTCACGCCTTGAGCTTCCAATTCCTTTTTAGCTTCCGCAAATTTTGCTTGGGCCTTTTCCTTGTTGAAGTAAGCATCTTGAGCATCTGCCAAATTGATACCTGACCACTCAGTTCCGTAGTCCACAAGCTTAGAAGCTGTTACTTCTCCAAAGGTCTTATCTCCCACCTGGACAAATGTTGGGGGAACCAAAGTATTACGAAGGGTTTTGCTCGCTGCTTCTTCACCGTTAGATTGAGCAGAGTAGGCTGTTCGATCAATTCCAAAGTTGATAGCCTGACGGAAATTTTTATTTAAGATAGCTGTTTGAGCTGATTTCTTTTGTTCGTCCGTTGTTTTAGCGGTATGATTATAGGTTTTGCGGTTGACGTTAAAGTTAAAGTACCAAGATGTCTTGTCTTGTAAGCTATAGACGATATTGTCTTGGTATTTTTCTTTTGTCTTAGCATAGTTCGAACTATTTGGATAGACTCCTGCAATCGAGTAAGCACCACTTTCAAAGTTTCGAATGGTCATCTCCTGATCTGACCCATCAAAGTAGGCTAACTTAACTTTTTCAATGGTTACTTTATCATGGTCATAATAGTGTGGATTCTTCACATATTCGATCGAAGATTTTGATGTGAAATCTTTTAACAAATAGGGACCATTATAAAGGATACTGTCTGGTGTCAAGGTACCAAAGTCTTTATCTTTTGATTTCAAAAACTCTTCGTTGACTGGGAAAAGAATACTATTGGTTGTCTTTGAGTTCCAGTACGGCTCTGGTCGAGTCAAAGTGTACTCGACTGTGTAATCATCCAAGGCTTTGACACCGACAGTTGAAAAGTCATTGGTCACACCCGTCACATAGTCATTCAATCCCTTGATTGAATTTTGGATCAGATCCATGGCTTGCCCCTTATTGTCCGCGGCATATTTGATCCCAGTGACAAAATCCTGAGCTTTGACTGAAGCGTATTCCTCACCATCAGCCGTATACCACTTGGCATCTTTTCTAAGCTTATAGGTATAGGTCAAACCATCTGATGAAACAGACCAATCCTCCGCAAGAGCAGGTACGAGGTTCCCATAGCTGTCATTTTCTAACAAACCATCTACAAGATTGGTAATAACGGCAGTGTTATCTGCATAATAATCTAGGAGATAGTTAAAAGTTGTTGGATTCGCACTAAATGTTGATGAATAAGTGCTAGTATCTGTGTTGGACTGTCCACATGCAGAGAGCAAAATCCCTGTCGCTAAGACAAGACCTGTCCCAATCAGTCTTTTTTTCATTTCGATCATTATTCACTCCTTTATGTCACTTTTTATAACATAGCCATATTTTATCAAATTTATTCAAAAATGTAAAGTTACTGCTTTTATGACAACTGGTGTCTCAAAACAAAAAAGGAAGCACAGTTTCCTGCAACTTCCTTTTCTATTTATAGATTACTTGACGTGTTTTTCAAGTTCTTTTTGGTATTTGGCATTTGTCTCGATTTTTTCTTGTTGCCATTTCTTGAAGGCTTCTTCGTATTCTTTTGCAGTCACAACATCCTTTTGTAACTCCAATCCTTTGAACACAAATGGGTCTCCCTTGATTCCGACTTGAGAGTATGCTTTTGTGAATGGTACAGTTCGGCTAACCGTTGGAGAACCACCTGAAGAAGCAACTGGGATTAAAAGTGAACTATCCGATACCCAAGCTTGAGCTTTAGCATATTTTTCATAACGCTTGTTAAGGTCGCTGGTTTCAGCTGCAGCGTCATCCAAGAGTTTCTTGTATTCGTCCAGTCCAACTTGAGCCATCACTTCTGGATCATTTCCGCGCTTGATCCCCAAGTGTTTAAGGGCAGAACCCTTCTTAGCATCAAGGATGTTGAGGTAGGTAGCTGGGTCTTGATAGTCAGGGCCCCAACCAGTTCCGTTCAAGTCATAGTCTTTTTGAGATGGAACCTTGGCTTGAGACGTAATGCTCATTTTCTCATTATCTGTCATTTGAAGGACATCGACAATGACATTTTCAGTACCAAGTGATGATTCGATAGACTGCTTGAGTGAGTTGGTTTGTTGAACCGCGATTACATCTGTTTGTTCAACGGGGATATCCAAATGGATTGGGAAGGTAACCCCTTTGCCCTGCAATTCTTCCTTGGCTTTAGCAAAGGCTGCCTTAGCTTTTTCAGGACTGTAAATTGTATCCTTGCCATCTGTAAGAGCTACATCTTTCCACTGGTCTCCATATGAAACGAGCTCTGCCTGTGCCAACTCTCCAAAGGTTTTTTCACCCACTTGAACGTAGTCATGAGGCACTAGGCTGTTACGGATAATCTTGTTCGCACCTTCTTCACCATTCAACTGAGCAGTATAAGAATGACGGTCAAGAGCAAAGTTCAGCGCCTGACGGAAGTTCTTGTTGAGAAGAGCTTCTTTCGTTGAAGTTTTTTGAGCCTCGTCTGTTTTGGCTGTTTTATTATAAGATTGGCGGTTTACGTTAACAGTGAGGTAGTAGCTTGTCGCTTCTTGTGGACTGTAAACAATCTTATCGCCGTACTCTTGTTTAGTCGACTCAAAGTTTGAGCTTGTTGGGAAGAGACGAGCTGTTGTATAAGCACCTTGTGTAAAGCTACGAATCAAAGATTCTTGGTCTGATCCATCGTAGAAAGTTAGTTTAATATTGTCAATCTTGACATTGTCCTTATCCCAGTAGTTTGGATTCTTTTCATATTCAATGACTGATTTTGAAGTCAATGATTTCAAGAAATAAGGACCATTATATAGGATACCTGATGGGGTTGGTGCACCGTAGTCGCTCCCTTTAGAATTCAAAAATTCTTCATTAACTGGAAGCATGGTTGCAGTTGTGACCTTAGAGTTCCAGAAACTTTCTGGTTTGTTGAGCGTGTATTCTACCGTGTAATCATCAACAGCCTTAACTCCTACGGTAGAGAAATCATTGCTCTCACCACTAACATACTCTGCCAAACCTTTGATAGAATCCTGAATCAAAGAAAGACCATCTGATTTTCCGTCAGCAGCATGTTTAAGCCCAGTAACAAAGTCTTTGGCCTTAACTTCAGCGTATTCTTCTCCATCAGAAGTATACCATTTTACACCCTTACGAAGTTTGTAGGTGTAAGTCAAACCATCCTTTGAAACAGACCAGTCTTCTGCAAGTGATGGAATTAAGTTCCCATACTTATCATTTTCCAAAAGACCATCAACAACGTTTGCTATAACGTCAGAGGTTGAGCTCTTGCTCGTCACACTATAGTCCAAAGAAGATGGATCCATAGCGTAGACATAAGAGAATGTTTTGGGAGCATCCGCTTTCTTTTCACTTTGCCCACAAGCAGTTAACAGTAGGGCTGCACTCAAAACAGCACCTGCTCCTAAGAGCCACTTTTTCGATTTCATAAGTAATCTCCTTAAAGATAGTGTTTTCACCATTATACCCTATTTTTTCATAAAAGCAAGGACTTTCGCCAGATTTTTTAGAAAATTCTAACAAATATTTTTTAAAGACTTTTCTATATATTTTTCAACAAAAGAACCCCAAGCATCAAAGGCTTGAGGTTCACTTATTTTAATCCGTTAGTTCCACACAGAAGGCATCCCATGGAGCCAAGGTTTGTTTTTCAACTGCTTCTTTAGCAGTAGTGTTTTCAATCAAGATTGACTTAACTCTTCCTTCTACTGAAAAGTTTTGTTTTTCATTGGACAAGTTAGCCACAACTAGGAAGCGACGGTCACCGTCCTTACGAATATAGGCAAAGACCTTATCAGCTGTATCAAGCAATTCAAAGTCAGCTCGAATCAGCCAACTATTCTCCTTACGGATTTGAACGAGTTTTTGATAAGTATAGAAAATAGAATCTGGATTTGCCAGAGCTTCTTGAACGTTGATTTTTTCGTAGTTTGGATTAACTGCCAACCAAGGTTGACCTGTTGAGAAACCAGCGTTTTCGCTCTCATCCCATTGCATCGGAGTACGGGCATTGTCGCGACCAATGACACGGATACTGTCCATGATTTCTTCTATCGGAACGCCTTTTTCAAGAGCTTCATGCGCATAGTTGAGGGATTCAATATCTTCTACTTGATCCAGTGTTTCAAACGGATAGTTGGTCATCCCAATCTCCTCACCTTGGTAAATATAAGGTGTCCCTCTCATCAAATGAAGCAAAATCGCAAAGGCTTTGGCAGATTTTTCACGGTATTCTTGGTCATTACCCCAGATAGAGACGATACGAGGAAGGTCATGGTTGTTCCAGAAAAGGGAATTCCAGCCGTCCTCAACTCCTAACTCTGTCTGCCATTTGTTGAAAATTTCTTTTAACTTCCCTACATTTAACTCTTTTTGGTAGTGCCACTTAGGTTGCCCTTCCTGATACTGAAGACAGATGTGTTCAAACTGGAAGACCATAGACAATTCTTGTCCCTTTGGATCCGAGTAGAGCTTGGCAATCTCTGGTGTTGCTCCCCAGGTCTCTCCTACTGTCAAGAGATCTTTGTCACCAAAGGTCGCCTGATTCATTTCCTTGAGATAGGGATGGAGCATAGGACCGTTATTGACTACTTTCTCGTCAGGAATTTTCCCAATCATATCAATGACATCCATACGGAAACCGCCAATGCCCTTATCAATCCAGAAGTTCATCATCTCATAAATTTTCTGGCGCAGTTTTTCATTCTCCCAGTTGAGATCCGGCTGTTTCTTACTGAAAAAGTGGAGATAGTATTGACCCGACTTTTCATCGTATTCCCAAGCAGACCCACTAAAGATAGACTCCAAATCATTGGTCTCATCCCGCCAGATATAGTAGTCACGCTCAGGGCTATCAGGCTTCTCACAAGCCTCGACAAACCATGCGTGTTCATCCGAGGTATGATTGACCACCAAGTCCATGATAATTCGAATATCACGCTTCTTAGCTTCTGCGATGAGTTCATCCATGTCCTCCATGGTCCCGAAAATAGCTGCAATTGCTTGATAATCAGCAATATCGTAGCCATTATCATCCATCGGACTGTCATAAACAGGAGAAAGCCAAATAGCTGTAATCCCTAACTTAGCTAGGTAGTCCAACTTACTAGTAATTCCTGGCAAATCGCCAATTCCGTCTCCATTGCTGTCCATAAAACTCTTTGGATAGACTTGATAGACTACGGCATTGTGCCACCATTTTTCTTGCATCTTCTTACCTCATTATTTTAATAATCTATAGTCTATGATAGCGCTTTTTAAAACTTAGCGCAAGCGTTTGCCTAATCTTTTTGATTTCTTTTTTGACTCCGTAGTTTCCTATCTTCCAATTTTTTATTATAATAGAGGTCAGAGGTAAAAAAATGAAAAAACAAGCTTTTAGTTCTGAACAATATTTAAATCTACAGCGCGACCACATTTTGGAGCGCATTAACCAATTTGACGGCAAGCTCTACTTGGAGTTTGGTGGCAAAATGTTGGAAGATTTCCACGCTGCTCGTGTACTACCTGGCTATGAACCTGACAACAAGATCAAACTCTTGCAAGAATTGAAAGAGCAGGTTGAAGTTGTGATCGCCATTAACGCAAGCAACATCGAGCATTCTAAAGCGCGTGGTGACCTAGGCATTTCTTATGATCAAGAAGTTCTTCGTTTGATTGACAAATTCAATGAGCTGGGAATTTTTGTTGGTTCGGTTGTCATCACACAATACGCTGGTCAACCAGCTGCAGATGCCTTCCGCAACCAGTTAGATAAAAACGGGATTGATTCCTATCTTCATTATCCAATCAAAGGATACCCGACTGATATGGACCACATCATTTCTCCAGAAGGTATGGGGAAAAACGACTACATCAAAACCAGCCGTAACTTGATCGTCGTGACAGCTCCTGGACCTGGTTCTGGAAAATTGGCAACTTGTATGTCCAATATGTACCATGACCAACTCAATGGCATCAAGTCTGGTTACGCTAAGTTTGAAACCTTCCCAGTCTGGAACCTGCCCCTTCATCATCCAGTCAACTTGGCCTATGAGGCTGCCACCGCAGACCTTGACGATGTCAATATGATTGACCCTTTCCATCTCCAAACCTACGGAGAAACCACTGTCAATTACAACCGTGATATCGAAATTTTCCCAGTGCTCAAACGTATGTTAGAACGCATTCTCGGTGAATCTCCATACGCTTCACCAACAGACATGGGTGTCAACATGGTTGGTTTCGCTATTACAGATGATGAAGCTGCTGTCGAAGCTTCTAAACAAGAAATCATCCGTCGCTACTATCAAACTGTTCTTGATTTTAAAGCTGAAAAAGTCGGAGAAACTGCTGTCAAGAAGATTGAACTTCTCATGAACGACCTCGGCATCACACCTGCAGACCGTAAAGTAGCTGTTGCTGCACGCCAAAAAGCAGAAGAAACTGGTGGCCCTGCCCTAGCCCTTGAATTGCCAAATGGGGAAATCGTGACTGGTAAAAACTCTGAACTCTTTGGTCCTACAGCTGCTGCCTTGATCAATGCTATCAAAAAATCAGCTGACATCGCTAAGGAAGTGAAACTAATCGAGCCTGAAGTCGTCAAACCAATTCAAGGCCTTAAAATCAATCATCTCGGTAGCCGCAATCCTCGCCTCCACTCAAATGAAATTTTGATTGCACTTGCAATCACAGCTATGGAAAATCCTGATGCTGCGCGTGCCATGAAAGAACTTGGGAATCTCAAAGGAAGCGAAGCTCATTCAACCATCATCTTGACCGATGAAGACAAGAACGTCCTTCGCAAGCTAGGTATCAACGTAACCTTTGACCCATTCTACCAATACGATCGCTTGTATCGCAAATAAATAAACAAGGCTGGACAAAAACTCCATTTGAGAGAAAAATCCAGTAAATCTTTACATAATAAAAAAATCAAACGCATAATATCAAGTCTTTTGGACACTTGGTATTATGCGTTTTTATGATTTTCCATTCTCATTTATTTCAATGAAATTGTCAACTCGACAGAGGCTCCTCCTTGGTATAGATTGAGCAGGGTCAGACGACCACCATGCAAGAGAGCTACCTGCTTAGAAAAGGCTAAGCCGATACCATGATGGGGATTAGCTGAATTGCGGCTTTGGTCACTCTGATAAAAGAGCCGTTCCGCTCCTAGCAGCATCTCCTCTGAAAATGCAGGTCCATTGTTCCAGATAGCAAAAACCAACTGGTCCTGCTGCACTGATACCGTTAGCTTGACTTCCTTTTGATTCTGGTCTGCATGTTCAAGCGCATTCAGTAAAATATTGAGCAAAGCTCGCTTGAGATAGTCCAAATGAATGGACAATCTCAAGCTAAGATCACAATCTTCTTGGAGGTAGAAACGATGGCTTTCCTGTTTGCTGAACAGTGCCCAATCATCCTGTAGATAAGCCAAAAAGTCCCCTAAGGAAAGCTGAATGAACTGATTAGAATCAATCTGAAAAGTCTTAGCGTAATCAATCAAAGAGCCACAATACTCTTCCATCTTGTGACTAACCTGCAAAATCTCAGCAGCATAGTCTGCCTGTGGATGGCCTAACTGTGCCAATTCCAAGAGCTCAGCATTCCCCTTAATCACAGTTAGGGGCGTCTTCAAATCGTGCGATGTCGCTGATAGCTGTAAAATCAACTCCTGATTATGCTGCTGCTCTCTTTCTAGAAGACGAGCATTTTCTTGGTGGCTGCTCCGTAAATCGCTATAAACTTCTAGCATTTCCTCAATCCGAAAAAACTGACTTTGATTTTCTTCTAAAAGCTTCTCGCTCTTTAGCATTTTTATTTCCCTGTCGATTTTTCGGAGCAATTTCAAAATATGATAAAAAGTAATCAGCAGCAAGCTCCCCGCCCAAAAGAACAAGGTGAAAAGAACGTGATCACTTCCTTGCGTAAATTCATAGCCTATAAGCACAAAAATCAAAACATGAAAAAATACGATTTTTAAACTGGTTGTCCAGACTAGGCTTTTGAAATTTCGGGTTCTAATTGCCATCTATAGCCTACTCCTCTCACTGTTGCGATTGCTTGCAGCCCTTCTTGTTTGCATTTTTGGCGAATCTGATATACGTATTCTGAGATGGAGCGAAGCTGTGTTTCTGAGCTTTCTGGGTAAAGTAAAGTATGCAGGCGTTCAGCTGAAAAGGTCTGCTTGGGATTGCTAGCTAGTAAATGCAGCAACTTAAACTCTCGCTCTGAAAATTTCAAGACTTTACCAAAATAGGCAACTTCATAGCGCTCTGGATAAAATTGACAAGAAGCAATTTCAGAATATCGCTCCTCCCGTCTTTCCTCCCGCCGAAGATGAGCTCTGACACGCGCCAGCAATTCTTTGGTCCCAAAAGGCTTGACAATATAGTCATCTGCTCCGCGAAAGAGCCCTTCCACCTTGTCCGCCTCTAACTCCTTAGCTGTCAGAAAGATAATTGGACACGAAAGATGAGGACGAATGTAGGAACACAGCTCAAAACCATTAACAGGCTCCATCATCACATCTAGCAAAATCAAGTCATATCCGACAAAATGCGTCAGCTCTAGCTCTTCTATTCGATCAAGCGTCGTCACATCATAAGCATCGAGCTCTAGGACATTTTTCACCAGCTTCAAAATGCTCCGATCGTCATCAACCACCAAAATACGATACTGTCTCATGATTTCCATTATAGCATACCTCTAGCGAACATCTCGTTTCAAGGTCAAGAATATAGCAGAGCTCCAAATCAAAGCTAGCCAGAACAGCTGTATTCCCAACCCTGATAGATCTATCGAATTCTGAAGCCCTTCATACTCAAAAAGATTTAGCGTAGCCAGATCGGGCAGGTACTTTGCTTCTTTGATAAAAGTTGCCAATAAACGGCTAAGACCAATCAAGAGAGGAAATAGCACCGACACCGGCACAACCCAAGATTGAAAGAGCAAAGCGAGGCCAGCAGCTAAAAGAGCCAGAAAAAGATTGCTGAGAAGACCAAAAGAGCTGTAATAGAGGAATTTCCCCAGTAAGGGCCAGCTAAAGTCTAGGTCAAATCGAGCCAGCATAACAAAGAAACAGCTGCCTATCATGACACTGTAGAGAACCAAGAGCAGAACGGCCAGAAAAAGGAATTTCCCAGCCAACCAAGCCTTTCTATTTGATACGGTTAGAAAATTCGTTCGCATCCCAGACTTGACAAACTCCTGGGCAAAATAGAGGGAAGTAAAGATGACGATGACAGGCTGCGCCAGATAGAGAGCATGCAAAGCTTCACTCAGAGCCTTTGTCTGGCCAACTGCTGTCTGACTGTAGTCAAGATTCATCAGAAAAAAAGGAACGACTACCAGAGCCACAAATGCGGCACCAAGAACGAGATA
Source organism: Streptococcus sp. VT 162 (assembly GCA_000688775.2). NCBI lineage: Bacteria > Bacillati > Bacillota > Bacilli > Lactobacillales > Streptococcaceae > Streptococcus > Streptococcus sp. VT 162. The sequence goes on from CP007628.2 coordinate 1,649,705, forward strand.
GTAAGAACGAAACTTAATCCATTCACTTTTAAGCAGAGCTTTTATCATCAGTAGCGTCCTCCTAAATCCGTCTTCAAAAAGCGCAGAGAGGCCATGACGCCGATGACTAGCAACCATACGCTTAGTATCAAGAGTCCTTGCAAGGGATTGTTGGCATATTGGGAAGTTGGCGTTGCAGCAAACAACTCTACTGCTGGCTGTGGCAAATATGCCCCCCAACTCGTATGAGCTGCCAGGTAGTTTCCCAGATTATAGAGCTGGGGCACAAGAAAGAGTAAGGGAAGCAACATCGTCCGCCCAAGCAATCCCAATAAAAAGGACAAGAGACCTAGCAATGCAGTAGCTAGTGCCTTCCATAAAAGATGACTCCAGGCAGCTTGATTAAGTAAAATTGGATGTAGCCCTTCTTTTCCTAAAGCCAAGTGCATGACAATATAGCTCAAATAAATGGATAACAAGCTAATGATGAGTGAAAACAAACCAAAGGTCAATATTTTCCCCATAAGTAGCTTCAAGCGGTTATTACAAGCCAATAGACTGGTTCGCAAGCTATGAGACTGAAATTCTGTTGCTCCCAAAATTCCAGCTAAGATGACTAAAACCATACCACCCATAGAAGCGCAATTAAGACCTAGATATTCAAGCGGATCAATAGCTTCTGCCAGACCGGGAACCGTCTCAGGTGTGGCACCCAATCCGACAGATAAATACTGACGTCCCTCTAGCCATGACACAACAGGTACCAATAACACCATAAAGACCACACTTACCCTGAAAGCCTTGGTTGATTGGATTTTCAACCACTCTGAATGCAATAAGGACATCGTCTCTTTCATCTTAAACCTCCTCTGTTAAGTCGAAGAAGAGCTCTTCTAAACTATCTGTTCCTTGTAATACATCTTCTAGCGTTCCCTGTTCGATAATTTGCCCATGATGAATCAAGACTACATCATCTGTTACCATTTGTACCTCAGATAGGATATGAGAGGATAGAAGGACGGTTTTCCCAAAATCAGCCTGCTGGCGAATGAACCTTCTAAACCACTTAATCCCACTTGGATCCAGTCCATTGGTCGGCTCATCTAATATTAAAAACTGGGGATCACCTAGTAAAGCTACTGCCAACCCCAGGCGCTGCCCCTCTCCTAGAGACAGGCTTGATAAGAAATCCTTTTTCTTATGAGCGATCCCAGTCATATCCAATACCTCATCAATCCGAAACTTCGGAATAGCATTACTTGCAGCAATAATATGCAGATGGTCGTAAACCTTTCTATTTGGCAGACCTCCAATACCGTCAAAAGCTGCACCTACTGTTTTGAGAGGATAAATCATTGACTGATAGGTTTGTCCATCAAAAGTCGCAGTTCCTGCTGTCGCCCGATCTAAGCCCAAGAGAATCCTCAAGGTCGAGCTTTTTCCTGCACCATTATGTCCTAGGAAAGCCGTAATGCGACCACTCCTAGCTGTAAAAGAAATATCCTTTAAAATTTGCTTGTCTCCATATTTTTTAGAAACACGATCAATTTTTACAATATGTTCCATACTGAACTCCTTTATCTTTATTTTCTCCAGTATACCCAATCTAGTTCAGAATTAGTTCAGAGATTAAACAGAAATTTCAGAAAAAGTTGGTCCACTTTTCAAAAGTCACCTGAGTTCCACTAGAAAAACTAAACTTTTCTTTCACAAGGTATTCTTCTCTCCATTCTTTCTTTATAATTCTGAGGTTTATGTATAGAGACTTTATTATCATTCTAGTACCAAAAAGTCATTTATCAAACTCCATCAACAGCACCCTTTATGTTATAATGAAAGAAGAAAACTGAAAGGATTTACCATGTCAAAAGAAGTTATTGTTGAAAGTTTTGAACTTGACCACACCATTGTTAAAGCACCTTATGTTCGCTTGATTGGGGAAGAAACAGGGCCAAAAGGAGATGTCATCTCCAACTTTGATATTCGCTTGGTACAGCCAAATGAAGACTCTATCCCTACTGCTGGGCTTCACACTATTGAGCACCTCTTAGCCAAGCTCATCCGTACCCGCATTGACGGTATGATTGACTGTTCGCCATTTGGTTGTCGTACAGGCTTCCACATGATTATGTGGGGACGCCATACCAGTGCTGAAATTGCAGCCGTTATCAAGGATTCGCTCAAGGAAATTGCTGAAACCACTACTTGGGAAGATGTCCCTGGAACAACCATCGAATCTTGCGGAAACTACAAGGACCACAGCCTCTTTTCTGCTAAAGAATGGGCAAAACTCATCCTGGAACAAGGAATTTCAGATGATGCCTTTGAGCGCCATGTCATCTAAACACAAAAAGGAACCAGCTTTTAGCTAGTTCCTTCTTTTTTTATTCTCAAAATCGTAAGTTAGGCTTTTTCACGAATGACCAAAACGCCATCTTCCATATCTGCTTCCAAATGTTTAGCATCTAGATGATCCAAGTGGAAGTCTGTCACCTTATCACGAATTTGTTGTTCAACCACGCGACGGAGAGGACGAACACCCATAACTTCGTCATAACCTTCTTCTGTGATAAAGTCCTTAGCTGCTTGGCTGACTTCCAAATCAATGTCTTTCTTAGCCAAGGTTTGGTTGACTTCCGCCAACATCAGGTCTACAATCTTAGAAAGGTCTTCCTTATTCAAGTGTGAGAACTCGATAACTGCGTTAAAGCGGTTAAGAAACTCTGGACGGAAGAATGGTTTCAAACGATCCATCAACTCTGGTTTATCCGCATCTTCTGTCAAGTTGGCTTCATAGCCAAATCCAGCATTTGATGTTGCAATAATGACCGTGTTCTTAAAGTTCACTGTATTTCCTTGACCATCAGTCAAACGACCATCATCCAAGACTTGGAGGAGAAGGGTGATTACTTGAGGATCAGCCTTTTCAATTTCGTCCAAGAGAATGATAGAGTATGGATTGCGACGAACACGTTCTGTCAAGGTATTGCTATTGTCATCATACCCAACATAACCTGCTGTTGTACCGATCAATTTAGATACGGCTGTGCGGTCACTGTATTCAGACATATCCAAACGGATAATCGCATCCTTGGTACCAAACATATCGAGCGCTAATTGCTTAGCAAGTTCTGTCTTACCAACCCCAGTTGGACCTACAAAGAGGAAGCTACCGATTGGGCGATTGCCTTCATCAAAACCAGCACGGTTACGACGGATAGCACGAGCCACTGCTTCTACTGCCTTATCTTGGCCGATTACCTTGTGTTCCAAGCGATGAGCCATATCTTTCAAACGTTCGATGTCTGATGCTCCCATTTGTGACACTGGAATACCTGTCATTCGTTCCACAGACTCAGCCACATCGTTGATGCTTGCAGTCACTTTCATGTCTTCTGTGTGGTTTTCGACTTTTTTCTCTAATTCTGCAATACGTGTCTTGGCATTGAGAGCTGCTTCAAAGTCTTCTGCCTCAACTGCTTTTTCTTGCTTGTCTTTTTCTGCCTCAATCTCCCGTTCAACAGCATGCACATCTGTTACAGGATGTTGAGCTGCCAAGTGAGCTGCTGTTACATCGACAAGGTCAATAGCCTTATCTGGCAAGCTGCGTTGTGGAATGTATTGAATCGAATAATCCACTGCTGCTTTCAAGACTTCGTCTGGCAAGATAACATTGTGGTGTTGTTGATAGAGATCACGAATTCCTTGAAGGATTTTGAAAGTATCTTCAGCTGAAGGAGCATTGACCTTCACTTCGTTGAAACGACGAGCAAGAGCTGCATTTTTCAAGATGGTGTTACGGTATTCGTCTTGAGTCGTTGCCCCAATCACTGTCAACTCACCACGAGAGAGAGCTGGTTTGAGAATATCTGCAAGACCTTTAGAACCACTATCTCCACCGATTGAGCCAGCGCCAAGGATTTGGTGAATTTCATCAAAGAAGAGGATAATATTCCCTGCTTCTTTTACTTCATTGACTAGATTTTGAACGTTTTCTTCAAAGCTACCACGGTATTGAGTACCAGCCTCAAGACCTGAGATATCAATAGAAATAATTTCCTTGTTCTTGATGGCAGCCGGAACATCTCCATTCACAATCGCTTGTGCTAGACCTTCGACAACGGCTGTCTTACCAACACCTGCATCTCCGACCAAAACAGGATTGTTCTTGGTACGACGTGAGAGGATTTCAGATGTTTCTTGAATTTCCTTGTTTCGTCCGATAACAGGATCCAACTTACCCTCACGAGCTTCCGCTGTCAAGTTGCGACCTAGTTTAGCAAGGACACCGTCTTGTTTCATACCTGAAACGTGTTGTTGCATTTGTCCATCAACTTCTGCATTTCCTGGCAATTGACCAGTTGCACGATAGTGAGCAAATTCCTCAGGTGTCACTTCACGTCCATTAATCAAGTAGCGACGATTTTCAGAACTATATCCTCGCATACCTCCCATCAATTGGTTAAATAAATCATCCATGTTGTTAAAGTTATTAAAGTTGTTGTTCATATTCTTTACCTCGTTTATTCTTAATTATATGCGATCTCTGATATTGACTATCTTTGACCTTTGTTTTAAAAATTTTAGACTAGCTAACTAGCTACCCTACGTATAATTTCTGGTTTTTCTTTCTTAAATAAGCCTTTTATCATCTTCTTTTCAAAATCTGTTAGATTTAACATAGGCCCCACCCCTTTCTAGGGTATCTATCATACATTTTCAATAAATAGAATCATTGAAAATGAAGTTTTCTAAGGAATTCATTTTCCTTATGTTCCTACTATATCACATTGGTCAGTAAAAGTCAACAATTTTTTGACCAAATTTGACTATTTTTTAAAAAAATTTTTTGAAGTACAAAAAAAGCCTCTAGAAAACGAATTTTCTAGAGACTTTCTCTATCAAGTTTAAGAGAGAAGGAATATTCTCACTTACCAAGTTTCATGTTTCTCCTACGAAAGCCTAAGCTTTACGTTTTACGAAGAATACCAATCCACTCAATGCCAAGACTGCAAATCCAAGTGCAGAAAGGAGAGAGGTTGCTTCCCCTGTGTTTGGAAGTTCAGCTTTACCTTTAGTCTCCGTAGCTGGAGGTGTTTGTTTTGGATCCTCTTTTTGTCCTGGATCAGTTGGTTCTGTTCCTGGAGTTGGATTTGTTCCTGGATTATTTGGCGTTGGATCTGGTGTTGGAGCTGGATCTGGCGTTGTTCCTGGATTATTTGGAGCTGGATTTGGTGTTGGTGCTGGATTTGGTTCTGGTGTTGGTGTTGGAACAGTGTATTTATTTGTAAATACAACTGCTTTACCATCTGCATATGAGACAGTCGCAGTCAAGAGACCTTGACCATCCGCAACTACTGTTACTGTTACAGTATGCTCAGTCTTATCGTATTCAATACCCTCTTCAGTACCAACTTTTTCAACCAAGGTATAAGTGTAAGTACCTGCTTCTTCGAATGAACGAACAAAGGCTACTTTACCTTCGGCAGTATTCTTAGCTGTAGCTACAACGGCGCCTTTCTCTTTCAATTCGAAAGTATAAGCGTCTGCCGCAAGTTCTTTACCTTCAAGTTTCTTAGTTGCTTCAATCGTAGCTTCTACCGCTGGTGCTTTGAAGCTATTCTTGAAGACACTACCTGCTGGATATTCAACAGCTGCCTTCAAAGTGTTGGTTGCTGCATCTTTGGTTACTTTTACCACCACAGTCTTTTCTGTATCGTAAGTAATACCAGTTGCTCCGGCACTCACTTCTTTTACAGTATAAGTATACTCACCTTCTGCATCATAGTTGATTGCATTAAATGTTACTTTCCCACCTTGGTTTGTTTTTGTATCAAGTAGTTTTGTACCTTCATACAATTCAAATTGGAATTCACCATCAACCAAAGTACGACCAGTCAATTCTTTCGTAAATTCAAGTGTTGCTGATGTAGCTGTTGGAGCTGGTGCTGTATAAGTATTTGTGAAGACACGTTCTGTATCCGCATCTTCTACAGTCGCAACCAATTGGCCTTTACCATCATCCGCAACAGTGACAATCACTTCATACGCATTTTGATCATAAGTGATTGTTTTATCGTCACCAGCTTTTTCAGTAATAGTGTAAACGTAATCGCCTGCTGCTGAGAAAGTGACGTTGAAGACAACTTCTCCTGAGGCAGTATTCTTAGCCGTAGCTACAAGGTCTGAACCTTCTTTCAGTTCAAATGTGTAAGCATCAGCTTCAAGCGCTTTACCTTTCAAGACTTTCTTAGCTTTGATTGTAGCTTGTGCAGGTTCTGCTTTATAGTCATTAACGAAGACCGGTGTTTCACTTGTAACTGTCGCGACAAGTTGACCTGAGCCATTATCTTTGACTTCTACAGTTACTGGATGTTCTGTTTTATCATAAGTTACACCAAGTTTATTGCCAACCTTTTCTGTAATAGTATAGTTATATACTCCTGCTGTTGAATAGCTAATTTCAGAAAAACGAATCAATCCGCCAGCAGCATTCTTTGCTGTCGCAACAACCTTGTCACCCTCTTTCAGTTCAAACTCAAACTCATCTATCTCCAGCTCTTTACCATTCAAAACTTTTTTAGCTTCAATAGCAATTTTTGCTGGAGCTGCTTTATAAGTGTTGGTGAAGGTTGGGTTGTTACCTCACCTTTTTTAAGTTCGAATTCGTATTTATCAGCTTCAAGGTCTTTACCGTTCAAGACTTTCTTAGCTGTGATAGTTTCTTTAGCTGGAGTTGCTTTATAGGTGTTAGTGAAAGTTGGTTCTGCAGATGTGACAGTTGCTGTTAAAACTCCACTTTGGAAAGTTGCTGCTACAGTAACTTCCTTGGCTTCTGTATCAAATGTAACGCCTGCAACTGCTGTTGAAGTGTCTTCTTTGATGATGTAGTGATAAGTTCCCGCACCTTTTACTTGGAGATTCTCAAAGGTAATAGTCCCATCAGCTTTTGATTTTGCTGTGGCTACTGGATCCTTCAAGTTCTCTGCAGTAAACAGGTTAAAGGTAAACTCATCTGCTTTTGGAAGCTTATCTGCACGTCCTTCTACTACTTTCTTAGCCGTCACATTGAACACAGCTGGAACAGGTTCGTCCTTAAGGTTGATCGTAGAACCTGCTGCTCCGAGTTTGACTGTATACTCTTTTTCATCTAGTTTATAACCTGCTGGAGCAGTCTTCTCTTTGATCTTAAACGTTTTACCTTCCCATTTCTGATCATAAGTTTTCGTAAGCGCTACTCCTTTTTCATTCGTAGTCACTTCTGTTGTTTCACTTGCATCATCTGCTGCTGTCACAGTATATACTGCACCCGAAACTGGAGCAAGAGTGAAGGCATCAGTCTTATGAATCTTAATTTGGTAAGCAGTAGATGCTACAATCGTTCCAGAAATCAAAGACGTCGCCTCAGCTGTCATATCAAGTGCTCCCGGACGACTTGTATTCTGTGCTAATTTAGTCCCGTCAGCCAATGACAGAGCAACCCTATTTCCTACTTTACTTCCATCATTAGGAGTTGTTGTGTTATAAGATACTATATAAGAGGTCGTTCCATCTTTAAAAATGATATCGAATGAAGTATAGTTTTCGTTCCACGAAACGGTATAGTCTTGTCCCTCCGTTAACAATACTGCATCATCTGGAACAGCAGAAGTCCCAACAGTGATATTTGCCTTATACACTTTTAGAGTCTCAGGAATATACTGTGCAGGAGTGTAACTAGTATCATCATTTGGTATAGTATCATGTAATACAATATTTTGTCCTAAGTCTTGTTTCTCTGTATTTACACGTACGCGCCAGGTAGACCATGCATCTCCCTTGCTAACCGAACCAATCTCAGCCAGTTTTGGAGAGTTCCAATTTTCAAGGGCAGCACGACCCCCAATTTTAGCATAATTTTCAGTACCAACTTTGGGACCATCGATTGTTTTTGATGAATAAATGTGAGTCACTTCTTGCTTCAATGAGGATGAATTAAAGTTAATACGGGTTTTATTCTGATCCTTTAAGAATCTAAAAGTAACAGAAAAATTCCCTGACACATCCTTTACCTTATCTCCACCAGTTTTCTCTAGATATTTATCCAAGTTTTTTAAGGTGATTTTTGCTTTCCCACCTTGATCAGTACCATTTGAAGTCACTTCTGCTTCTCCAATAGTAACTTTTGTTGTCGGATCAATTAAATCCTGACTCCCTTCATAAACTGCCATAGGAGCAGGTATATCAAAGGTAAAATAATCTCCATTATTCAGATGTTCATTATACTGTTTGAGATCAAAAGTCACACGAAGCTTATATGCTAAATTCGTACGAAGCTCGAAATCTCCTTCTGAACTCACATTTTGCTTAGTATCTGAAGCATCTAACAGATCAATGTCTGTAATTACTTGTGTTAATTCTTTTGATACTGGATTATCTGCTTTAACAATGCCTACTAAAACAGATGCTAGAGCTAAAATAGCAAAAACTAACGCAGAAAATTTAGAAAGCATTTTTAACGCTTTGCTTTTCGACATTTCTTCTCCTCTTTTCTATATGAAATTTTTATTTCTAATCTCCCTAAGAGATTACATCATAACATTTTGACAACCTCTATCACTAACTAGAGCTTGTCTATTATATTATAACATCTCAATACAATCTATTCAAGTATATTAACTTAAAAATACACGTATTTGCATCATTCTATAACCTAGCCATTCAATTTTTATCTATTTATATCGGTAAACCAATATAAATAGCTTAATATATGTTGCATCTGTAATTAGGTCAATCTTTGATATTATAGTAAAAAGCCAGTCCTATAGACTAGCTTTCTTTTCATTCTAATTGAATCTTAGCTCAATGCGTCATCCATTGAAAGAACTTCGTGGAAGACACGTTGTGTCAATTCAGTTTTTTGTTCTGGAGTGAGGTATTTAGTGTTTACACAGTATCCAGAGATACGTACGATAACGTCTTCACCTGACATGATCTTTTCGTAAACATCGTTCAAGTCCATAACGTTCAAGTTAACGTGTTGTCCACCGTTTTCGAAGTAACCATCAAGGATTGTTACCAAGTTATCAACTTGTTCGTCACGAGTCTTACCAAGAGCACGTGGAGAAACTTGAGTTGTCAATGAGATACCGTCAGCTGCGTAACCAAAGTCAAGGCTAGCAAGTGAGTTCAAGTTTTGCAACCATCCACCTTTAGCTTTGTTAGATGGGTTCGCACCTGGTGAGAAGAATTCAAGTTTAGACAAGTTCACAGAACCATCTTCGTTGAGGTATACACCTTTGTGGACTGGTGAGTTACCAGTTTGTTTAGAGTAAGCAACGTTAGATGTGATTGTCAAAAGTGATACAGTTGCTTCTGCGTCTTTGTATAGTTTGTGGCTACGTAGACGAGTTGTATAAGCTTCGATCAACCATTCTGCCAATTCGTTTGAACGTGGGTCATCTTCACCCCAACGTGGGTATTCACCGATTGTTTCGTAATCGTAGATGTATCCATTTTCGTCACGGATTGGTTTAACGATAGCGTATTTGATAGCTGACAATGTATCAACTGTGTTTGCAAATCCACAGATACCGAATCCCATGTTAGCACGTTGTTTAGTTGGCAAGAAGGCCATTTGAACAGCTTCGTAGTTGTACTTGTCAGTCATGTAGTGGATGATGTTCAAAGCATCTACATAAGTGTCAGTCAACCAGTCAAGAGATTTTTCAAAGTTCGCTTTAACTGATTCGAATTCAAGAACTTCGTCACGGATAGGATCGATGTCAAATACTTTGTAGTCTTTGTGAACATCGTCGTAACCACCGTTCAAACCAGTAAGAAGGGCTTTCAAAACGTTTACACGAGCACCGAAGTACTGGATGTTGTGGCGTTGATCTTCGTTTTCTGGGTCAAGTGGTGACACACAGCATGAGATACAGCTCATTTCTCCGTATCCGTCTTTAGCCATTGTTGTTACACCTTCATATTGGATAGAAGAGTGTTTGTGGCTCATGTGCATACAGTAGCGACGGAAGTTGTATGGCAATTTGTCAGTCCAAAGAACTGTCAAGTTTGGCTCTGGAGAGTTACCGATGTTGTCAAGAGTGTTCAAGAAACGGTAGTCCATCTTAGTAACACGGTGACGACCATCGTTACCCATACCAGCCATAGAAGTTGTGATGAAGGTTGGGTCACCTGAGTACAATTGGTCATAAGCTTTTGTACGAGCAAATTTAACTGTACGAAGTTTCATAACGAAATCATCAACGAACTCTTGGATTTCTGATTCAGTAAATGTACCACGAGCAAGGTCACGTTCTGCAAAGATATCCAATACGATTGGCACACGTCCTAGAGATGTAGCAGCACCGTTAATAACACGGCAGACAGCCATGAAGGCGATGTTAACCCATTGGATGGCTTCTTTCGTGTTCATCGCTGGTTTGCGGACATCAACTCCGTAAAGGTCACCCAAGCGAACAACTTGTTGCAATGCTTGGTATTGAAGGTTTACTTCTTCACGAAGACGGATTGTTTCTTCATCAATTTCTTTGATCGCATTCCAGTCGTTTACTTTTTCTTGCATCAAGTAGTCAGCACCGTAAAGAGCAAGACGTGCGTAAACACCGATGATACGTCCACGTGAGTAGGCATCTGGAAGACCAGTTACAGTGTGAGCGTGACGAGCGCGACGAATGTTTGAAGTGTAGGCACGGAAGATACCGTCGTTAACTGTTGTTACGTATTTAGTGAAGATTTCGTGAACAGCTGGATCTGGTTCATATCCATTTTCCTTCAAAGTAGTTTCAGCCATACGGATACCACCTTTTGGCATGAAGTTCAATTTGAAGAGTTCATCGTTTTGGATACCGAAGATAACTTCATTTTCTTTGTCGATAAATCCAGCAGGAATATCAGCAATAGATGTTGGACGAGTGTCCATTGGGAAACGAGTTTCTTCGTAGTGTGCTTTTGTTTCTTCTACAATTTTTTTGATGTGAAGTGAACGTTCTGTTGGTCCAGCAAGGAAACTTTCATCTCCATCGTAAGGTGTGTAGTTAGCTTGAACGAAGCGAGAAATACTTGCTTTTTCTTTCCAATCTACGCCTTTGAAGCCTTCCCAAGCTTTATCAAAAATATCTTGTGCTTCAACAACTGTCTTAACAACCATGTTAATGTCCTCTTTTTTCTAGTAACAGTCATCTGTTACATTCTTGAGTCAAGTATACCATACAGTAACCGATTTCAACAAGAGGGAATCGGCATTTTAGACGCTTTCTTTTATAATACAGTCTCTTTTTTGCTCTTATCTGTATTATATTTTTGAAAGTCAGGCTGAACTTTCCCATTTTTTCAGAAAAAAGGGTATAATAAATAGAAAATGACACTAGAAAGGGATTGGGATGCTCATATTTCCATTGATAAATGATCTGTCCAGAAAAATCATCCATATCGACATGGATGCCTTTTTTGCTGCGGTGGAAATCAGAGATAATCCCAAGTTAAAGGGCAAACCTGTTATCATCGGAAGTGATCCCAGACAAACAGGTGGTCGAGGTGTCGTTTCTACCTGTAGCTACGAGGCACGAGCTTTTGGAGTTCATTCAGCTATGAGCTCTAAAGAAGCTTATGAGCGCTGTCCCCAAGCTATCTTTATCTCTGGAAATTATGAAAAGTATAAGGTAGTGGGGCTTGAGATTCGTGCTATTTTTAAACGATACACTGATTTGATTGAACCTATGAGTATTGACGAGGCATACTTGGATGTAACGGAAAATAAACTCGGTATCAAGTCAGCTGTCAAAATAGCCCGCCTCATCCAACAAGATATCTGGCAGGAGCTACATCTGACTGCTTCTGCAGGCGTCTCTTATAACAAATTCTTAGCTAAAATGGCTAGTGACTATCAAAAACCGCATGGTTTAACAGTTATCCTCCCAGATCAGGCTGAGGATTTTCTCAAACAAATGGACATTGCTAAATTTCATGGTGTGGGAAAAAAAACAGTTGAACGCCTTCATGAAATGGGCATTTATACTGGTGCGGACTTATTGGACGTCTCAGAAGTCACTTTAATCGATCGGTTCGGCAGACTCGGTTTTGACCTTTATCGAAAGGCAAGGGGCATTCATAACTCACCGGTCAAACCCGACCGCATTCGTAAGTCCATTGGCAAGGAAAAAACCTATGGAAAGATCCTACAAGTAGAAGAAGACATTAAAAAAGAGCTGACTCTCCTCTCTGAAAAAGTAGCTCTCAATCTCAGTAAACAGGACAAAGCTGGAAAAATCATTATCCTAAAAATACGATATGCTGACTTCTCCACTCTGACTAGACGAAAAAGCCTCCCACAAGCAACACAGGACGCTAGTCAGATTTCTCAAACTGCCCTTCAACTCTACGAAGAACTAGCTGACAAAGAAAAAGGTATTCGTTTACTAGGAATTACGGTAACAGGATTTTAAAAAGCTTGAAGGAATCTCCCTTCAAGCTTTTTCTTATACAAACAAACGCACAAAACTATAGAGCAACAAGACACTACCGAGTACAATACGGTATTTACCAAAGAGTGTAAAGTCGTGCTTCTTCACATAGCTGGTCAAGAAACGAATAGCAACCATGCTGACCGCGAAGGCAACACCCATAGCAACCAAGAGCAAGAACAGTTGTCCAAAACTCAAGAGTTGACCTGCTTTAATAAATTTGAAAATCTTTAAAGCGCTGGCTCCGAACATAACAGGAATTCCGAGATAGAAGGTAAACTCTGTTACGACAGAGCGGCTCGTTCCATTTAACAAACCACCAACAATCGTCGCACCTGAACGGCTCGTTCCCGGGAAGAGGGCGAGGACTTGGAAGAGCCCAATGTAAAGGGCTGTTTTATAAGGCAGCTTGTCAAGCTCTATTACTGTTGGTTCAATGGCTTGCGCCTTATTTCGTTTTTCAAGGTAGATAAAGGCAACACCATAGATAATCAACATAATCGCAACTGAAACCATGTTATGGAAGTTAGCATCAAACCAATCATCTAGTTTAAAAACCAATAGCAAAGGCAAGGTCGCAACAAAGACTTTTGACCACAACTGCCAAGTTCTACGAACTTCTACCTTAGTTTTACCAGGTTTGAAAGGATTAAGCTTGTTAAAGTAAATGACCATAACTGCTAAAATGGCACCAAGCTGGATGACAACATTAAACATGGACATGAAGGCTTCATTCTGGTCCTTGTATTGGACAAATTCTTCAACCAAGATCAAGTGGCCAGTACTTGAAATCGGCAACCATTCTGTAATTCCTTCAACAATCCCAAAAAAGATTGACTTCAAAATTTCAATAAAATACATACATTACTCCTTTTTCTGTCCTCTATTATAACATAATTTCAGATGTTGCGATAGATTTTTTAGAAGGCGCCGATGCTACCACCGCCTCCGCCTCCTGAGAATCCTCCACCTGAAGAACCACTTCCAGAAGATACAGAGTAATTGCTAGCTGTATTTGCGACAGCAGTATATTGCTTGATTTGTGCAGTTGAGGTGTAGAACTGTGAGTGCCAACCATAGGCTACATAAAGATTCAAATCTGGATTTTCAAGCTGAATATGACGGACTTTCATTAACTTGCTCACCTTCTTGGCATAACCAAAGAGAGTCGCATAGACCAGTAGACGATTCCAAAGGACGATGCTCTCTAGCTCGGCCTGATCCAGATGAGCGATGTCGCGAAGCATATTTTCGAAACTCGTCCAGAGATAGAAGATTTCCGCTCCTTCCTCTGTTAGAACTCCATCTCGATAGGCTCCTCGCGTGGCAAGGTAAACCCAGAAACTAGTCCCTAATCCTGTCAATCCTAAGAGTAGAAATGGGATTGAAAAGAAGCCATGTGTTTTCCAGCTATAGTAAAAGAATAGCAGTCCACCTAGAGCTGTTATGGCTGAACAGACCCGCATCCCGAGAGCAAGGCGACGTTCCTCACTTGTCAAGGGACGATAGTAGCTTGGGATACGAAGTACATGGACCTTATCCTTGACACAAGACTGAATGCGTTGAAGTCTTCCTTCAAAGGAGCGTTTGAGACGCAAGCCTGTTTCTCGGATATGTTTTTCATCTGACTCTTTGGCACCACGGTAAAGGGAAGATGAAACTTGGTAATCAGGGAAGAGCTCTGAAATAGCCAATTCTTTCTTATTTGACAAAGTCATGCGCAGGCATTCCTTCTCAAAATTGGACAAACCCTTTTCACTGATAATGCGCACATAAGGTTCTTCATCCCCTTGGAAAATAGATAAATGGCCTCGATCTACTAAATCCAACAAGGTTGCCTGAATCAAACGTTCAAAAGTAAATTTACCAAACCCTGATTTGTTTAGGGGATTGACTTCCTCTAAGGAAGTTGAATACACTGCTTCTGCTAAAACCATTGGAGGTAAATCCATCGGTGGTTCGTAGAGTCGATGATCTTTTGGAAAGACCTTTTTAATGCTTGTACTCTGACGAAACTTCCTATAGAAGAGAGGAACTAAAAGTAAGAGACTCATAAAAATGACGGGAAGCATCCATTTCATCAAAATCTCACTTTGCGCTTTTTCTGTTGCTATATTGCTTTCAATCCGGTTAAAATCGGTTAAACGTTCTTCCTCTAATCCTTGATCTGGAGCTCCTGCAAAAGCACTTCTAGGCCAGTATGCGTGTAATTCGATCTGTCGCTTTCTAGGAAGGTCTTTCATTTTGACATGATAGAGATTATTTACTTTTTCAACACTAGAGTCCCTTAGGAGTTGGCCTGCATGAAAATAAAGTTTCTCTGCTGGGGTATCAGAGCTAACCTTAAACTCAATCTCTTTGATATCTCCAGTACTATCTGTCAAGGGTTGCCAATTTAGCTCTGCGATATCCTTATATAAGAAGAGAAGGTTTGTTAGTTTCCAGGTAACCGTTACACGAACAGTATCTCCAGCATATCCAGCATTGTAAATTTTTACCTTGTAACCGTCCTCTTCCTCCATAGTATAGAAAGAAGCATTTTGAACAATTCTTCCATTTTTAGAGACCTGAACGGTCGGATCGGGATCAATGTCAAATCCTTCTGGCATTTTCCCAGCTTTCCCGAGTCCAACTAACTGACCATTATAATCATCTCCAAAGCGGTAGGTAATTGTTTCCTTAAAAATTGCAGTATTATCTGCATGAATATTCAAATCACCCTGATAGAATAAGATATCAAAGTCTACTGCAAAAACCAGGCTCGGTATAAATAATAAATAAGTAAATACCAAAGCCAACAGCCATCTTTTTTTCATAATCGGTTCCCTTTCAATCTTTTTACCATTATATCATTTTTTATAAGTAAAGGCTTACTTGTATTGAAAATCTCACTATTTTTAGATACAATAGAGAGAGTCATTTTTAGACTAGAAATAGGAGAAAACATGAAAAAATTATGCTTATCTATCCTTGCTAGCCTAGCCCTTACCTTAGGACTAGTTAGCCAAGTCCAAGCCGACGAATATTTACGCATCGGGATGGAGGCAGCTTACGCTCCCTTCAACTGGACTCAAGACGACGATAGTAACGGCGCCGTCAAAATCGACGGTACCAACCAATATGCCAACGGCTACGATGTTCAAATCGCTAAAAAGATTGCCAAAGACCTTGGCAAGGAACCTTTGGTCGTAAAAACCAAATGGGAAGGACTTGTTCCAGCCCTTACTTCTGGTAAAATTGATATGATCATTGCCGGTATGAGCCCAACCGCTGAACGCAAACAAGAAATTGCTTTTTCAAGCAGTTACTATACTAGCGAACCCGTTCTATTGGTAAAAAAGGACTCTGCCTATGCAAATGCCAAATCTTTGGAAGACTTTAGCGGAGCAAAAATCACGTCTCAACAAGGTGTTTACCTTTATGACCTGATTTCCCAAATTCCAGGTGCCAAAAAAGAAACTGCTATGGGTGACTTCGCTCAGATGCGTCAAGCTCTGGAAGCTGGTGTTATTGATGCCTATGTTTCTGAACGACCTGAAGCAATGACCGCTGAGTCTGCTAACGCTAAGTTCAAAATGATCCAACCTCAACCAGGTTTCAAAACTGGCGAAGAAGATACAGCTATTGCCATTGGACTTCGTAAAGATGACAGCCGCATCAGCCAAATCAATGCGAGCATCGAAACCATCTCTAAGGATGAACAAGTAGCCCTCATGGATCATATGATTAAAGAGCAACCTGTAGAATCTACAACAACAGAGGAAGAAAGTAGTTTCTTTAGTCAAGTCGCTAAGATCCTTTCTGAGAACTGGCAACAA
The DNA here is from genome assembly GCA_000688775.2 of Streptococcus sp. VT 162. Classification (NCBI taxonomy): domain Bacteria; kingdom Bacillati; phylum Bacillota; class Bacilli; order Lactobacillales; family Streptococcaceae; genus Streptococcus; species Streptococcus sp. VT 162. Next base: position 1,665,966 of record CP007628.2, read on the forward strand.
CTCTTGCGTGGTGCTGGTATCACACTCCTAATCTCCATTATCGGAACCATCACAGGTCTCCTTATCGGACTTGCAATCGGGGTCTTCCGTACCGCTCCACTATCTGAGAACAAGGCAATGTACGCCCTACAGAAACTAGTCGGTTGGATTCTCAATGTCTATATCGAGATCTTCCGTGGTACACCGATGATTGTTCAATCCATGGTTATCTACTATGGAACTGCCCAAGCTTTCGGTATCAACCTTGACCGCACACTAGCCGCTATCTTCATCGTCTCAATCAACACAGGTGCCTACATGACTGAAATCGTCCGTGGTGGTATCCTAGCAGTAGACAAAGGACAGTTTGAAGCTGCAACTGCTCTTGGTATGACCCACAATCAAACCATGCGTAAGATTGTCCTACCTCAGGTTGTCCGTAATATTCTACCCGCTACTGGTAATGAGTTTGTCATCAACATTAAAGATACCTCTGTATTGAACGTTATTTCAGTTGTTGAGCTTTATTTCTCAGGAAATACTGTAGCAACACAAACCTATCAATACTTCCAGACCTTTACCATCATCGCCGTGATTTACTTTGTCCTCACCTTTACTGTGACCCGTATCCTACGCTTCATCGAACGTCGTATGGACATGGATACTTACACTACAGGTGCTAACCAAATGCAAACGGAGGATTTGAAAAAATGACACAAGCAATCCTTGAAATCAAACACCTCAAAAAATCCTATGGGCAAAACGAAGTGCTAAAAGACATTTCTCTCACCGTCCATAAAGGAGAGGTTATTTCCATCATCGGGAGCTCAGGAAGCGGAAAATCAACCTTCCTTCGTTCAATTAATTTACTCGAAACACCTACAGAGGGAGAGATTCTCTATCGAGGAGAAAATGTCTTAGAAAAAGGCTATAACCTCACCCATTATCGTGAAAAACTCGGTATGGTTTTCCAATCTTTCAATCTCTTTGAAAATCTGAATGTCCTCGAAAATACAATCGTCGCTCAGACGACTGTCCTTAAACGTGATCACTCTGAAGCCGAAAAAATTGCCAAAGAGAATCTCGAAAAAGTTGGCATGGGAGAACGTTACTGGCAAGCCAAGCCGAAGCAACTCTCAGGTGGGCAGAAACAACGCGTGGCTATCGCCCGCGCACTCTCCATGAATCCTGATGCCATTCTCTTCGACGAACCAACATCTGCCCTTGACCCAGAAATGGTCGGAGAAGTTCTCAAAATTATGCAAGATTTGGCTCAAGAAGGCTTGACCATGATCGTCGTAACCCACGAAATGGAATTCGCTCGCGATGTCTCTCACCGTGTCATCTTTATGGATAAGGGCGTCATTGCTGAAGAAGGCAAACCAGAAGAACTCTTCACGAACCCTAAAGAAGAACGAACAAAAGAATTTCTTCAACGTTATCTCAGCTAATAAACAAAGACTGCATAAAGAATGCAGTCTTTTTAATTTGTAATTGTAAAGAAAAGGCAGACTCGATTCAGGAATCTGCCTGTGACCACAGTTTAATCTTCAAATTTTTCATGATTTTTTTCATAGAAATCGATTAAACCAAGAGCTGTTTCAAATGAAATATTTTTAACTTTTGCGCGTCCTTGTGCTAGAGCAATGATAGACATTTCACGCGCATTCGTTTCTTTAGAGATACGGTAGCCTGTGATTTTCTTATCACGAACCCAGCCAACAACTGCTTCTACTTTTTCAAAGTTCGACTTAGCCATGTTCTTCTCCTAAATTATTCTTTACAATACTTAATTGTATACGTTTTTATTTCATTTGTCAATAAAAAAACATATATTCGTCGTAACTATATTATTCTGCATATTTTTATTTGGCTTTTAAAGCCGATAATATATGAGTTCTTATGTCCTCGACTCCATTAGGATTTGCTGGTAGGAAGATTGTATTATTACCCTCTTTATCTGCAAAATTATTCAACGTATCTAAATACTGGTTCGTTAATAGGATAGACATGATTTGTTCTTCAGTTAGCTCAACATTGGCTCCCTTTAACTCTTGGATAGAATCAGCTAGTCCGTCAACAATTGCTTTACGCTGCTCTGCAATCCCTACACCATGTAGGCGATCTTTTTCTGCTTCTGCTTCTGCTGCGGTCACGATTTTAATCTTATCTGCTTCAGCAAGCTCTTGCGCCGCAACTCTCTTACGTTGAGCTGCGTTAATTTCATTCATTGATTGTTTTACTTCAGCATCAGGTTCAACCTTAGTAATCAGCGTTTTGACAATGATATACCCATACGTAGACATTTCTTCAGCCACTTGTTTTTGAACTTCTAAGGCGATTTCATCCTTTTTCTCAAACAACTCATCTAGGGTTAGCTTTGGTACAGATGAACGCAAAGCATCTTCAATATAGGATTTAATCTGGGCTTCTGGACGCATCAATTTATAATAAGCATCTGTGACATTGTTTTCATTTACTCGATACTGAGTTGCCACATTCATCGTTACAAATACATTATCTTGCGTCTTTGTCTCTACAACAATCTCACTTTGCAACAAGCGTAGTTGAACTCTTGCCGCAATCCTATCAATCCCAAAAGGAGCTCGTAAATGAATACCGCTATTGCTCAACTTTTGGTATTTACCAAAGCGTTCTATGATAGCGACAGATTGTTGTCGAACCACATATACAGAACTAACCATGATCACTGATGCAATCACCACTAAAAACAATAAAACAAGTAAAATTTGTAAAAACATGGGAATCTCCCCCTTTCGTCACCCTCATTATAGCACCATCATTACCATTACGCAAATAATATGATAATAATTTTATTTTAGCTTAAACTAACATATTATACAACGTTTCGTTCCCATTCAAATTAATATAAGATGGGTCAAACTTTTCCATTCGATGAATCAATCCAGCATAATCATGTTTATTTGCAAGGGCTACCCCAATCAAGACAGGGCCTGTCCCCTTGCTTGCTCGTTTGATATATTCAAAACGAGTGATGTCATCATTTGGCCCCAAAATGTCATTTACAAACTCTCGGAGAGCTCCAGGACGTTGTGGGAAATTCACTACAAAGTAATGCTTGATTCCATCGTAAATCAAGGCACGTTCTTCCATCTCTGGCATGCGGTTGATATCGTTATTTCCTCCAGAAATGATACAACAAATCGTCTTGCCTTTGATATAGTCTGATAAAACTTCTAAGGCTGCAACGCTGGCAGCTCCGGCTGGTTCCGCTACAATACCTTGTTTGGAATAAAGATCAATCAAGGTTTCAGAAATCAATCCCTCGTCCACCCCAATCAGCGTTTCAACATTCTTACGGGTCGCTTCATAAGTTAATTGTCCAACCTTCTGTACGGCTATCCCATCAGCGAACTTATCAATTTCTTTGAGCTTAACTGGTCCCCCAGCTTCAAAGGCAGCTTTCATAGAGCGAGCACCATTAGCTTCTACCCCGATCACTTCAATAGTCGGATTGGTTTCCTTAATATAAGTAGAAACACCGGCAATCAATCCGCCACCACCTACTGGTACAAGTACTGTATCAAAATCAATAGACTCTTTACGGGCTTCTTCAAGAATTTCATAGGCTACAGTCCCTTGACCAGCCTGAACATGCGCATCATCAAAAGGATCGATGAAGGTGCGGTTTTCTGTTAATGTAAATTCTTGTGCTGCCTTAGCAGAAGCATCAAAGGTATCCCCAACCAACTTGATTGTCACGAACTCTCCACCGAAAAAGCGAACCTGCCCAATCTTTTGTTGCGGTGTTGTAATAGGCATAAAGATCGTTGCAGGAATCTTCATCTCATTACAAGTATAGGCGACACCTTGGGCATGATTTCCCGCAGAGGCACAGACTACACCACGCTCGCGTTCTTCTTTTGATAGTTGAGAAATGGCATAATAGGCTCCACGAATTTTAAAAGAGCGAACTCGTTGCGCATTCTCCTTTTTGAGATAAATCTTTGCTTGGTATTTTTCTGATAAATAATGATCATATTCTAGTGGTGTATCAACTACTACACCACTCAAAACTTTGTGGGCTTTCACCACATCTTTTGCACTTAGCATTGTCTCCTCCTCAAATACTGTTCAAGATAAAAAACGAGTTAGGTACCCCCAACTCGCCTTCTGTCTCTCTTTACAAGAATTAATTGTAGATTTTGAATGCGTCGTCGTCGTTTTTACCAACGAAAGGCATTGCTTTACGCAATTCTGCACCAACTTTTTCAATTTCAAGGTTAGCTGCTTGTTCACGGTAAGCAGTTAATTTTGGACGACCAGCCTTGTAGTCATTCACAAAGTCATTTGCAAATTTACCATTTTGGATATCTGCCAAAACAGCTTTCATGTTTTCTTTCACTTGCTCAGTAATCACACGTGGACCTGATACATAGTCACCGTATTCAGCAGTGTTTGAGATAGATTGACGCATTTTCTTGAATCCACCTTCATAGATCAAGTCAACGATCAATTTCATTTCATGAAGAACTTCAAAGTAAGCCAATTCTGGGGCATAGCCTGCTTCTGTCAAAACTTCAAAACCTGCTTCGATAAGGGCAGTCAAACCACCACAAAGTACAGCTTGTTCACCAAACAAATCTTCTTCAGTTTCTTCTTTGTAAGTTGTTTCAAGCAAACCAACACGAGCTGCCCCAACACCTTTACACCAGTCCATAGCAATGTTTTTAGCATTTCCTGTTGCATCTTGGTAAACTGCGTAAAGAGCTGGAACACCAAATCCTTCTTCGTAAGTACGACGTACCAAGTGTCCTGGTCCTTTAGGAGCACACATGAAGACATCTACATCTGCAGGAACTTTGATAAATTCAAAATGGATATTGAAACCATGAGCAAATCCAACAGCATTTCCAGCTTCCAAGTTTGGAGCGATTTCTGCTTCGTACAATTCTTGTTGAATTTCGTCTGGTGCCAAGATCATGATAACGTCAGCCAATTTAGTGGCTTCTGCTACTGTGTAAGTGTCAAAACCGTCTTCTTTTGCTTTGTCAAAAGATTTACCTGGACGCACACCGATGATGACATCACGACCTGAATCACGCAAGTTTTGCGCATGCGCATGTCCTTGTGAACCATAACCGATTACGGCGATTTTTTTACCGTCAAGCGCTGCTACTTTAACATCTTTTTCGTATTCCATTTGAACTGCCATAGTTTTTCTCTCTTTTCTATTTTTATTGCCTTAATAGGCTGGTTTAACAAATTTATGCTGGATTTTATACTCATTGAAAATCAAAGAGTATTAGTCGCGGGTAAATCCAGTTGCACCCGTACGAGCGATATTTTTAATACCATATGGTCGAATCACTCGTAATAAAGCTTCACTCTTCTCAGCATTTCCCGTCATCTGGATGGTGATTGAGCTTGGAGCCACATCTACTACCGTTGCACGGAAAGGTTGGATAATGGCCAAAATTTCTGCACGCTTCTCAGCAGGAGCAGATACTTTTACCAAGATAACTTCTCTTTCCAAGTGTGGTTTATCTGTGATATCTCGAATGCGAATCACATCAATCTGACGATTGAGCTGTTTAATGATTTGCTCTACTTCATCATGAGATGCTACATCAATAATGATGGTGATACGAGATACATTGGGGTTCTCTGTCGCACCAACCGAGATACTCTCAATATTGACTTGACGACGAGAAAGGACACCTGTAAAACGATTCAAAACTCCTGAACGGTTTTGCAATCTAGCTGTTAACATTCTACGCATGGAACTTCACCCCCAACATCTCATGATTGCTCTTACCAGCTGGTACCATCGGTAAGACCTGTTCCTTACGAGAAATATCCACCTCGATAAACATGGGCACATCCTCCAGAATGACTTCTAGATCCTTCTCTATCGTCTCTGGATTATCAAATTTATAGTTTTTGATGCCATAAGCCTGTACCATCAACTGGAAGTCAGGAAGTGTATCAAAGACTGACTCAGAAGTTCTACCCTCATAGAAGGATTCCTGCCACTGACGAACCATTCCTAGTGAGTGGTTATTCAACATGACAACCTTAATCGGCACCTTGTAGATGTTTAGGATCGCTAGCTCTTGGTTGGTCATTTGGAAACCACCATCACCAACAAAAAGGATGACCTCTTTTTCTGGATTGGCAATCTTGGCTCCGATAGCTGCAGGAACTCCGAATCCCATGGTACCCAAACCACCTGAAGTGACTAACTGACGCTCATTTTGGTAAGGATAATACTGAGCTGTCCACATTTGGTGTTGCCCTACGTCTGTGACAACAATGGCATCTCCATTCGTCAACTCACCGATGCGTTCAATAACGGCCTGCGGTTGAACCACACGCTCTTTCTTATCATAAGAACGAACTCGATTCTTGTCCTTGGTGACTTTTTCAATCCACTTTTCAGTATTGTTATTAACAGTTGGTTCTGCCAGTAGCATCTGCAAGGCTTTCTTAGCATCCCCCACTACAGGAATATCTGCACTGATAATCTTACCAATCTCAGCTGGGTCAATGTCGATATGGGCAACCTTAGCATTCTTCGCGAAGGTCTTAGGGTTCCCAGTCAAGCGGTCATCGAAACGGCAACCAATACTAATCATAAAGTCCGCTTCCGTCATTGCAATGTTGGCCGCAAAAGAACCGTGCATGCCTCCCATCCCTAGGAAGAGCGGATGACTCGTTGCAATGGTACCTTGTCCCAAGAGACTAGTGACTACTGGAATTTGGTAACGTTCAGCAAATTCATTGAGCTCCTTAGAAGCTTCTGCATAGCTGATACCACCGCCTGCTAACAAAACAGGTTTCTTGGCTTTTGACAATTGCTTCAAGATTTTCTTGATTTGCATGTCATTCGGATCAAGCGTCGGTTGGTAACTTGGTAAATTCACCTCTGGTGAATAGATGAAATCTGTCTCTAGAGCTGATACATCCTTTGGCAAGTCAATCACAACAGGACCTGGACGACCTGTCGTTGCGATATGAACAGCTTCCGTAATGATACGGGGAATGTCTGCCGTTTCACGGACTTGGTAATTGTACTTGGTAATGGGCATGGTAATCCCCACGATGTCCGCTTCCTGAAAGGCATCCTTTCCAATCCCAGCTCGCGCAACCTGACCTGTAAAGACCAAAAGGGGAACGCTATCGCTCATGGCATCTGCAATCCCTGTAATGGCATTTGTTGCTCCCGGCCCACTCGTGACGACGGCAACGCCCAACTTTCCAGTTGATTTGGCATATCCTTCAGCTTCGTGCAAACAACCTTGCTCATGGCGTCCCAAGATGTGGCGAATGCCTTTAAAATTGTATATCGCATCATACAAAGGTAAGACTGCACCACCAGGATAACCAAAAATGGTATCAATCCCTAAGTCCCGAAGTGTTTCCAAAACTAGGTCCGACCCCGTCTTAGGAGATTCTAAACTGATTTTCTCCATTGTTCCCCTTTCTCTTCTCTTAAAAAAATAGCTTGTTACTATCATACCATTTTTTCAAAAATTTTCAAGGCAAAAGAGTTAATTTTCTGAATTTTCTATCTAAAAGTGTATTTATGAATCTTTTCCTCATTTTTATTAACTTTTCTACGGAATTAGGAACCTTTATTTACTTTAATTTATCAAATTAGAATATTTTCTTTCTGGATAAAATTAGTAACTCTCTCACTTAGCGATTAAATTCGTATACTATATTCAGTAAAAATGAATAGTTAAAGACAAAAAAAGGAAGCCACTAAGTGACTTCCTTCTAGAGTGAGGACTGATTAGTCTTCACCTTTGTTTTTCTTAATGATTTCTTCTTGTACTGACTTAGGTACATCTTCGTAGTGGTCGAATACCATCATGAAGGTACCACGTCCTTGAGATGCAGAACGAAGAACTGTTGCGTAACCGAACATTTCAGCAAGTGGAACGTAAGCACGAACGATTTGGCTGTTACCGTGTGCTTCCATACCATCTACACGTCCACGACGAGCAGTCACGTGACCCATAACATCACCAAGGTTTTCTTCTGGAACAGTGATGGTTACAAGCATCATTGGCTCAAGGATAGCTGGTTGTGCTGATTTAGCAGCTTCTTTAAGGGCAAGTGAAGCCGCGATCTTGAAGGCAGTTTCAGATGAGTCGACATCGTGGTATGAACCATCGTAAAGCTTAGCTTTAACGTCAACCATTGGGTAACCAGCAAGAACACCGTTAGCCATAGATTCTACCAAACCTTTTTCAACCGCTGGGATAAATTCACGAGGAACCACACCACCGACGATTGCGTTTTCGAATTCGAATCCTTTACCTTCTTCGTTTGGAGTAAATTCAATCCATACATCACCGAATTGACCTTTACCACCAGACTGACGTTTGAAGAATCCACGTGCTTGAGTAGAAGCGCGGAATGTTTCACGGTAAGATACTTGAGGAGCACCTACGTTTGCTTCCACTTTGAACTCACGACGCATACGGTCAACAAGGACGTCAAGGTGAAGCTCACCCATACCAGAGATAACTGTTTCACCAGTTTCAACGTTTGTTTCAACGCGGAATGTTGGGTCTTCTTCAGCCAATTTTTGAAGGGCGATACCCATCTTATCTTGGTCAGCTTTAGATTTTGGCTCAACCATCAATTGGATAACTGGTTCTGGAACGTTGATTGACTCAAGGATGATTTTAGCTTTTTCATCTGTCAATGAGTCACCAGTTGTAGTATCTTTCAAACCAACGGCAGCAGCGATATCACCTGAGTAAACAGTGTCAATTTCTTGACGGCTGTTAGCGTGCATTTGAAGGATACGTCCGATACGTTCACGTTTACCTTTAGAAGTGTTCAATACGTAAGAACCTGATTGAAGAACACCTGAGTATACACGGAAGAATGTCAAACGACCTACGAATGGGTCCGTCATGATCTTGAAGGCAAGAGCTGCGAATGGCTCTTCGTCAGATGCTGGACGAGTTTCTTCTTCATCTGTATCTGGGTTGATACCTTTGATTGCTGGGATATCAAGTGGGCTTGGAAGGTAGTCGATAACCGCATCAAGCATCAATTGAACACCCTTGTTCTTGAAGGCAGAACCACACAATACTGGGAAGAATTCAACGTTGATAGTTGCTTTACGGATAGCAGCTTTCAATTCTTCGTTAGTGATTTCTTCACCTTCAAGGTATTTCATCATCAAGTCTTCATCAGTTTCAGCGACTGCTTCAACCAATTTTTCACGGTATTCTTGAGCTTGGTCAAGGTATTCAGCTGGAATATCTTCTTCAAGGATATCTGTACCAAGGTCATTAGTATAGATTTCAGCTTTCATCTTGATCAAGTCGATGATACCGCGGAAGTCATCTTCAGCACCGATTGGCAATTGGATTGGGTGTGCGTTTGCTTGAAGACGGTCGTGAAGTGTGCTTACTGAGTAAAGGAAGTCAGCACCGATTTTGTCCATTTTGTTAGCAAATACGATACGTGGAACCCCGTACTCAGTTGCTTGACGCCAAACTGTTTCAGTTTGAGGCTCAACACCTGATTGTGAGTCAAGAACAGTAACCGCACCGTCCAATACACGAAGAGAACGTTGTACTTCGATTGTGAAGTCCACGTGTCCTGGTGTGTCGATGATGTTTACGCGGTGGTTATTCCATTGAGCTGTTGTCGCAGCAGATGTGATAGTGATACCACGTTCTTGCTCTTGCTCCATCCAGTCCATTTGTGACGCACCTTCGTGAGTTTCACCGATTTTGTGGATTTTACCAGTGTAGTAAAGAATACGCTCAGTAGTTGTTGTTTTACCGGCATCGACGTGAGCCATGATACCGATATTACGAGTTTTTTCAAGTGAAAATTCGCGTGCCATGAGGTTTGTTTCTCCTATTTATTTTAATTTCTATTCTATTATAACACGATTTTAATAAAAACGGATAGGCAGGACCTACCCGTTCTCAATGTTTATCTTGTTTTTGTTGGTTTCAACTTGTAGATAAGTTGAATTGAACTCGGGCTAAAAGCTCAAGTTAACTGATTCGAACTCGAGCGAGGCCCGGTGCAAAAAAGATAAACTGCTTTGTGTTCACGGAACACTGCATCAGTTTCCTATTTTTGCCTTGGGCCTTTGCCGCTCTTAGTATCATTTTATTACCAACGGAAGTGTGCGAAGGCACGGTTAGCTTCAGCCATACGGTGAGTGTCTTCACGTTTCTTAACTGCTGCACCAGTGTTGTTCGCAGCATCCAAGATTTCTTTTGCAAGACGGTCTTGCATTGTGTGTTCACCACGAAGGCGAGCGATGGTTACCAACCAACGAAGTCCAAGTGTTGTACGACGTTCTGGACGAACTTCAACTGGGACTTGGTAGTTAGATCCACCAACACGACGTGCACGTACTTCAAGTACAGGCATGATGTTTTCCATAGCTGTTTCAAATACTTCAAGTGCATCGTTTCCAGTAGCTTCTTTGATTTGCTCAAAAGCACCGTAAACGATTGAAGCAGCTGTACCACGTTTACCATCAAGCATAACGCGGTTGATAAGACGAGTAACTAGTTGTGAATTGTAAAGCGGATCTGGCAATACGTCACGTTTTGGAGCTCTATTTTTACGACTCATTTCTCTTTATCCCCTTTCCTTATGCTTTTGGACGTTTAGTACCGTATTTAGAACGGCCTTGTTTACGATCGTTAACACCTGCAGTATCAAGTGCACCACGGACGATATGGTAACGTACCCCTGGAAGGTCTTTTACACGTCCACCACGAAGAAGCACCACGCTGTGCTCTTGCAAGTTGTGTCCGATACCTGGGATGTAGGCAGTAACTTCGATAAGGTTGCTCAAACGTACACGAGCGAATTTACGAAGGGCAGAGTTAGGTTTTTTAGGTGTCATTGTTCCCACACGAGTTGCAACACCACGTTTTTGTGGTGAAGAAACGTTTGTTTGAACTTTTTTATGACTGTTGTAACCAACGTTCAAAGCTGGTGATTTAGATTTTTCTACTTTTGATTTACGCGGTTTGCGAACCAATTGGTTAATTGTAGGCATCTACATTCTCCTGTGTTTTTTTATTTTTGGTGATGATACACTTGGTGACAGCTACCATCTGTGTGTACTTTTGCAACATTTGTCAGCACGTCCCTGTACACTTTTGAGAGACCAAAAGTAAAAAGTACCGTCTATTATTGTAACACAATTTTTCCTTCATTGTCAAGATATTTTTCATTTTTGTATGCGGTAGAATTTTTTAGAACGCCTAAGTTCATACATTTTTTAGGAGAACATCACCGAGTTTTAAAAAAAGACTGAACAAATTTCTTGCTCAGTCTTGACATTGATACACTTATCAGGTATCATTAATTAAAGACTGAGTAAGAAGGACGAGTTCTTACTCGGTAAGGCGAGAAGTGTTAGCGCACTTTTCGTCTTTTTTTATTCGATTAATTTAAGTAGATTATAACACATTTTTACACACCGTGCAAGCATTTTATGTTTGATTGTAGCACAAAAAGACCTTTTTTTTCAAAGGTTGTTGTTGTATAACTTTTTATATACTTTATTATGTACTTCTATTGTTTTCGGAAGTAAGATAATCTTTTACTATCAGGGTAACATTGATATCTAGATGTATTTTCTTTACCCGTTTTACTCATTCTTTTTTTAATGGTATAAGCAGAAACTTCCTCTAAAGAAATAAATTTTTCATAATCTTCTCTCCAGTTGCCAAAAAATAGTTCCCTCAAAGAATCTTCATAATTCAAAACAATTATCCTACTCATCGTTTCAGCTCCAGCAAGTGTCCAGTACATTCCTCTTTTTTTCATTCTATAGGTGACCTTACGATGCTGACTCTCCATTATCCCGATTCCTGCATGACTGAATCCCCTTTGTTCAGCTGGTTTAGTGAATTGGAAATTTCTCAATATTTTACTCTTGAACTTCTCAAATGACTCTTGTTCTTCTTCTGTCTCGATATAACTTTCAGTTGTATCTAGGACAGTTCTCATTAACTGCTTGTCATGTTGCTTAATCGCCTGGAAAGCTCTCTCTAATAGATCTTCAGAGTAAAATTTTAAATAATTCTTCAACTCCTTATTTACATGGTACGCATCCCAGAAATGTTCGTGGCGCTTAATTCGTAAAACCTTCGCAATATCTTTGAAAACATAGGGTGTATATCCATGACCTCCATCAGAGTTCGTAATCAATAAAGTCTGATCCGTAACTTCGTAATTATTGAATAGATAATCGATTACCTGCTCCCTCACTAAGCGATTGTCAAGACCAATAAATTCCTTTTTGTCCAGGAGCTCAAATCGATTGCTGCCAACTTTTTGGCTTCCTGTATGGACTACAAAATGGGATAAATCGTAATGCTTATTATCCTTCTGTGTGTCACGTGCTTTGACCATTACACCATCACCCTCAATATAAATAACCTGGGCTTTTCTTTTGCTAACCTCTTTATTCTCTTCATAATATCGATAGCCTTCCCTTTCCTCTAATAACTTCTCACAAATTTTTACAGCTTTTACTACAATTGGCTTTGTTATCGAAATGTGATAAGTCAATTGGATCACCTGAGTTACTTTATCATATGGCATTAAAGTAGATAATTTAGCCACCTGATACATAAATTCCCATGAGAAGCGGACGTTCTTCTGAAGCCCTAACTTCTCATCTACTGGAATGACCCAGTGATCTCCCTTTTTCCAACGTCTTCTTCTGAAAGTAAACTCTCCAAATGTAAAAGCGACGGTTCGCTCCATTGAATGAATACAGGTATAGCCCTTTGCTTTCATAACTGGAATCATCTCCTCATCATACCTAGAAACAAAGTTATAAAATTCTTTTGCATTTTGAAACAGCAATTGATTTTTTAGTTCTCTCTCATCAAAGAAAGCCATTCAGAATCCTCCCTTATTAAAATTACGCTTATTTTAATAAATTTTGACCTGAATGTTCAAATAATCCTTTGTTCTGACAAAAAAAAGAGCCTATCTTTTCAGATAAACTCTTACTTGTCATACCAGGGTTTCTCTTTTTTACTAAAATAGGATTTGCTCATGTCGATAGTGAATATAGCCATTGGAATCAAAATGATACTCCATAGAATTGTCACAATTCCATCTGCAATAAAGGAAAAACCACCTGTAAAGTGAAGTCCCAAATACAGTAATAATACAACTGGAAGGAAAGCTGGAGCGAATTTTAAAACGGCCAATCCTAAAACGACTATAAACACCATACTAAGACCAAATGTCTTATAGAACATATAGATAGCTATAGCTCCGATAAAAATAAAGAACAGCTGAACAAGTCTTTTAATATCAATGAAAATCATCATAGATTCCTCCTACTTTATCAGTAATATTTTAAAATCTCATCTGTTAAGTAAATTCTATTGGGTAGATTGGACCCTTGGCGGACTTCTTCAATTAAACCATGATTCTTTAGCTTCTTTTTCAAAGAAATCACTTTACTTTTACCTGATTGAAGAGCCTCCATTAGCTCCTCTATAGGGTAACACACAAAAGTATTCCCATTTTCATCATATCCTTTTAATTCAAAGTCAACTGCAGCTCTTAAACGATTTAATAAAAGCATGTAGAGAAAAATTCCACTACTCTTCAAATCATTGAACTGTGGGTTGTCTATTATTGGACGAGGAATAAAGAATTGTCCTGAATCTGTTGCTACTGAAGAAAATTCTGGAATATCTGATAAATTTGATAAGTATTTCATTATTCCTTCTCCATTTCAAGTGATTTTTCATCTGAACTGGAGATATTAGACTGTGCCTCGTGCAACTTTCTAAGAAGTTCCTCGTCCTTTATTTTTTTGTTTTTCTTCATATCATGCAAATAATCTCTCCCTGATTGTGGATCTTCATCGTCATTATCATTTTTTTTCTTTATTTCTTTACTAAAATCTATCATAAAAAATCATCCTTTCCGATATCTCATTACTTAATTTTTTTCTGCATCTTTTCCCATTCTCTTATAATCATCTTCTCGATATAAGATGAAGCTGATTTCTCACCATGATACTCTACTAAAGCATCTAACATATCATATCGAACATTATGATGTAAAGAGAATGGATATCTTTGCTTTTTATTATAGCTCTCAGGAGACTTTCTAGCCTCCTGATTTTGTTTCCTAGACGAAGGAGTCTTTTCTCTCTTTGGTGTACTTTGGAATGTTTGTTTTACTTGTGCGAATCGATTCTCTGTCATGCTACCTCTCCTTCTAACACACTCAAAATATTTTCATATACGTAGTTTATATTATCATAAAACTTTTGATGTGTCTCTTTTTGGTTAGCTGTCATCTCTTCATGTTGCTCAAATACACTCTGACTGATCACAAGACTTTTAGCCATGAGCTCTTTCTCCTGGATAGATCCCAGGTAAGCCTGATCTTCTTCAACAACTTCTAAAAATTGTTTACATGTGTCTGTTACATTGTTTCCAACGTACTTAATCTTATTTCCAATAAGATAAGGTTCTGCTTTAACATAGCTTTTCTTAGTAATAACTTCGATAGCTTCGCTCTTAATGAAGTCTACAAAATTTTTCAAAGATAACCAGGCACGAAAACCATTAAGAGAGGCATCAGAAACAGCCAAGACAATATCTGATACAGCTATAAAATTTGCTGTAACTAAACTCTCATCATTGTGCGTATCAATTAGAATGACATCAAATTGTGCTTCTAACTCTTCGTAATGTTCGCTAAACCACATAAACAACTGGAGATATTTGTTGTTTCGACTAGCAAGATCTAACTGCTCATCTGTCAAACGCTCATCACCACAAATCAAACTGAGATTTTCTGATATTGGAACAATTTCGTACTCTCCAGTCGTAAATATATCATAGACAGTTTTCTCACATTTTACATCAAATGTTCTTGTCAAATTGCATTCCCAAGCTCCATCAATGAGTAGTGTTCTAAGTCCCTTAACACGTGCCAACCAATCCCCTTCATTAAAGGTATCTGTAGTCTTACCACCGCCACCTTTTCCTAAGTTTGTTGTCTGAATCTTCATGATTCCCTCCTTTGACAATTGTGTATTTTGTTATATAACTTTTTATATACTTAATTATACCTAAAATAACTTTACTTGTCAATATAAAAGCACAAAAAGTTATATAACTTTTTGTGCAACTTGTTATCCATATGTACCACCTATATTTCCACCAACATAGGCTTTTAGCTGGATTTGTTGAACCGTAGTATTGAAATTTCCAACGAAATAGCTGTTCTCTTCTCCATTTTTAGTTAGAACAACCAAAAATTGAATCACATCATCTGATTCAGTTGGCATCACTTCCAATTGTTCAGGTTGAAAATCATACTGATTCGTCAGAAGAGCCATCGCAAAGGTTTGAACCATCGCATTCTGTGTCATAGATAAATGATTCTCAATTGTTCCCTTGACATTTGGCAGAAAATTCGTCTTTTTTATATCTGCTACTGCTTCTTCAAAGGCTTTTAACACTTCTTTTTTGTCTTCTGAACTTGCCTCTGCATAGGGACGTTCTAGTTTTAGCTTAGCTGTCCTATAATTCTTCTCATCTGCTGTTTCCTCTTTGGAAGACGGTTCGTTTTGAGCGGTTCCTGAAGAACTCACCTGGGCCGTTTCCTCTATTTTGGTTTGTTGAGATGGCCTGAAACTCGATACAATCCCTATTCCTGCCAAAACCAATAGAATACCTACTACAATCGATACAACCATATTCTCCTTTATCCAATCAATCATCTTATATCCTCCTTTTAATTTGAACTTAATTTAGCTTCTCTGTCATCTGGATAAGCAAAAGAGATTACCTGTTCTTGTTGTTGTGATTTAGTCCAAATACGATAATTCCATGTATATGGAGTTTTGTACTGATCCCAACCACTCAGAGGTGTATTTTGTTCTACAAATAAGATAGAGCCATTTTCGAAAACATGACATACAATTCCAGTATGGCCATATCCTCCGCCTCCTACCTGTGTAGAAAAAATAGCGCCTCTTTTGGGTGTAGTTTTAACTGAATTTCCAAATATTGATGCCCAAGCTGCTGCCTGATCTTTCCCATTACCTTGAACTGAACCAGAATGACCCCATAAGTGATTTCCAATACTAATTGTAAGATTCACACATTGTCCAGCATACTCGTCACTTCCAGGATTATACCATCCTGTAGACTTGGCATAATCCATGCCTAAACTCTTAGGATCAATAATGAATGGTTTCAAACTATCTGGTAAGTCTTCTGGTTTGTAGCCCCACGCAGTCGCATCTGAAGGGACAGTTCCCGTTCCATCTGTACTGCTACCTGACTCTCCACATCCACTTCTTTCAGCTGAAGAAGATACCGCACTATCTGGAGAACTGGTATCTTGTGTACTGGTTCCTTCATAAGGTTTCTCACCATGAGCAGCAATAGCTTCCTTATCAAGCCACTGATACTTCGTACCTAGTTTTTGGTACATATCAGTTAGTTTGCTCTTATAAGTGCCATCTGTGGCCCATCCACCATCTGCTATAGCAGATAGGCTAGCAATACCATTTGTATTGTTTATAGCCCCTTTATAAAGTGTCTGGTGAGCCATAAACTCAGCTTTCCCTACAATCCCTGCATCATAGCTAGAGAACCAGGTATAAGCTCCTCCTGTGCCGTCTCCTACATTTGCTCCAGGCTTTGTCCCACTTAAATCAACACTATCTTCACCATACGTCGCCAGAGTAACTGGAAAATTACTTTTGCTAGAGGTTTTAACACCTCCCATATTATGAGCTTTCCAGAAGGAAGTACCATTAGGATTCGTAAAATTGAAGCCATTCTCTATCATTGTTTGAGTGATAGAAGCTGAAGGTAGGAAACCTCCTGCCTTCCAAGACAGGATATAGGCTTCCTTATGCTTTTTTACAAAGTCATCGATGGAACCATCAGCTGAAGAAACTGTGGAGTCGCCAGTTGAAGATGTTGTTTCTACAGCACCACAATCATTTCTTCCATTATTGGTTACAGCTCCCATTATCCCAACTAACATGGTTATCCCAACATTGATAATTAATAGGAGAGCCACAAAAGGAATGAGGATCTTCAGTTTAAATTTTTTTTTCATGGATACCTCGCTTATTTACCACAATCCTAATATTGTTCGCAAAATTCCATAAAAAACTAAAAATACAATAAATCCTATTCCAATCTTCTTGAGACCGTTCAAAAACTCCTTATCTCGTTCTTTTTGTGCTTCCAGGCGTTTTGGATCAGATTCTCCCTCTGAAGCGAAATAATCTCTTTCTTGTTGCATGCGATATTTACGAATCAATACGTATTGATCAAATCTCTGCTTAGTCCTGGCAATCATTCCTAGTTTATTTTTGGCCATTCTGGTTTACCTTCCTTTCTTACTCAATACCGCCATAGCGCTCAACTTCAGGGGCTAACAGCTGTTGGTTAAAGACCAGATTTCCTACCCCCGCAATGTTCATGAATAACTGTCCTTTCGCCAGACGAGGCAAAGTCTCTAGTTCAGACTGATTCATTGATCCAGATAAGGCGTTAGCTAGTAGAGGAACACTGGTTTCATCCGTCTGAGCGAAAACTCTATATTGCATCAGTCCAAAAATCCTCTGGACTGCCGTCACGTATGGATCCTTATGAGTACCGACCCCTGTCTCAAACAGAATCCCTCGCAGTGAATTAACAGACAATACAACACCAGCAAAGTTTTCGCCCATTGTATCAATCATATCGGCTAGAAGGTTGACACTACTTTCATGCTTAGGGTCAATGAGTGTCTGTGCCCCACTAATATTGACAATATAGTGCTGCATATCCATCTCCGTTAAGTCAGGACGTCTCTTCAGTAATTGCTTACAGCGTTTTCCGTTATTGACAATATCAGCTGAGACAAGTGAAAGAACAGAGAATATCTGAACATTTAACAAATGAGGGGCGTTCTTCAACCCTGAGAAGTCAAATGTTACAACTTGCTCTGAAGAAATATCTTGAAATTCGGTTGTTCCCTCGAAAATTTCTGCGTTTGTTGTCAATAGTTCGTTAAACGTATTGTAAATACGCTTAACAGCCTTGTGTTCGGCTTTATCCGCACTAGTTTGTTCCAGTCGACGTTTGTAGGCATCAACAAACAAAATAAAATCAGACAGAATGGGATACTCTTCCTTTACAATATCCGTCGCTTTCAGTTTTTCTGGATTCAACGAAGGATTTCGAGCCCACAACTCTTCCTCAATATAGAAATCATTCAGGAGAGTTCCAAATGTGATTAAATCGTCTCCTGTCACTTCATTATTCAGGAGTTTATAGATACTCTTCAGTTTCTCGATATGAAGGTTGTAAGATTTCTTCTTATCAATTTCAGTTCCTGCTTCATTGGTTACTGTTGGAAATACCTGGAAGATATTGATACGGTTAGCCTCTCCTGATAAATCAAGAATCAATCCATGTTGTTTTCGTGTCTGATCAAGAAACTGGCCAGTAGCATCAAAGTTGCGAATATAATGACCCTTCGCATAGAGACCATCTGTGTGTTTCATAAGAAAAGATCGTTGTCCCATCTTTGGATTTCCAGATAGGATCATAAAGGATCGTGTTCTTTTCTCGTCACGTTCTAGAAAATTGAAGTTTACCGCTCCATTTGTTGGAGTCCATCCCAGATAGAAACCTTTCTCATCTTCTAGCTTCGTATGATTAAAGAAATATCCACCAGCTATTGAGTGAGCTGGAGTCGGTATTCCTCTTCGATGATTGGGCAAATCAATCTGATATTCAGCTGGAATAAATGGGGCATGGTATTCAAAATCTAATTCTCCAGATAGAATAGTGGATTTGAATTTCGACGTTTTGTCTTTGACTTCTTCAACCCTCTTAAATAATTCTTCTTTTGTTGATGCAAACACAAAGACACGAATATACATCCCATACATAGCTATATTTCGCTTATCAATTTCACGGCTTAGTTTATTAAGATTATCAATCTCATCTAGTTCTTTCCGATTATTGGTTAGTTTGCTATTGTTTGTAATCCGTGTTGACTTCTCTTCAATAGAGTCCTCAATCTCTTTTTGAAGCTGTCTGTTATCCTCCTTGTACAGTGACAGGAAGGAACGTGTACCAGGAATCAACAACAATTCAGAAAGCCAAAAACGATCCATCCCTTCAGTTGGATACTCATAATAGTGTAAGACCGTATGGTGCCCATCTCCACTTATCCAGGAGCGGTCATCCTTTTGAAAATCAATATTTCCTTGCGGTTGAATCTGGCTAAGAAAAGCAAGGTCATATCCTTCATTTTTTAGTTGTCTTTGTCTACGTTTTGATAAATCAGGCATGCTATCCCTCCTACACTTTCTCATTCATATTGTTGTATTGCTTTATAATTTGAATTTTCTTCCTGTAGCTGATATTTTGTGGAACAAAATCATTATTTCCATAGGTTTTAGCCTTCCGAACCAATTCGTCCAATTCAGTTGTTGTAGGTGCAAATAGCCACAGTATAAACTCTGTATTATAGACTTCTTGTCGGATGCTTTCTTCAACTTTAATTTGGCTTTGAAGCCAAATCTCACGATCCTTGAGTTGTAAAAAACGTCTATCGTTTACTGATAACTTGGACATATCTTGTCGCACTAAATCCAAATGATGGCGCAAGTCAGAAATTTGCGTGTCTGTATTTGTTGGCAAAGTTGTCGTCTCCACTTGGATATTCGGTCCAAATCGAGTCAACCAGGTTTCAAAATTTTCAATGGTTCTCATAACTTCGTTATAAGACATCGAACCTAGATCTTTACCTGGTATCTCCATCAGCTGCAAGTAGCCATAATCAACTAACTGGATATAAGCCTGGCTGTTTGGAATGATTGATTTTACATCCAACAACTCAACGCAAGAATGCAAATCAAAATATTCCTGCGTTTGTTTCTTTGTTTCTTGAATACGTCCCAGCGGACGTTTCTCATTTTTTGGAGGTTGAATTTGTTTAATCGCCATTATGGTTTTCTCCTTCTGATATAATTCAAGCTAATATAACGTTTTCTTCTTCGTCTGAAGAAAAGAAACATGCTGTGCCAATTCTTTTTGCCACCGTTAGCTGGTAACACCAGATACAAACTCAGAACTGGTGTTAAAAAAATGAATGCGAACATCTGTATCCACTGGCTTTTAGGAAAGATTTTTAAGCCAACGCTCAAAGCGATTACTCCAGTAATTCCTACAAAAGCAATATCTAGGATAAGAAGGCCTATAATCTTAATTTTGGCATAGATATCTCTAGGTACACCGTATTTTTCACCGTACATGAATTTCTCCTTTATATTTGTTTTGACACTCACATTATAATGAATAATCGAAAATATCTTTTAAAGGGACAATAGCATTTTTGCCATTATCTTTCAGGAAGTAATTACACAAAAAGTTATATACTTTTTTGCACAATAAAAGAAGCCTCAATCTTGAGACTTCTTAACTAAATCAAAGAATGATTCTTCAGAAAGAAAAGTAATCAATTGGCCTTCTGATAGTCTTCTAAGCGCTGCATCATGCTTCTTAGAACTTTTATCTGGATCAAAAAGATTCAACTGCTTGTGTCCTACAACCAATATATCTGTCCTAGAAGACACATAGTTTTGCACGACAGCCCCTTTACTTTCTAAAAATCGTATGGCTTCTTCTCTAGTTAGAGGACGTAAGCTTCCTGTGATAACAATATTCTTCCCTGTTAAATCCATAATTCATCCTATTCCTCCTCTTCAGGACTTTCAGCACCTGTGATATGACGTCCTCCCTGCATACGCTGTCCTGCTTGTTGCATCTGTTGGTTCATGTAATTCATTTGACTCATGCTCTGTTGAAACTTTTGTTGAGAAGAGTCTGGTTGTTTCGGTGCTTGTGTCGATTCTACAACTGATGGAGATGAACCTTGGGTTGGTGGCTCCATTCCTCCAGTTAGATGAGATGAATCTTGAGTTGGTGATGCTGATCCTCCGGTTGGATGAGATGAATTTTGGATTGGTGGCTCCGTTCCTCCAGTTAGATGAGGTGAATCTTGAATTGGGGACCCTATTTCTTCAGCTGAAGGAGTTGAATCAACAATAGGTGCATCCGTTGTTCCTGGAGCGATTGGTGGCTCAGGAATGTCAACTGGTCCAAATTGATCAATTCCAGGAACCGCATCGTTTTTCAAAGCGTTATAGGTCGCATTTTGAGCAGAGGCGGCTTTATCATCCAAGTTATTTAAAGCATTGCCAACTGCACCTTTCGTATTTTGCATGGCTTCAAATGCTTTCCATTCTGCTAAATCAACCATATTACTTACACCACCTTTGGCCGCATTCATCAAGCCCTGGTCTTTTATAGAGTTCAAAGCACCTTGAATACCACCTCCAGTTCTGGCAAGACTATTCCCCAGAATCTGACTGCCTTTAGACAGGGCATCTGGAGTTTTTTTAGCCATATCCATACCAAATTGACCAAGCGCCATACCGCCATTAAAGACACCTCCTGCTCCAGCCGCAAAGGCATTGCCCATCATCATAGCACCAAGCAATTGTTGAGCTGTTTCGCTATGTCCTGTTGAAACTCCAAGCCAGCGTTCAATCATGGCCACTCCTTGCATTGCCGCAAAGAATACTCCAATATAGACAAAGGCAGCTGCAAGACACTGCTCCCACATGTTCAGCCCATCAAAGAATCCGCCAGAAAGCTTAGATACTGCTGAAACAGAAAGGATTGGTAAATCTCTGAAAATCTCAAGTGTTACACGCATAATAATAACCTCAAAGAAGATTCCTGCTAAGGCACCTCCAATGGTTCTTAACAACTCTTTATATTTCTTTGAATTTGATAGAGAACTATATCCAAGAATTGGAGAAATCATTGCTTCAATCAGAATATCAAAGATTGATTTAACGAGCTTAATGATCATGCTGACCAATAGAACAACAAGGATAATATACTGGAGGAACATCCCTATCCAGTTGACTTTATAGCGCATATAAACGGATTCAAAAGCACTCAATTGATTAATGACTCGGTGTTCTGTAATACTTTCAACTCCAGTATTATTGGAATTTAACTTATGTAGGAACAATCCTTTAATTCCTGCTACTTTGTCGTTTTTCTGTATATCATCTAACATTTTTGGATTTGTCGTACCATAGTTTGCTCCAAAATCAATCTTGGTCGCAAAATCTGCCGTATCACGTTGGTCAGAATTATCCGTGATATTATTGACAGGGGTAGAACCCTCCTGAACAGGCTTGATATAGCCATAATCATCCATTGGAAACAACTCTGTAGAAAAATCTTTGTATATTAAGACTTTTAGGTCTACCACATTATTTTTCATAGGTTGAAGAGCCAAGGAGGAAGTTGGTTGACTACCAGATGGCGCTTCACTGGAGACTGTCTGGATAGACATGGCATCCTGTGCCACTGCTGTTGAGATGGTGGTCAAAGCTAAAGGCAAAACCGAGGTTACTGCAGTTACCAAAAGGAAATTAATAATCACCCCCTTATACTTTACTGGCTTAGTAAAGACTCCTACGACGACCGACACAACCAAAATCAGAGTAAACAAGGACGTTCCTAATATCTGAAACCAGTAGAAAAATTGACCAATGACTGTCTTCTGATCCCCCAAATATCCGAAAAGCCCAAAGAGCTTGAACATATTATTAAAAACATGTTCTAGGCTGGAAGTGATTTGATAAAGAGCCTTGGCAATCCCTCCTGGCAAATAGGCTAGAAATGCCATAAATGCAGGAGTCGGTTCTAAATAGTTTCCCCAGTAGGAATAGAATTCCGCCAGTTTTTTTGCATTCTCGCCTGTGATTTCACCATTGAGATCCTTGACCTCATTCATCAAATCTGAAAAGGTTTGATAGTGCACTAAAGGTACCTTCTTTCTTTTTAAGATACCCCTATCATATTCGATAATAACAAAATCGTTTTTAAAGGGACAATGAAATTCTGACAACAAAAAAGCCTCAAGTAATTGAGACTTTTCTGTAAGTTAATCTGCTGTTCCATTAAAATCATAGAAAGCATTGTCTTCTTTATAGCCACGACGTAGCTCAATGATTCGGATTTTTTTACCACCCTCGGTCAAGACGACTTGATAATAAGCCTCTGCTTCTTCAGGCTTACCTATATCCCTATAATCAACAGCGATTGTAAAAGTGTCTTTTCCTTTCAGTTGACTTTCTAAACTAACAATAGTTCCCCTGAAAGAGGCTGGAATCGACTTTACTTGTTCTTCTGAAAGCACACTGTAGTTAATACTTTCACCGTCGTTATTTGAAATAGTTCGCTTTTCTTTGTCAAATTTTAAGGTAGTTCCTACTCCACCTTTAAAATCAAGACTCTCATAACCATCTTCTTGTGAAAAGCCTGTATAGCTATCTTTTAGCACATTTTTAGCAATAGAATCAGGTGATTTTTGACCACAAGCTCCAAGTATAATCAAGGCTAAACCTACTAAAACAATTCTTAAAAAGTACTTTGCTTTCATCATTAATCTCCTAACCATTGTTTATTTTATTATAGCAAACAGCTTTTTTTCTTGCAAGTGTTTATATAACTTATTGTATATCTTTTTAGATAACTTCATCCGCAAAGAAGTCGTCTCCATCATCATAATAATCATAGTCGCCTTGAATGACATTAGCTACAGTTGCCTGAAATAGTTCATCTGTGGAAGTAAATGATTGGGATTGTACCTTTTGTCCTTTACTATGACGACCTGATAGTTTAGGAGTTTCTCCATTGTTGCTGAGGAGAGGCATGGTCAAACGTTGCCTCCAGTCTATGATGTTGTTGAAGGCTGTACCTGCATCAACTGCGATCTCCTGAAGTTCTAGCTCACGGTGCGCACTTTCGACTGGAATATCCGCAAGAGTCATCGATGTATCAAACTCCTCTTGTAAAAACATGTACTTGTAAGGGAAGCTGTTCTTATCATGTGCGAAGATTGGATCCGTTGTGACCTTACGTCCAGCATTATCCCGTCCCTTGACTCCACGTAAGATAACCGCTTCTCCTTCCTGGAGCTTGGCCAATTGTGTTGGTGTCAACAACTCTTGTTTTGGATTCTCGACAGCTACATTTGGATTGGCTTCGTCCAAGATATTGCTGGAGCGCCGTCTTCTGGTGATGGTACGTGTACCCAGGTCAGCACTAAATTTCTTATTGGTATCTGAAGATGTTGTTTTAACATAAACCTTCAATGAACAGTTGTCCATAATGGTTCGAGCAACATTTTGGCCGTATTTATCATCCAATTGCTCCAGATTTTGAATCCATAGGTAATAGAGAATATTTTGTCCCAATCCAATAGATATTTTTGTATCCATGTGAGGAATCGCAGGGATATTTGTAAACTCATCTAAGATATGGAGAATCCGATTAATACATTTACGACCACTTGAGAGAGCAAGCTCATAGTTAGCATTGAATAGCTGATCTAAAAATAACGAAACAATACCATTATACTCTGTTCGGTTTGGCGGTGTTACCAGGTAGATGACTTTCGGTTTATCTGAATAGACCAGTTCAATATCCGACTCCTGAAGAAGATTTTTGGTATCTTCTTTATTCTTAAGGACGGTTATATCGATATGATCTAAAATCGGCTTCTTGCTATACTCATCTAGTTCCAGACTATCTCCGTTTCTTCGATAGACTTTTTCAGCTGAAAATTGAAAGATTTGATCTCGAACAGGGGAATGCCCATTGTTCTTATGATTGAAATCAATCGTTACCGTAAACTGATCTGGAAGTTTAGGCTCAATGGCATAAGTAAGATAGCCTTCCCCGTCAACTAAAGCCGTCGCTTGCTTTATATAATCGACTTTCTTTTCGACTTTACCCCACTTCTTCAATCCTGTAATCGTTACTTTAGCAGTTTTGTGCTTGAACTCATTTTTAAGTTGACTATTGGTGCTTGATCTCAACTTGACAGATAATCGACGTGGGAAGCCAACAGACTCTAAATCAATAGAGTTTTTAGAAGTCAGTTTGGCCACGTTGTCTTGCAAGAACAGGTTGATTCCTGTCATCATGCTAGAGTAGACATTCCCTTTAGTCTCATCACCACCAAAGTCAGAAGCACGAAATTCGATATCAGCCATTTGTCTAAATTTCGAGAATTGTTGTTGATTGACTTGTCTCAAATTATCAAAATAGACTGTGATTTTTGACTTTTTCGACACTTGTTGTTCTCTGCTTGGATTCTCGACGATTTCTCCAGCACTATCTACAAAGACTTCTTCAGACCCCATTGTCGCCAAGAATTTCGCAACGTTAGGGATCGTAATGGTATCCCAGGCATCGTCTTCACCATTTTGAACGGTTTCATTAGCTCGATCCATCAAAGCCATTGTAAGTGCATTAAACAGGGATATAGATGACTTACGGAAGTATTCAGCATTCCCCCTCTCTCCACCTTTTTGTTTCGGATAAATTGATTCTGCGACTGCATTGACATAGGTTTGAGTTTTCTCATAGTAGCCCTTCTTTGCGGCAGCGATGGCTAGAGCTAGCGGATTGAAAGACATAGACCAATCCATATTTTGGAAAGAAAGAACATTGACATCATAGTCACGTTGCCTCATGAGTTTGTAGGAGGCTTGATAATGTTCCCCTTTCGGGTCTGCTAGTACCATCGATGGCTGCAATTCAGCACGACTGTTGATTTCAATTGCTGGAGTAATATGACCTTCACCCTTACCTGAACGAGTCATCCCAATTCCTAACAGATTCGTCGGCTTATCTTCAATGTAATAATATCCAGAAGGAAAAGCTAACATGCCTAAAATCCGCTCCGCATTTGTCACGTATCGGCTCATTTTTCTATTTTGCCATAACATTTGAGTTCTCAGTGTTTGTCCTGCTAAATCATGAGTCAGTTCATGAAGTACAGGAGCTCCACCTTCACCTGGATAAGTTAAATCTTTATTGGGGATCTTTTTGTATTGACGACGAATTTCATTGATCGTCACAAATCGGTCATCTCCTTCTTCATTGTTGTTATAGTCTCGAAACTGCTCGAAGTTCACCCAGGCAGATCTCCAGGCGAAAACTAATCCCAGTAAAAAGATTGGAAATGCTAAAATTGGTGCTATTAAGAAGACTTTAGCGTTCAATAAACTTTGAAATAAGAGGCTGTTTAAGTCAAAGTTTACGGCCTTACTAGCATCTTTAAACGACCAGGCACTAAAATAGAGAAAGCGGATTGTAGCTCTCAAAACAGTAACCAGGTAATTGGTTAAGATAAAAGCAATAAAGCTAAAACCTAATCCCATATAAACGAAGCTGCGATAACTTTTAAAATAAAGAATCGGTTTCATTTCTTTATCAAACCGTTTTCGTTCCCGTTTTACAAAGGGAATCATATAAACAATTCGAAAGAGAATATTCCAAAGAATGAGGGAGACAAGCGCAATGATTTTTGGAATCAATAACTTTACCCATTTGAACAGCCCTCTGGCTGATTGCTTCCATACCTGTTCCCAATCAATCGCTTTGCGACCTTTCCAACCTCTTTTAAAAATCTGCTGAAGAAAACTCTTGCTTTTTAGTAACCGCTGATACTGCCTTAAAAAGTAAGGTTGAAAGAATCTGAAGAGGTAATAACCTGCAACTCCTAGAAAAAGGAGGGTATTGAACCAACTGGCTCGAATCACTTGGATAAGGGTGTAAAATACTACTTCAAATAACTCAAACAAACTACTACCCCCTCACACCTTCCAAGAACCATTCCATTTTTCGAGTATAGAAGCTCGAAAAGAGAAATATGTGAAACTGTAGCCTTGGAGAGGCTTTTTCATAACGGTGAAAGTAACTTTCTAACCATTTCTCTCCATCCAACTGAAGAACATTCAATCGACTGGATCGACTTTGTTCTAAGTAATTGGTCACCTGAAGAGATTCTGCAATCAATTCATCAGACAGATAATTGTATTTTTGTCTTGCCATTGTTGCACTCCTTTCTTATTATTTTTTAATTCCCCTCTATTCTAAGGGATAATATCAAATTCTTTGTTAAAGGGACAAAAGATATTGTTATACCATAAGTTATATAACTTTTTATACAATAAATAAACCACAAAAAAAGCACACAAGTGTCCTTGTATGCTTTCAATCCCTTTAGAATGGGGAATCCACATCTATTGGTTCAGGATAGGATGGAGGATTAGAACTTGGTGTCGGCTGAGAAAAGCCCTGTTGTTCCTGCTTACGTCGGTTAGATGCCTCCTTATTTTCAAGGAAAGTGATTCCTCCTTGTTGGTTTGGTGAAATAAACTGATACGTCCGACGTTGATCTTGTTCATCGTTATATGGTCGTTGGATAATTTCTCCTTTTAAGAGAATTGGAGAGCCCTTAGATAGGCTCTGAGCCATCAATTCCGCTTGTTTTCCATAAACTTGTACATGGAAGAAACTAGGGATTGGTTTATTTGTATCATCAGTCATACTCGAATCACAAACAAATTCAAATTTGAAACTGACGTGACCGTTTGGAGTTCGGCCCACTGCATCATTTGGAATGAATGCAACACGTCCAGAAGCGATAAATACTTGCATTTTTTCTCCTTTCAATAAAGACCACAAGAGAGTCTTTATTCAACTTGTGGTCATCATTTCATTTTAGTTCGTCAAATTAGTTTTCTTTCGACTTACGAAGGCCTGCAAGACTCAATAATCCCAAAACCATTCCCACAACTGGAAGCATGCTTGCTGCTGATCCTGTATTTGGAAGTGATGGTTGGGGATTTGGTTTTCCAGGTTCTTCAGGTTTTGGTGGAGTGTGGGTTGTTACCTTGGCAGTCATTTCTTGTCCATTGACAATATTGACAAAAGTATTCTCGACTTCTCCAGCTGAGATTCGCTCTACTTCGATGTAGAAGTCCGCATCGAAGCTACCTTTGACTCCTAAAGAGTTCAAGAACTCTTTGTCAATAGTGTAAGCCCACTTACCGTCTTGTTCATTCCAAGTTACTTTTACAACCTTCTTGATAAAGTCCGAGTTTGTACTTTGGTTGAACTCAAATTGGAACGCATAAGCAGAGCCTTTAGCAATCTTGTCACCAGCCTTGACTACTTTACCATCCTTCAGGATGACATCATAAGGAAGAACCAAATCTTTTTCAGCAACGTATTCTGTACCACGAATGATACCAGTCCAGTTACCAGTATATCGGTCATGCTTAGTATCAAGCTTGTCCACACCGTCATATTGGTACAACGTATGGTGTCTTTCTGGAATAGTTACACCATCAAGAAGGTACTGAATCAATTCACCTAGCTGGACTTCTTTGCCATCAAGAACTTTCTGACCTGTTTTATCAAGCGCATGTTTTTCTGGGTGTTTTGGTTTAGGTGGCTCTGGTGTACGAGTAATAACCTTGGCAGTCATTTCTTGTTTATTGACAATATTGATGAAAGTATTCTCAATCTTATCACCAGTTTCAATACGCTCCGCCTCGATGTAGAAATCTGCATCAAAGGTTCCTTTTACTCCTAAAGAGTTTAGGAAGTCTTGATTGATAACGTAAGACCATTGCCCACCTTTGGCATCCCACTTAACAGTCACAAGTTTCTTGATGAACTCTGAATTAGTACCTTGGTTGAACTCAAAGGTAAAGGCATAAGAGCTACCTTTGGAAATCTTATCTCCTGCCTTGATCACTTTACCATTCTTCAGGATAACATCGTATGGCAACGTTAGCTCTTTTTCTGCTGTGTATTCTGTACCCTTGATGATACCCTTCCAATTACCAGTATAGCGGTCATGCTTAGTATCAAGCTTATCCAAACCGTCATATTGGTACAATGTATCATGTTTTTCTGGAACAGTTACTCCATCAAGAAGGTACTGAACAAAATCACCTAGCTGAACTTCTTTGCCATCAAGGACTTTCTTGCCGGTTCTATCAAGTACATGTTTTTCTGGCTTAACATTTGGAATTTCAACTGTTACAAGATTTGACTGATAACTATTACCAAAGTCAATTTGTTTAAAGTCATTCTTGACTTTCTCCCCTGCTTTAACCAGGAGTTTAGCTGGGAGATCAATCGTCACGTTTTTATTTTGTTTCACGTAGTTTTGGTAAAAACTCTTAGAATCCTTCGCTACCCAGAGATAGAACTCTCCTCTAGGTTGCAGGTTCAATTCCTTCAGGATTTTATTGATTGCATCGGTACGTCCTTTGTCTGAAAGCACGTGATGCATGTCAAACAAGCTTTTTACGTCTTTACCAGCAGCAGTCATTTTGATATTACCTTGATAAACTGAGAATGCACCATCTTGGACATCATCCAAAATAGCAAACTTCTTACCAAGCGCTTGTGCTGAAGCAAGAGTTTTGGTGTATGGACTATAATCAGTCACCAATCGGAAGGTCACGTTGCGATCAAATGTTGTTGCACCGTTGATATCCTTACCAGAACGATCCAAAACAGCTTTGACTGGTTTTGGTGGTTTTGGTGTTTTGGTGGTAACAGTGTTTGAGTATACCTCGTATTTATTCACTAACACTTTATAAGTGTTGTCATAAAAACCTTTATCATAGATTGGCTTCCAGGTAATCACAGGAGCTGCTAGACGCTTCCCTTCGTAGCTTGCAGTAAAGGTGTAGGTATTCTTTCCTGCATCGTAAGCAACGCCCCATCCTGCTTTCTCTGCAGCTGCCTTTGTAACGGCAACATCAGGAACTGCTCCAGCTTCGAGTGGATCAATGATGGTAATCTTGTCACCTTTTTTAAGGTTCGCATAAATATTGTCATGATGCAATGTATAAAGCTGAGTAGCATTTTTAGCAACTGTTTGACCGTTTGTATTGGTCTTATCTGTATCTGCTACAGATTTAGTTACAACTGGCTTATACTGTAATTTATAGCCGTGGTAGCTTGCAGATAATTTCTGATTTTTGGTTTCAGAAAGAGTTTTAAGCGCCAAGGTTGGCTTAACTGGATTCTTTGCTTTGACCAACTCAGCTGATACAGGTTCAGGCTTAACTGGTTTCACGGTTGTTTTAGTAATGGTTGCAGCAGCTGGAACTTCAACAACTGGCGCTACAACCTTCGTATTCAAAGCGAACCAATAAGTTTGGCCATTTGACTCTGCGTAACCATCCCATTGAGTAAAATCAGTCGAGAACGCTGTCCCTTCTTTAAAGACACCAAGCGCAGCTCCCTTGTATTGGTAAGGCGAGTCAGAAGTATCCCACGTTACGCCAACCTTTTCCGCTGTATTGTAATCATCAGCATAGTTATAACCATCATTTTTGTGGTAGGTTACAGTTGAACCGTTAATCTCAACGTTTTTACCATTGACAGCTCCTGCACCTTCCCATCCAATCTTGTTGTAGTTCAGTGATGAATAAGTAAGGGCTGCTGGAGTCTTTTCTGAAGCATTAAAGGCCACTTCTTTCCCATCCACCTTGTAGTAGTAGGTATCTGTGACTCTGAAACGCATATAGTCATAAGTTGTCCCAATTCCGTCGTTTCGTGCAGCTACAAATCCTTCAGTAGGATCATTCAATACATAAACGTCAATTAGACCCGTTTCCCCTTGGTTGATGATTTCAAACTTACGGTGGATACGAGAAATATCCTGTTTTTTACCATCCGCAGTTGAGACAGTCAAACCTTTCAAACCAGTATAATCGATTTCTGTTTTCCAACCATTTCCAACATCCCGATATTTCAAGACTTTGGTAGAATCAAGAATACGACCATATCCAGAATTTCCACTTGAAGAACCGATATAGCTTGTAGTCAATTCTTTAGCGCCAGAAGCACTAGATTTTACGTTAGCATTTGGATTAGCTGTAGAAAGGCTCAGAGCTTGCAAGACTACTTCTTTTGTGTACCCTTCAGTGTTGGTCTTAGACTGAAGTTCATTGTATTTCTTCTGCCAGTCTGCTTGTGCTTTCTTAGCCTGGTCATAAGCTTGTTGGTTTTGTTTCCCAATTTGCTTCGCTTCATCAGCTGAAGAAACTTCTTGAGTTTTAGAGGTTAAAAGTACACCAGAGTTTTTCAAATCTGTTGATTTACGATCAGCATCTTGATTGACTTGATCACTAGCATTCTTCTTCTCTGTGTAGGCAGCCATGAGGGCTTTGTTAAGCTCCACTTTGCCTTTTGCAGCCGCAATAGCCTGGTCATTTTGTTTCTTCAATGCTTCTACTTCTGCGACTGAAGAGACCGTACGTGTAACGACTTTAACGTCAACCTTTTCTTTCTTCAGCTGTTCAGATGCGCTTTCTACCGCTTTGTTTAGAGCAGTAGCTTGTTCAACAGTAGCATCATAGTTAGATTTTTCACCCAGGTATTTTGTTACGGCTTGTTGGTTATCTGACAAGACCTGTTTAGCTGTTTGAGTAGCTTTCTTGTTTTTGTCTGCTGAACCATCTGTAGCAGTCGAACTGTCATTCGTCACTGTGACAGTTGTTTCCCCTTCATGCTTAGCTTTTTCATCAGCTACAAATTGATTGTTAGCTTGAATAGCTTTTTGCGCTTCCTTGAAGGCTGTATTGTTTTCAACTTGTTTTGTAGTCGCTTCTTCAAGTTCCTTGACTTGCTTGTCCTGATCTTGTTTAATCTCAGACTTAGACTGTTCAAGTTTTGGAGCAGTGGTATCTGTTCCCTTATCAACAATCTGAGTTTCAGAAACGTTCACCCCTGCTTCTTTTGCTTTTTCAGCAGCCTTTGTAACTGCTCCATTATCAATCGCTACAGACTGGCTTCCTGTTGCTTTACCAGCTTGTGTAGCATAAATGTTATTGTCGTTTTTGCTTTCAGGCTGAACTGCTTCATCCGCAAATGCTGAACCTGCAGAGAAGGCTACAATCCCTGCAACTGCAATTCCTGATACTAGGCCTTTAGCCCATTTTTTCTTACGGAAATATCCGTGTCCTTGTGTTTTTTCTGTCATTTTTCTTTCTCCTTCACTTAATTAAAATAGTTTCTTCTTGTAGACGTAGCTGACTGCCGTCAACAACATAGCCCCAATCGTACCTAGAATGCTTTCTGCAGTTCCAGTGTTTGGAAGTGTTTTAAGTTTGCCTTCTTTATCAGTAACAGAGATAGTCTTATCTTCGTTAACAGTACCACCGATCTCTTCAGGAGCTACTACAGATCCATTTGAAAGGACTACGTTTCCGTTTTGCGTGCTAACAATTGAAGCTCCTGTATTCGTTTCAACTGGTTCTTTTGTCACGTCATGCACTACTTGACCTGTTGAAGTTGAAGTAGTTCCAATTTGTGACTTCCCTTGTTGGTTCGCTTGATCAGTAGTTTTTGGCTTTTCAGCTGGGACTCCATCAAGACTACCTGCATTATCCTTGTCCTGTGGCTTATCTGAAGGCGCTGGTTTATCAGTTGGCACTCCGTCAAGACTTCCTGCGTTGTCTTTGTCTTGTGGTTTATCTGATGGTGTTGGTACACCATCGAGGCTACCTGCATTATCCTTATCCTGTGGCTTATCAGAAGTAGCTGGGTTGTCTGTTGGTACCCCGTCAAGACTTCCTGCGTTGTCTTTGTCTTGTACACTTGGCGTTGTTGGGTCAACTGGAGTAACTGAAGGCTCTGTTGGCTGAGTTGCTGGTGCCTCTGTTTCTGTTGAAGCGTTAGGTGTTGTCGGCGTAACAACTTCTGTTGCTGGGGCAGAAGAATCAATCGGTGTAAGCTCGTCAGCTGATACAAATCCAGCTTGTGCAAGTGCGATTGTTGAAAGTGCTAGTGCAGCTAAAACTTGTTTCTTGTTCATTTTAATTTTTCCTTTTCTAATTTTTAAGATAATTTGATTCTTTTGGTTCTGTTTCTACAACAAATCCATATTTTGAAGAATCAGAAGCTTTTACATCAAAGGTTAATCTAACGCTAGATGATTTATCCCCTTTTTTGACGGACAAGATATAGGAAACCGTATATTTTTGAGTTTCTGAATCATAATTCAATTTTTCTAAAATAACTGATTGTAAAATCCCTTCTTTTGGTTTGGTAAATTTTGCATCACCTTCAGAAAGAAAATCTACTAGATTTTCTTTTTTGCCCGAGTAATAAGAAGGTAAGAAATGACGACTAAATACATCAACTTCATTTTTCGTTGAGATAAGATGTTGAGTATTTTTTTGTTCCTGATATAAGAAATTTACTTTTTCAGACTGGCTTGATAGTTGAGCGAAAGCAAAAAATACACCAACGATATTTACTACTGCAAGCACTCCTAAAAAACCTAAGAATAGATAAAATTTCTTCAGAGAAACTGATTGCTTTTGAGATACGGGAGACACAACATCTGTTTGTTCCCTTGCATTTGGAGCAGGTGGTAGGCGATTGGGTTGTGAAACAGCCATCGTCTCACCTTCAGCTGGGAAAATAGGAAGAGAAGAATCAGACAATCCCATACTTTGTTTATATACAGGATAAATCTGGTTCTCAAAATACTCCCTTTTTTCTTGATAGCTGTAATTTGCAAATTCAGAGCGAGTAAGTATCGCTTGAATGAGGGGAAGCAAGAGGTTTTCATAGTCTTCAGTAATCAGAAATGGACTAGCGTAAACCTCTCCTTCTGTTACCACGCTTTTCCCTTCCAGATGGGCGATTGCTACTTTTTTCAGCTGAAACTGACCATACATCTGTTTCAACTCTCTAAATAACAACTCTGCCTGTTGAAATGTTAGGTAGGGGAAATTTTTTGAAATCCGCTGAGAATAACCTGAACTATGATCCAATACATCGATGATAGCAAGTAACTCACTATCATCCTCTGGACCTCTTCCATCTTCCCAGGTAATTTCTAGAAATAGATCATCTGTAATCGTACAGCGACCTTTATTAAAGAGTGAAAAAGCCATAAATCACCACCCCTTAACTTTTCACGAAATCAAAAATCCATTCAATAATACTTGGTCCCGCTGAAACACCAATAATTGCAATTGCAATTGATACCCAATGTTTTTTCATTGAGGCTTTTAACTCCCGTCCACCAAACGCATAAATGAGCGAGGTGACAACGGCAGCTAGACCAAATAGCGCAACACTGACTAGCTGAACTTTTGTAATTCCTTGTTTTGCCAAGTTATCCGACTTAACAAATGGATCGTCCGCATACACTGTAGATCCTGTTAGGAATAGGGAAAGGCTTAATAAAAACATCTGTGATTTTGTTTTTACTTGCTGAATTTGTCTTGTCAAATAATTTTTCATAGAAATCCTCCTTTGTTTTTTTGACAACGTTAGTATAATAGATAATTGAAAAAAATTTTTTAAAGGGACAATCATTTTTTTAAGGTGAGTTTTAAGAAAATAATGCTTCACCAAATGACGTATTTTCAGCTTCGACCTCGAATAATATTTTTCTTTTGTCTTCACGGTGATACTCATCTGGTGCATCACCTTCTACCCAAAGATGGAAATGATACTCTTGGTTGGGATCAGATAAGTTCAGAAACTCTTTAGAAATTAAAGGAAGTACTTTATGCTTAATCACTCTTTCAAGTGGCCGTGCACCGTCCTTTATATTTGTTCCTACATCCAATAAATAAGTAACCAAACTTTCTTCGTAAGAGAGAGTCAACTTTTTATTCTTCATTCTTTCTTGAATTTCTGATAGCTGTTTGACAATAATTTCCTTATTCACTTCCTCGTCTAACATGTTAAAAATCAATTTATATTCAATTCGATTGAGAAATTCTGGTCGGAATTTAGTCTCCAACTCCAACGTCATGCTCTTTTCAAACTGAATTTTATCCCTATCGGTTAGCTTTTTAAAATTCCCTTTCAATTCGTACTGCTTAATAATTTTTTGAGAACCAATATTCGTAGTAATAATGACAATCGTATTCTTAAAGCTCACTTGCCTTCCAGTTGAATCAGTCAAACGTCCTGCATCAAGTACCTGCAAAAATAAATCTACAACTTCCGAGTGTGCTTTCTCCACCTCGTCGATCAGAATAACGCTATAAGGTTTCTGTTTAATCTT